>JBFMGU010000030.1:0-56822 GCA_040752415.1 Myxococcota bacterium
TTCCCGGTCGGAATCTGGCAATTCCGGTGCTTATCTCCGTGCCAACCCCCACTGTCTCTTAGCCCCCCAGCCAGGCTTTGTGGCCACGCCGCCTGGCTGGTTTGTTCTTGGGGCCGGGGGGGCGTGGTGGCGCAAAGCACAACCAATGCCAACCCAGTTCTCGACGGAGAACACGTGTTGAACGCGCGCGGACCTGTCTGATTTCCGGACAGGGTGACTGAATTCCAGACACCCCATCAGAGCGGGCTGGGAACACCCACGACGCCGAAAAGCCGGCCCTCCAACTTGGAGGTGACGCCCTACGCACAGACACCCTGCGCCCGCAGTTCCGCTCTCGCCTGACCGGCCCAGTCGGCGTTGGCCCTGGGACTGGCGGGGCTGGGGTGCAGGATGCGGCCCACCTTCACGTCGAGACCCTGCACCGAGTCGCGCGCCGCGCCTTCCGCGAACGCGCCCACGCCCACCACCCATTGCGGCTCCAGGATCTCCACCACCCGACGCAGGTGGCGGTTGCACAGCTCCTTCATCTCGACGAGCTGCGCGCGCGGCAACTTGTCCGGCGTGAAGTTGCGCCCGCTCTCCTCGAGGAACAGCAACGGGCAGTAGTTGGCAATGAAATGGTCCTTGAAGAAGCGCTCGGGCGTCTTGAAATGGTCCTTGATGGCGCCCCAGATGCGCGCACCGCTCACCTCGCTGCGGGGGCAGTCGAAGCCCTGCACGGGGCGCTTGGGATGCTCGTGGCGCGGGTGGCCCACGTCGGCGTGGATGCCCAGCCAGTCGCGCACCAGGGAGACCTCACCAAACGGGACGCCGGTCTGCGCCATCCCGAACGGTCCGGGATTCATCCCAATGACGACGACACGCTTGCGCGAGCTCCCATACCGTTCCACGTACTGCTGGTACGGTTTCCATGCGTACACCAGCGGGTTGTAGACGTGGGTGATGGGCGCGGCGAACTTGAGCTTCTCCAGTGCGTTGGAGAGCTCCCGCGACGCCGCGAGGATCTCGTGAGCGGGTTGAGAGTTCCGCGGCATCAGCGCAGTCCAACCTGCTGGGCCCCCTCCGGCTTGGGGCCGAACTGGATGGCGCCGGCGGGGAGGAAATACAGGATGTCCATGGCGCCGCCCTGCACGGTGGGCACGTGCCAGGTGTTGGGCGCGTAGACCACCCAGCCCGCGGGCTTGCCGTCGAACTTCGGGTTCCCTTCGACGGAGAAGCACAGGTCGATTTCACCGTGGGGATGGGTGTGCCCGGCACCGGCGCGCTCCATGTGCACCGCGTCAATGGAGAGACCGCTGCCGTCGGACTTCTGCACGCGGGAGAAGCGGACGCCGGCGTTCTCGCGGTCACACAGCCAGCGTGCGGCCACGCCTTCACGCATCAACGTGCGCACCCGGGAGAGCACTTCCCCGTCGGGGGGGAGCGCGCGGTTGAGCTTGGCCTCCGCCTCGGGGTCCGAGGGGCTGATGGTACGCACCAGCTCCAGGACGGGCTGCAGCGCCTGCAGGAAGGTCTCACGGTCGGACATGGCAGGATCCTCCAGGCGGCGCATCTAGCAGCACCCCGCGCCGCGTGCATCCACGGAAATGCGCTAGCCTGCGGGCCGTTCCATGAACCGCATCCTGCTCGCCGCCGAGGAGCTGCCGCCGGGCCACGTCGTCACCTTGCGCGACCAACGCGCCGAGCACCTCCGCTCCGTGCTGCACGTCGTGCCGGGACAGGTGGTGAAGCTGGGCGTGCTGGATGGGCCGCGGGGTACCGGCGTGGTGGAAGCCATCCAGGGTGACAACGTCATCCTGCGCGTGGAGCTCGAAGGGACCATCCCGCCGGCGCCGCGCGTGGACCTGCTGCTCGCGCTGCCGCGTCCCAAGGTGCTCAAGCGGCTGTGGGCGCAGGTGGCGGCGCTGGGCGTGCACAACGTGGTCATCACCAACGCGGCCAAGGTGGAACGCAACTACTTTGACACGCACTGGCTCCGTCCCGAGGTGTACGGGCCGCTGCTCGTCGAGGGTTTGCAGCAGGCGGGTGACACGCGACTTCCGCGCGTCACGGTGGCGCGCGTGTTCCGGCCGCTGATCGAGGACCGCATTGGAGAGCTCTGTCCGGCCAGCGTGTGCCTGGTGGCGGACCCGGCGGGCGCCACGCGCCTTTCCCGCGTGCGGATTCCCGACGGGGAACGCGTGCTGCTCGCGGTGGGGCCGGAGGGCGGCTGGAACGCGTTCGAGCTCTCCTTGCTCGGTCGGGCAGGATTCCTCGCCGTCAACGTGGGGACGCGGACGCTGCGGACGGACACCGCGTGCGTGGCACTGATTGCCATCCTGCATGAGCTGATGACGTGAGGACGGGTTGACCCTGGGTACGGTGGCGGCGCGGCCCCCCCACCCCGCCGCCTTCCCTGCCGCGCTGTTTTCTCGTCGTGGCGGCGGGCCTCCCCCACGGCGTGGGGAGGCGTAGATGTGCCGCGCTCAGTTGGGTCGTTTCGCCGATTTGCGGCACCAGGCCTCATTGTTCCCGTGCCGCACGACACGGCCGCGCATCCCACGGAAGGGCAACAACCCGCGCCTCAGCAGCCGCCGCCCACGGTGAGCTCGGTCTGGTTGGGCGCGTCATCCGCGGAACACTCCTGGTGCGCACCGCGACCCTGCCCCGTCCCGTCGTCATCCACGCGGATCACAATGCGCGTGGCCACATCCGGCACCGGCACCAGCTCGGCGGTCACGAACTCCTCCTCGCCCGGAGCCAGCGCGGTGGTGGTGCGTGCCACCGCAAAGGCGGGATTCCCCGGCGCGGGGTCGCCCACGTAGAACGCCACCTCGAGGCCCGCGTTGACGGTGAGGCTGCCGGTGTTCTGCGCCCACACACCCATGCGCACGCGGTCGCCGCAGCGGGTGAGCAGCTCGGTCTCGCCGGCGGCCAGGTCGGGCGCCACCGCGCCGTCGGGACCCGCGCCTTGCTCGTTGAGGCGGTAGGTGTTGTGGCTCATCCAGCTCGCGCCCTCCACGGCGGGGATCGTGGCGTCGTCGTTGACGTTGTCGATGTGGTAGGCGTGCTGGTTCCAGATCTTGCGCGTGGTGACCCAGGTGTCGTTCTTGTCGCCGAGGACGCGCAGGCCGGTGGTGAGCTGGTAGTCGGGGTCGTTGGGGTCCAGCACGCAAAAGAGCGCGGGGTCGCCCGGGTCGCCGGCCTGCGGCGGATACAGGCGGCCGTAGTTGTTGCTCCCCACCACGATCTCCGCGTTCCCGTCGTTGTCGACGTCGACGATGACCGGATACTCATACGCGGTGAGGCTGGCGCTGTCCGCCTGGAAGATCACGGCCAGGCGCTCCTCGGGCGGACCGGCATCCTGCACGTGGAAGACGCGGAGGTAGCACTCGTCGTTGTAGACGATCTCGGGAATGCCATCGCCCTCGAAGTCAAACAGCGAGGAGCCCGTGCGCGACGACGACGTCTCATGGATGGGGAAGGTGGCCAGCAGGGAGAGGGCACGGGTGTTGGGGTCAATGTCCATCACCACGTAGAACTCACGTCCCGCCACCGCGACTTCCGGGAAGCCGTCGTCGTCAAAGTCGGCCACGGTGGGCGGGCCGCCGGCCACGCTGCGGTTGAGCGGGCCCACCGGGATGGCCAGGCTGGAGATGAGCGTGCCGTCGTTCTCGTAGAGGTACACCGTGCCGCGCGAGGTGAGCACGATCTCCGGGTAGTTGTCGGCATCCAGGTTCACCACCGCGGGGAAACCGTCGACGACGGGAGACGCACCCTGGTTCAGGTTGAAGTACGGCGTGGCCAGGAAGTTGCCGCTGTTGACGTCGTAGGCGAACGCGCTGGAGCCGGCCAGCAGGTCCAGGTAGCCGTCGCCGTTGAGGTCGGCCAGCGTCGAGAGCGGACCCACGTGGATGAGGTTGCTGTTGTAGTAGTACGGGTTGTCGCCCTCACCGGAGCCAGCGGGCGGGTTGAACATGACGGTCCCGTCGGCGCGGAACACCTGGCTCCCGAGCACGATCTCCGGCGCGCCCGCCTGGTCCACGTTGGCAATCGCCGGTGCGCCCCAGTGGTGCCAGCGGTTGGTGCCGGCGCTGCAGTTGTTGAGGGCGGGGTCGGCGCAGTCCCAGCGCACCGTGCCGTCGCTGTTGAACACCATGAGGCCGGTGGCGTTGCTGGTGCCGTAGTTGGTGCGGATGGCGACGATCTCCGGCACCCCGTCCTGGTCCAGGTCCGCCACCGCCACGCTGGAGGCGGAGGCCAGCGGCAGGCCGGTGACGTCGAAGATGGTTGCGCCGGTGTCGCCGCGCATGGCGCGCAGCACGGGGTTGCGGAAGCGGTAGACGTTGGGGTCGGTGGGCGGGCAGGGCTCGGGGCTGGCGGTGGTGCCGCAGTTGTCGGGCAGGTAGCCCTCGAAGCTCACGAACACGACGTCGGGAAGCCCGTCGCCGTTGAGGTCCGCCACCGCGGGCGTGCTCATCACCTGGTCGCTCTCCGGCGCCACCACGGTTCCACCCGGCGGCGGCCACTGCCATTCCACGTCGGGCTCCACGCCGCCGAACACCGGCTCCTGGCGACAGTCATGCGTGGTCACGCCCGTGCGCCGGGTCACCGTGGTGGGGTCGCACGCGTCGCCAATTCCGTCGAGGTCACGGTCGGCCTGGTCGGGGTTGCTGGTGTTGGGGCAGTTGTCCCAGGAATCGGGCACGCCGTCACCGTCGTCGTCGGAGGCGTTGCCCGCGTCGGGCTCGCACGCGTTGCCCACGCCGTTGCCGTTGCCGTCCTCCTGGCCGGGGTTGGCCGCGTAGGGACAGTTGTCACACGGGTCGCCGCGTCCGTCGGAGTCGGTGTCGATCTGCAGGAAGTTGGAGATGGTGGGGCAGTTGTCCACGTTGTCCGGGACGTCGTCGTTGTCGGTGTCGATCACCACGCTGCCCGAGGAGCTGGAGGACGAGGAGGAGCTGGACGACGACGAGGATGAGCTGCTGGAGCTGGAGGACGACGAGGTGGAGGACGCGCCGCTGGAGGACGACGCGGTGGAGGACGCGCTGCTGGAGGAGCTTCCCGGTCCAGCGTCGTGCCGTCGCACGAATCCGCCGTCGGTGCGGGCCTGGTTGTCACCGCCTCCGCCCACGCCCACGCAGGTGCCTTCCTGGCACGCTTCCCCCGCGGGGCAATCCTGGTCCGACCCGCAGGAGGTCTCCTGGGGCCCACAGCCGTCACAACCGGCCAGGAACAGGACGGAGATCACCAACCACGACGACCAACGCAGGCGCGACACCATGGATAACCCTCGAGCCCAATCCAGAAAGGGGCCGGATTATCGGGCGTTTTACGCATTTGTTGCGTGCGCTGGTGACGACAGGCGACCCGTCACAGGCAGGTTGGTCGACTCAGCGCTGGTGATGCTCGGCGAGGACCTGGGCCACGCAGCAGGTGAGCTTCTCCGCGGTGGGAAGGTCCAGGAACTCATTGGGCCCGTGCGCGTTGGAGCCCGGCCCCAGCACGCCGGTGATCAGGAACTGCGCCTGCGGGAACTGCTGGCCCAGCATGCCCATGAACGGGATGGAGCCGCCCTCGCCCATGTAGCAGGCGGCCTTGCCAAAGAAGCGCGTGCTCGCACCATCCACGCTCTTCTCCAGCCACGGCGCCAGGAGCGGCGCGTTCCATCCGCTGCTCTTCTTCTCGACGTCGAAGGTCACCTTGGCACCGTACGGCGGGTCCTTCTCCAGCGCGGCCTTCATTGCCGCCGCGGCAACATCCGCGTCGCACGTGGGGGGCAGGCGCATGGACAGCTTCACCGCCGTCACCGGGCGCAACACGTTGCCCGCGCTCTCCAGTGGAGGCAGCCCCGCCGCGCCGGTCACGCTCAGCGCGGGACGCCAGGTGCGGTTCAGGATGAGCTCGGTGACGTCGGTGGTGGTGGGCTGCACGCCGGGACGCAGCGGCATGCGCGTGTACACCTCATTGCCCAGCACCTGCGCCGCCAAGGCCGCCTGCTTCCTGCGCTGCTCCGGAATCTCCACGTGGCATTCCTTGACGAGCACGCGACCGTCCTTCTCGTCCTCGATGCGCGAGAGCACGCTGCGCAGCACGCGGAAGCTGGAGGCGACCACGCCGCTGCCGTCGCCAGAGTGGATGCCCTCCTTGATGAGGCTCACGGTGAGATTGCCGCCGATCATCCCGCGCAGACTCGTCGTGGACCACAGCTGCTCATAGTTGCCGCAACCGGAGTCCAGGCAGATGACCAGGCTGCAGCTGCCAATGCGCGCCTTGAGCGCCTTGACGTACTCCTCCAGGCCCGGGCTGCCGCTCTCCTCGGCCGCCTCGATGAGGATGATGCAGCGTGCGTGGGGAATGCCCTGCTGCTTGAGCGCCTTGATGGCGGTGATGGACGCAAAGATCGCGTAGCCGTCGTCGGCGCCGCCGCGTCCGTAGAGTCGGCCATTGCGGATGACCGGCGTGAAGGGCCCCAGCCCGTCTTCCCACCCCTCGAACGGCGGCTGCTTGTCCAGGTGACCGTAGAGCAGCACGGTGTCGTCGGAGCGCGAGCCCGGGACCTCCATGACGATGAGCGGCGTGCGTCCCGCGTCCTCCAGCACCTCCAGCATCAGACCCGGCACCTGCTGCGCCTTGACCCACTCCGTGAGCAGCTTCACCGCGCGGTGCATGTGGCCGTGCGACTTCCACTCGGCGTCAAACAACGGCGAGAGGTTGGGAATGGTGATGTACTCCTGCAGCGTCGGGACGATGGTGTCCTTGAAGGTCTTCTCGACAAAAGGCTTGGGATCCACGCTCATCACACTCTCCACGCGGGCTTGAACCGCACGTCGCGCATACGCATCCGACGTGGCCGCTGTCAAACCCGCGTGGAGAGCCGTGACTCACCACCGTCGCTTGAGTGGCTTCTTCGCGAGGTCGCGAAAGTGCTTCGCCATGTTGCCCAGGCCGTCCTTGCGCAGCCGCTCATGACGCTCATGCTGACGGAGCTGCAGGAACGCCACCTCGTCGAGGAGACGGCGGTAGCTGGCCAGACGCGAGGCCTCCAGCGTCCCGTCCTCCACTGCCTGACGCACCGCGCAACCGGGCTCACCCTGGTGGGCGCAGTCCCGGAAGCGGCACGTCGCGGCGAGCGCTTCCACGTCGGGGAACGAGGCGGCCACGGTGTCCTCGTCACCCCAGAGCTGCAGCTCACGCATGCCCGGCGTGTCCATGATCGCCCCGCCGCCGGGGAGCAGCATGAGGTCGCGGAAGGTGGTGGTGTGGACGCCGCGTCCGTCGCTGGCGCGCACCTCCCGGGTGACCATGCGCGCTTGGCCCAACAGCGCATTGATGAGGGTGGACTTGCCCACGCCCGACGAGCCCAGCAGCGCCACCGTGCGCCCCGGCCCCACGTACGACGACAACCCGTCCAACCCCACCCCCAGCGCGGCACTCACGAGGAGAATCGGTGTCTCGCCGGCAATCGAGGTCAATGCCTCGCGCTGCGCGTCGGGGTCGGGCGCCAGGTCCAGCTTGTTGAGGATGATCACCGGCTCCGCACCGCTGTCCCGCGCCAGCGCGAGGTAGCGTTCCAGCCGACGCGGGTTGAAGTCCTCGTCGAGGCCCATGACGAGGAACACCACGTCCACGTTGGCGGCCACCACCTGCGCTTCCGTGGTGGTGCCGGCCTTCTTGCGCATGAACGCGGTCCGGCGTGGCAGCCGCTCGACGATGAGCGCCTTGTCCTCGCCGGAAACAGGGCGGACGGCACACCAGTCGCCGGTGGCGGGCAGCTCGTGCGGCGCGGTGGTCATGCGGAGCCGACCGGCGAGGTGCGCGCGCAGGAAACCCGTCGTGGCGGCGACGGTGTAGATGCCGCGGTCCTCCCGGACGACGCGCGCGGGTTGGAGATGGGGCTGTTTGAGACGGGAGAACGCGTCCTGGAAGAACGCGGTGAAACCGAGGTTTTCGAGTTCCATGGAAGGATGGTTCCTGGTTCAAGATGGTTTTCAGGCAAACGTCGACGAGTGCGTCTGACGGGGTCAGCGCCTTCACGGGGTGCAGGAGCCATCCGCGACGCCGGGGCACTCACGGCGGTCGACACAACCGACAACCAACGTCTCAGTGAAGGACGGCTCCTCCACCACGACGGACCAGGGGCAGATACATCCTCCCTCCTTGCCAGAGTCCTCTGCCTTGCACCGCGAAGCCTACGCAGGCCGCGCGCTGCCTGCAATTCGGACAACCGGCGCAGGCGCGCCGCCGCGCGGCCTGGTTATGCTGCGGGCCATGACGCGGGTGCCTCGGCTCCTTCCCCTCCTCGTCCTCGCTTGCGCTCCCGCTCCGTCGACAAACCCGCCAGCCCCGGACCATCCGCTCTGGTCGGCCGACGCGCAGAGCCTGGAGAACCCGCTGCCGGACGGCCGTCTCGTCGACGAGCGGGGGCACCTGAGGTTGCGCGAGGGCTGGTACATCCCCTTCCTCCCACGGCCCGCATCCACCAACGAGGCGGACGCGCTCTTCACCGGCTACGCCACGCACCTCGCCGACCTCGACGGGTGGGGCACGTTTGCCTCCGGGCTCGTGCGGTTCAGCGCGCCGTTGGATGCGGACAGCGTACGCTCGGAGGACTTTGCGTTCGTTCCGCTCGACGATGATGCCGCGGTGGTTTCCGTCAACGCCATCTGGCGCGCGGACCCGGGGTTCGTCGAGGTGGAGCCGCGGTCGGTGCTGCGTCCGGCGTCACGGTATGCGCTGGTGGTCAGGCAGGGGCCCACCGCGAGTGGCAGACCGCTGGGGCGCGCTCCGGACTTCGACGCGTTTGCCCGCGGTGAAGGTCGCGCTGATGTGGAGAACGTGGCGACGCGGCTGGGCGTGGCGTCGGAGGCGTTGCTGCTCGTCGCCACGTTCCGCACCCAGGATGTGACCGCGGTGCTGCAGGAGGCCGCGCTGCGCGCGCAGGAGACCGTGCCCGAGGCGGTCATCATTCCCAGCAACAACCGCGAACAGCCGCGCGGCGTGTTCCTCCCCGACACCTTCGCCGACTACTTCCCGGGCAACACCTCCGGGCTGGGCGCGGCGGGGCGCGTGGTGATCGGCACGTACTGGTCGCGCGACTTCCGGAACGCGGACCGCATCATGGACCTCGACGTCGTGGCGGGGCGGACACCGGCGCGGGAGGAGGACGTGGAGTTCGTGCTCGTGGAGCCGGACCCCGCGCTGCATCCGCCGCCCTGGCCCGCGGTGGTGGTGCAGCACGGCTTCAACGGCAACAACCGCTTCGTCATGCGCGTGGCGCGGGAGTTCAACGAGGCCGGCATGGCCGTCATCGGCATCGACGCCATCGACCACGGCAGCCGCGGCAACGTGTTCAACTTCTTCAACGTGCAGGACGTGCGCGTGGCGCGGGACAACTTCCGTCAGACGGTGTTGGACCAGCTGCAGCTGGCGCGGCTGGCCTACGCGGGCGGCATCGACGTCGACGGTGTGGAAGGGCCCGACCTGGACGGGACCATCTCGTACTTTGGTCACTCCATGGGCGCCATCCTGGGGTCCACGTTCTCGTCGCTGGTGCACGGCGCGGGCGCGTCGGTGGTGAATGCCGCCGGGGGCGGATTGACGAGGATCTACCGTTCTCCCGGATTGAGCGGCGGCATTGCGCTGCTCACGCGTCCCTACCTGGGCCTGGACCTCGCCGACCCCGGTTACGAGGAGGCGCTGCCCATCCTGCTCTTTGCCGCGCAGGCCATCTTCGAGTCGGCCGACCCCATCAACTATGCCGCGCTGCAACAACAACGTCGTGACCGTGGGGAAGCTCCCCGCCTCCTCCTCCAGCTCGACGTGGGCGACACGCTGGTTCCCAACACCGCCAGTGAAAACCTCGCCGACGCCATGGGCCTCACCGCACTCGACAGCGCGAAGCTCGACGTCCTGGGCGTGAACGCGCTGTGGCGCTGCGACCCCGCGCAGTTCGGCGTCTCCTCCGAGGAGAACCCGCACGACGCATACTTCCACGTGCCCGGACTGCGACGACAAGCGGTGAACTACATTGCTTCCGGCGGCACCGAGGTGGTGGACCCGGCGGATTCCCCATAGTTGAACACGTGGGGCCGCCACGACGTCCCATCGCCGTGCGGAAGCGTTCTCCCCGCGCCGCGCACCCGTGCTAGTTCACCGCTGAAATCCGGAGGACCGCACATGCGGACAGCCATTGTCTTCGCGTTGGCCCTGGCAGGCGTTGTCGCGCTGGCCAACTGCGCCACCAGCCGCTCATCCCAGGCCGACAAGCAGGCGCTCACCGACGAGGTGGCGGCGCTGAGGAAGGAGATTGACGCGCTCTCCCGTCGGCTCGACGGACTGCGCAGGGAGTCCGACGGGCGCGTCCAGTCGCTGGCTCCGCAAGGTACGGCGCTGGGCTTCCCCGGCGGAGACGCCGCGGCCTTGCGCGTGGAGTGGAGCTCCCTGCACGTGGGAAACCGTCTCAAGGGCACGCTCAGCCCGCGCGGTGGCGGTGAGCAGGTGGCCGGTGAGATCAACGTCAAGAAGGAGCGCCCATGAGCCGCGCCTTCGTGGGATTGCTGGTGCTTGCGCTGGCCGCGTGCGGCGGTCCCGACGAGGAGGAGGTGCGCCTGCGCAACGAGATCCAGCAGCTCAAGGCCAAGCGTGATGCGCTGGCGATGGAGATCGCGGGTCGGGAGCAGATTCGCAGCGTGCGTCCCGGCCAGGGCGCGGTGGCCGCGTTGGCTCCCGCGGACCTCGCCGCCGCGTATCAACGCGTCCTTCCGCTCGAGTTCGACGCGGGCCTGCTCGCCAACGAGGTGGAGGGCACCATCGTCGTGGAGGGCATCCGCGAGGCGACCGTCGACGGAAACACGCTGCGATTCACCGCCACCGGGAGGGGTCGCAACATCAAGCTCAAGGTCTACGTCCCGCCGCCGTACGACAAGATGGCGCGGGAGCTCATTGACGGGCTGCAGACCGGGTTGGATCTCAAGCTGCGTGGCCAGCTCGCTTCCCACGACGGCGGCGTGAAGTTCCTGGGTCGGTGCGAGGGCGCGAAGCTGCACAAGAACGCCAAGGACCAGTACCACCGCCTCATCTGCCAGGGCGTCAATGATCGCCTCCTCAAGGAGGGACATCCCGTGACGCTGACCGCGGCCCGCAACGGTGCCAATGGCTGGCAGGTGCGTGGCGTGGTTCCCACCCAGGGACGTCTCGTCGTGGTGTTGGGCAGTGACGCGCCGCAACCGAACGCTCCCGCGCCACCGCCCGCGCCTGGTCCCAAGCCATCCGAGCCCATGGTGCATGCGCCGTCCAAGGAGGACCTGGCCCGTCATTGCGCGCTGATGCTCAACCAGCTGTGGCTGTGCAAGGCGCAGAGCGTGGACATGATCCTCGACGAGCGGGCCAAGGTGGATGCGGCGTTGGCGTCGGTGGCGGGCAATCCGGCCAAGCGCGCAGCGGCGCGGGATGGCATCAGCAAGGAGCTGGATCGTGATGGTGGTGGCGCGGAAGGGGAGCGGCTGAACCGGTGTCGCTCCGACGTCAACGGTGCACCCGCGCAGCTCCCGCAGGACTTCGTGGCGGAATACCAGGCGAGCAAGACGTGCTGGGACCAGCCGTGTCGTGACCGCGCGAGCTGTTTGCGTCCGTTCGTGGCCGCCGCGTTGAGGACGGACGCGGGACGCTGGCTGCGCTGACAGCGGGCCTGCGAGCGACAATGTCTCCGCATGGCGATCGGCGCTCGCTCTGGAGTGCGGTGTGAGCGCCATTGCGTCCGCGCGCCCCGTGGCAGCGAAGCACCGCCCTGGATCCGTCCACGACGTGGTTCACTGCTCCGAGGGTCAGCCCGGTGACGCTGATCCAGGGCGGTGCTTCGCGCCACTGGGCATGCGGACGCAATGGCGCTCACACCGCACTCCAGAGCGAGCGCCGGTCCACATGCGGAGACATTGTCGCTCGCAGGACGTGGTACCCGGGCGCTTTCACGCAAAGTGCGGCATCACTTCCTCGGCAAACGTCTTCATCGACTCCATGATGAGCTCGTGCGGCACGGTGCCCATCTGCATCACCAGGATCAGCTCGTCGACGCCGATGTCCACGAAGCGTTGCACCGTCTCCCGTGCACACACCGGGTCCCCCACGATGGTGGCCACCTGCGAGCCCGGCGCATTGCGCAGCTCCATCGCCTCTGTCAGCTCGTGCTCGGAGTGGAAGTCGCGGCTGATGGCCAACTCCCCCGTCGGACGGTCACCGCCCAGGTAGTAGCGGTTCAGCGCCTCCAGGAAGAACCGCGCGCCCCGCATCCCGTACTGACACGCCTTGCGGTCATCCTTCAGCACCAGCGTCGCCGGCGTGCACGCGAAGTGGTTGTTCACCATGCGTCCCACCGGCTTCGCCGTTGCCACTGCGGCCCGGTAATCCGCCACCTTTTGCGTCAGGTAGTCATCCGAGCCGAACGCGAAGTTCAACGCGCCGAGTCCCAGTCTTCCCACCGCCGCCGCGGTGTCGGGCTTGGAGCACGCCGCGAACATGGGCGGATGCGGCTGCTGCACCGGCTTGGGAATGACCTGCGTGGGGGGAATCTTGAAGAACCTCCCCTCGTGGCTGAACACGTCGGCGCTCCACATGCGCGGGATGATCTCCACCGCCTCCAGCCACTGTTCGTGCAGCGTGGGGATGTCGTGCTCAAAGGCCTTCTGCTCGACGAGCGAGCTGCTCTTCCCCGATCCCCAGTTCACGCGCCCGCCGCTCAGGATATCCAACGTGGCCACGCGCTCGGCGATGCGGATGGGGTGGTTGTAGCGCCAGGGCAGCAGCGTGACGCCGTGACCCACGCGGATGCGCCTGGTGCGCGCCGCCACGAAGGAGAGGAACACCTCCGGCGCCGACGAGTGCGAGTACTCATAGAGCCCGTGGTGCTCCACCTCCCAGATGCAGTGGTACCCGAGCTCCTCGGCGAACACGGCCTGGGTCAGGCAATCCTGGAACGTCTGCGCCTCCAGCGCGCGGGTGGGACGGGAGATCTGCATCTCGAAGAACAACGAGAACTTCATGCGGCCTCTTGGTGGGTGACCCAGTTGGAGAAAGCGCGCACCACGCGGCCGCGCACTCCCGGCTGCTCGGTCTCACGCTGGAACATGGTGATCATCCCGCCCAGCAGGAAGCCGGACACCGGGTCGCCCTCCAGGCGCACGCGTCCGGTCAGCTGTGACGTCGTCAAATCCGCGCGGCGACCCAGCAGGTCCAGGAAGTGCTCCGCCTTCATGGTCACCGTGCCGGTGGGTGGTCGCGGCGCGGAGAACTGGATGCGCATGCGCCCGTCCCGCACCAGCATCCCGAAGTCACCACCACCTGGCCCCGTCAGGTTCAAGTGGATCAGCGCGGTGATTCCCTGCAGCTCCTGCACTGGGGGGCGCGTCAGCGTCGAGAGATCCACCATGCGCAGGAACGCGAGGATGCGCCGGTCCGGACGCACGGGCACGGTGTCCAGGTAACGCTGCACCACCTCCACGCACGTGTTGCACCGCGGCTTCCACCCCAGCACCTCGCGCGCCTTCCGGCTCGACGCCACCATGGGCGCCCCGGAGTGCGTGAGCCACGCCGCGTCGGGCGTTCCCTCCCCCAGGCCCCACTCCTGCAACAGCCCCTGCACCCTGCCCACCGCGCGCGCCACCGACGAGGGAATGCGGATGGTGCGGAGCGCGGTGCGTTGGCTGAGCACGGTGGCGCTCACCGGCTCGTCGGCCACCACGTTGAAAGCGCCGTGCGCGCGCTGCTTGAGCGCCAGGATGAACGCGTCCGCCACGTCCTCGTCCCACACCAACGGCAGCAGCGCGCCGTCCACGTCGGGGAGCAGGCGGCGCTTGAAGCTGCCACCGTGGAAGTGCTCGATGCGCGCCCCAATGAAGATGGCCGGACGCATGCGCGCCACCGCCACGTCGGGATGGAGCTGCTCGAACGCGTCCAGGAACTCCTCCACCTCGTACTTCGCCGACGCATAGGGGAAGTCGGGTTGGTGCACCCGTGGCGTGTCCTCGGTGATGGGGACGGGATGTCCCGGCACCACGCCGTACGCCGCAATCGACGACGCGTACACCACCTGCTTGATGCCCACGCGCGCCGCGGCGTTGAACACGCGCTTGCTGCCCTCCACGTTGATCTCGTCGAAGACCTCGCGCGGGATGAACCGGGTGACCACGAAGGCCAGGTGGATGAGCGCGTCCATGCCGGCGAGGTGTTGCTCCCAGCCATCCTCGCGCACGTCGGCGCGGAGGTACTGCAGCTTGCCGCTGGCCAGGATGGGCGGCCGCACGTCCAGGCAACGCACCGCCTTGATGGACCGGTCATCCATGAGGCGACGCAGCACCAGCGTGCCCAGCTCTCCGGAACCGCCTGTCACCGCGACCTTCATGGGACCTCGCCTGGCGCGCGGAGCATGGCCCAACTCCGTCCGCCAGGGGAGCCCACGACGTCCTCAGTGCAGCGGCGGATGCCCCGGTTGCTGGTAGCGATGGCTGCGATGCCACTCGCGCGAGTCCAGGTTCCCCATGCCGGGTTGCTCGTTGAGGGTGACCCGCGTGGCCTCCTCGCCCTCCGCCGGGATGCCGTGGCTCATGCCGCGCCAGCGTCGCAACGTATACGCTGCCAGGAACACCACCGTGAGGGCCGCAATGACAATGAGCACCTTCATGGCTCCACCTCCCCGTGGGATTAACGGCGTCACGGCGAGGCGTCAGGGGCCCCTCGTGACGCGCCAGCGCGGGCTCGGACGTCCCTGCGTTTGCCGTGCCCAGTTGAACTAGTGTCCCGCCACCCCATCCCCCTTGGAGGAACCATGGCGCACCCGCTCGCTGGCAAGGCCCCGGACAAGTCCATGCTCATCGACGTTGCCAAGCTCCGTGAGCAGTACCACCGCGAGCAACCCGACCCCGCCGTCGTGGAGCAGCGGGTGAGCTTTGGCACCAGCGGTCACCGCGGCAGCGCGGCGCGGCGCAGCTTCAATGAAGCACACATCCTCGCCGTGGTGCAGGCCACCTGCGAGTACCGGAAGAAGGAGGGCGTCGAGGGTCCGCTCTACCTGGGCGCCGACACCCACGCGCTCTCCGAGCCCGCGCAGAACACCGCGCTGGAGGTGCTGGCCGCGCACGAGGTGCAGGTGCACCACGCTGGCCAACAGGCCACGCCCACGCCGGTGATCAGCCACGCGATCCTGACGTACAACCGCGGCCGGAAGAGCGGGCTCGCCGACGGAATCGTCATCACGCCGTCCCACAACCCGCCCGAGGACGGCGGCATCAAGTACAACCCGCCCAACGGCGGCCCCGCCGACACCAACATCACGAAGTGGATCGAGGACCGTGCCAACGAGCTGCTGCGGGAGGGCAACCGCTCCGTGAAGCGCATGCCGCTGGAGCGCGCGCTCAAGGCCGCCCACGTGCACCTGCGTGACTTCATCACGCCGTACGTCGAGGACCTGGGCAACGTGGTGGACATGGAGGCCATCCAGGGTGCCCGGCTGAACCTGGGCGCGGACCCGCTGGGTGGCTCCAACCTGGCCTACTGGAAGCCCATGGCGGCGCGGTGGGGACTCAACATCCACGTCGTCAATGACACGGTGGATCCCACGTTCTCCTTCATGGCCGTGGACCACGACGGCAAGATCCGCATGGACTGCAGCTCCCCGCACGCCATGGCCAACCTGGTCCGCCTCAAGGACCGCTATGACCTCGCGTTCGGCAACGACACCGACTCCGACCGCCACGGCATCGTCACGCGCAGCGGCGGGCTGATGAATCCCAACCACTACCTCGCCGTGGCCATCTGGTACCTGTTCCAGAACCGGCCGCAGTGGGGCGCGGGCGCCGCGGTGGGGAAGACATTGGTGAGCAGCGGCATGATCGACCGCGTGGCCGCGCATCTCCGTCGTCAGCTCAAGGAGGTGCCGGTGGGCTTCAAGTGGTTCGTCGACGGCCTGCTGGACGGCTCGCTGGGGTTTGGCGGCGAGGAGAGCGCGGGCGCGTCGTTCCTCCGTCGGGATGGCACGGTGTGGTCCACGGACAAGGACGGCATCATCATGGACCTGCTGGCCGCGGAGATCCTGGCGCGCACCGGCAAGGACCCCTCGCAGCACTTCGCAGACCTTAGCGGCAGATTCGGGACGCCCTATTACACGCGCATCGACCAGCCGGCCAACAGCGCCCAGAAGAACGTGCTGAAGAAGCTGAGCCCGGAGGCGGTCAAGGCCAGCACCCTCGCGGGAGAGCCCATCACCGCGCGCCTCACCCGCGCCCCGGGCAACAACGCGGAGATTGGCGGACTCAAGGTGGTCTCGGAGAACGGCTGGTTTGCGGCGCGTCCGTCGGGGACGGAGGACGTCTACAAGGTCTACGCGGAGAGCTTCAAGAGCCAGGCGCACCTGGACCAGGTGGTGGCGGAAGCGCGCACCATCGTGGGTGAGGCGTTCAGGGCCGCCGGCGTGTGACGCATGGCCTTGGGCCCGGTCTCCTCCCGGCGCAACCCCTTCATCCGAGCGCAGGCGCGTGGCATGGAGGGCCCATGTTCGTCCTCTCCAAGCTGGCGTGGCTCCTCCTGGAACCGGCGCACGTGCTGGTGCTGCTGCTCTGCGTGGGGGTGGTGCTGCAGTGGCGCAACCGCGTGAAGGCCGCGCGGGTCACGCTCTCCGTCGTGGCGCTGGGCTTCCTGCTGCCTTCCGTGCTGCCACTCGGCAGGTGGATCGCCGGCGCCCTCGAGGATCGGTTTTCCCCGCCGGCGACAGAGGAGCGTGTCGACGGCGTCGTGGTGCTGGGCGGGGCGGTGAATGCGGCGCTGAGCGAAGCGCGGGGGCAGGTGAGCCTCAATGAAGCGGCGGAGCGCGTTACCACCCTGGTCGAGCTGGCTCGTCGCTACCCGGACGCCACGCTGGTGTTCACCGGCGGCATTGGCTCGCTGCGTCGGGATTTTCCGCCGGAGGCGCAGGTGGTGCCGCGTTTCCTGGCCGCCATGGGGATGGACCCCGCGCGCGTCATCTTCGAGGACCAGTCGCGCAACACGCATGAGAACGCGGTGCTGACCTTTGCGCGCGTCCGTCCCACCACGGAGCAGCGCTGGCTCCTAGTCACCAGTGCCATGCACATGCCGCGCGCCATGGGCACGTTCCGTCGTGCGGGCTGGAACGTGGTGGCCTACCCCGTGGACTACGCCACCGACGGAAGTGCGGGCCTGCGGCCAGGATTCAGCGTGCTGGGCGGACTGGCGGAGCTCACCGGCGCGCTCAAGGAGGTGGCGGGTCTGATGGCCTACCGCATCCTGGGTCGGACCGACGCGCTGTTTCCCGCGCCCTGACCGCGTGCGCGCCACCTGCGAGCGGTTATCTCCCTCGTGGAAGTCCGCGGTGACCCGCGAGCGATGACGGGAGCGTGGGCTGCGCGCCCGCCTCTCGTCGGCGGAGTGAGCCATGCCCATGCCAGGCCGAGCCATCGAGTACCTCCGGGGCGAGCACAATGACCTCCGCAACCTCATCGCCCAGTACCGTCGCAGCGAGGACAACACCACGCGCCGCAAGCTGTTTGACCGCATCCGCGACATGATGGAGCTCCACGACGAAGTGGAGATGCAGCTCTTCTATCCCGCGGTGGCGGAGGCCGGTTCCGACGACGTGAAGGCCCTCATCGACGAGGCGCGCGCGGAGCACCGCGGTGTCGTGGACCTGATCGCGGACATTGGGGACGTGGCATCCGACGCCACCAACCCGCGCTTCCGCACCGCCATGGACGCGCTCCTCGTCGACATCGAGGACCACCTGGGCCACGAGGAGACCTGGATCTTCCCGGTGGCGCAGCAGACGCTCACGCGCGAGGCGCTGGACCGGCTGGGCCGCGAGATGGACCGCATGAAGCTGGCCGCCGACGACCGCATCGACCACATCTCGCGCAGCAGCGCACCGGGGATGGAACGCCTCATCTGATCCCGCGGCCTGACGACGACAACCGTCCGCCAACCGGTGGTGCGCGGCGCGCCCTTGATGTCGCGCGCGGATGTGGGTAGGCCGGAGGCGTCATTCCGCGACGGAGGCGTCATGGGCGCAGCGGTTGCCAGCTGGTCGGGAGCGTCGTCGCTGGTGCGCAGGACGGCCGCGCGGCTGCAGGCGGCGGGGCGCGTGGGTTTCTACGGTGCCAGCAGCAAGGCGATGTGGAAGAGCGCGTTGCCCTGGACGCAGCTGGAGGAGGAGACGCGCGACCTCGACCTGCGGGACGCCTATGACCTCCACGTGCGCGTGCTGCAACGCAAGGGCATGCGGCACGTGTTGCGCGCGGTGGAGAAGGAGGACCTGGCCACGCTGCCCTTCTTTGCGGCGTTCATCCCGCTGGACCTGCTGCGCGTGGCGCGCAAGCGGCGCGGCGGCCTCACCGACCTGCCCGTCTCTCCGCCCGACACGTTCCCCTACCCCAGCTACTACCTGCACGACTTCCACCATCAGGCCAACGGCAACCTCTCGCTGCGCGCCGCGCTGACCTATGAGTGGCAGATCCGCTTCCTGTTCCTGGGCACCAACCGGCTCATGCGCCAGGGCGTGGTCGACGAGATTCCACCCGGCGACCACCTGCGCATCCTGGACGTGGCGTGCGGGACCGCCTCCTGGTTCACGCAGGCGCGGCTGCAGGGTCGACATCACCGCATGCTGGGCGTGGACCTCTCTCCGCACTACCTGCGCGTGGCGCGGCTGTTCCGGGGCAAGCACGCGGAGTTCCAGCGGATGGCGGCGGAGGCGTTGGACCCGGGGTGGACCGGCCGCTTTGACGTGGTGACCTGCATCTGGATGTTCCACGAGATGCCGCAGGACGCGCGCGACCGCGCCACCGAGGAGATGGTGCGGGTGCTCAAGCCAGGCGGGAAGCTGGTGTTCATGGACGCGGTGCAGCCCGCGGACGTGCCCCACGTCAACATGCGCGGCGTGGGTGAGCACTTCGAGGACTTCTTCGCCGAGCCCTATTTCGAGGATTACCTGCGCATGGACCTGCCGACGCACTTCGCGCGGCACGGGCTGCAGCTGCGCAACACCACGGTGTGGTACCGCAGCAAGGTGATGGCGCTGTACAAGGCGCAGTGAGGGCTCACGACGGCGTGCGTGGTTGGCGCCGCTGTCTTAGCCCTCCTTAGTTGCGAGACGGATAGATGCCGAACATGCAGATGATGTAGTTGAGCGCCAGGTACGGCGGCATGTTGTTGTGCGGCTGGCTGCTTCCCGTGACGCCGACCATGGCGGCATTCATCGTGGTGTTGGGGGTGTTGCTGTAGACGTTGGAGCCGGCCGCCGCCAGGAACGCGTTGGTGGGCTCCGCCGCCGCGGCGGCCTGGCTGCTCGCGGACACCTGGTGCGTGTGCGCGGGAAGCTCGCTGGTCAGCAGCGTCACGGACTCCGCTCCGCCCAGCTGGCCCAGGTTGTAGTCGCTCAGACCGGCGCCCTGACCCGCGCCAATGGCGGTGCGTCCCCTCAGGTCCGGCAACGCGAACGTGGTCTGGCCGTTGCCGCCGTAGGTGGTGCCCAGGATGGAGAACAGCGCCGTGTTCTGGGCGATGGGCAGGATTTGCCCCATGCAGAACGCCCAGCTCTGCGGCGCAAAGTTCCCCGCGAAGAGCCTGATTTCACCGATGTATCCTTCCACGATTCACTCCTGTCTGGCGGGTCGCGGCCCCCTCGGCATCCGAAGCTCGCGGCGCACCGTTTCCGGGGCCGTCAGTTCTGCGACGGGAAGATACCGCTGAGGCAGATGATGTAGTTGAGCCCCAGGTAGGGCGGCATGTTCTCGTGCGGCTGGGATCCCCCGACGGACTGCAGGAGCGCGGAGCCCACCTGCGTTTCGGCCGCGGAGCCGTAGAGCGTGGCTGCGGCGGGATAAGCCCCCGCGGGGCTGGTGGTGGTGCCGGCCGCGCTGGACGCCGCAATCAGGTGCGTGTGGCTGGGGACCTGGTTCTGGGTGAGGGTCACCGTCTCCACGCCACCCGCCTCACCTTGAGTGCGTGCGGTCAGACCCGACCCCGTCCCCGCGGACAGCGGGAAACGGCCGCGGAGGTCGGGCAGCGCGAAGGTCGATTCACCGTCGCCGCCGTAGGTGGTGCCGAGGATCGCGAACAGCGCCGAGTACTCCGCAATCGAGAGCAACTGGCCATTGCAGAACGCCCAGGACAACGGCGCGAAGTTGCCAGCGAACAGGCGGATCTCTCCAAGGTACCCTTCCACGGATCCACTCCTTCCCGCGTCACGCCCGACGGATGTTGAACACTGCCTGGTAGTAGACCGTGCCGTCGGCACGCGGGCGGTCCACCTGGGACACGAAGATGTCCTGCCGCGGCAATCCCCGACCCCGCAGCGGCAGGGGCACACGGGGCGCCTTCGCCAACGGCTGCCCCACGAACAGCACGGAAAAACTCACGAACTCACCCACGCCCTTGGCCACCATCACCTTCTTCTCGGTGGTCTCCACCACCTCCAGCGGATGGATGGCGCCGTCTTCCAGCACAAGGTCGACCCGTTCCCCGCGCAACGCGCTGAAGGACTGGTGGGTCTCCTCGGCGCTGGGCTTTCGCTCGACACACGCGCCTCCGGCCACCACCACCGCGCCCGCCAGGCCGAGATGGAGCAATTCGCGTCGGTTAAGCGCTGCGGGAGCAAGGGGCATGGGCATTTCCGGGGGAGGGGATGCGTCATCCTTGTGAGCCCGGCCGCGGAAGTCAACCCCAATCTTTAGCTCTCACCGAAAACACTTCTAAACCACGTAGTCCTTGGCAGCGCACCTCGGAAGTGACACTGTGGCGCGCCTCTTCGTCGCTCGCCGGCGCTCCCCTCACAAGCCTCTTTCGGGTTGGCCATGACCACCACGCTTTCCCCACGTCGTTCCGTCCCAGGTCACGCCGTCGTGACGCGCTTCTTCTCCGCGCTCGTGCTGGTGCTCGCTGGGGTGATGGGCGGCGGCAACGCCCGGGCCACCACGTTCAGCAGCAGCTCGCTGGAGTCGGGGGACGGTGCCGCCAACGTCTTCAGCGGCGCGGCCCACAACGTCGACGGTGACAGCTTCGCCTTCTGGCGTGACGGCGAGGGCTCCTCCGCAACCTACCGTCTCATGAAGTGGAATGGGACCGCGTGGAGCACGGTGGGCTCGTTTGCGGCCACCAGCGTGTCCGGCCTCACCGGCGCCAGTGACGACGTCTCCCTGGCCATCGACAGCACCGGCGGTTTCCACGTGGTCTTCCGCGGCTACGCGGGGAGCGGACTGAGCAGCACGCGCGCGGTCTGGTACGGATACAGCACCGCCGGGACGTCGTGGTCGTTCACCCAGCTGCACGCCGCCAGCAGCGCCCAGGGCTTCTCCAACCTTGACGACCCCATGGTCCGACTGGACGCGGGCAACCGCCCGCACGTGGTGTTTCTCGTCGTGGATGCTTCCGGCGGCAGCACCCATTCCCTGCGCCACCACCACCACGACGGCACCAGCTGGCAGTCCGAGGTGATCTACTCCCAGACCGGCGGCGGCACGGAGCGCAACGAGATCAACGACTTCTCCTTTGACCTCGACCTGGACGGCAAGCTCCACGTGGCGTTCCAGGGCGAGAGCGTCGGCACCGGCACCGACGGCGGCCTCTGGTACGTCACCAACAGCAGTGGAAGCTGGAGCGTCCCCGTGATCCTGGCAGCGGGCGCGGCGGGCTCACCGCAGGCGGAGGACGTGAGCCTGGCGGTCGACGGCGCGGGCAAGGTCCACATCGCCCACCGCAACAAGGACAGCGAGCAGAAGATCTTCCACACCAGCAACGTGTCGGGCTCCTTTGTGAACCACGGTCAGCTCAACGGGAGCGTGACGGGCACATTCAACGCGTCGTCGCTGCGGGCCAACACCGACGGAGACCTCCTGCTCGCCTACCACGCCGGCTCCGGGGTCATCCGCGCGGCCCACAAGTTCCATGACTCTTCTGCCTGGGACGTGGACCTGGCGTTCACCGGCAACGGACACACCGGCATGTTCATCTCCGCGGACCTCACCGACGCGGGCCAGGCCACCATCCTCTTCGACCACCTCCCCGGCGGCGGCACCCCCGGCGCAGGCAACCCGCGGGAGCTGCGCGGTGCCACGGCCACCTACAGCGCCTGCACCCCCAGCACGGAGGTTTGTGACGGCGTGGACAACAACTGCGACGGCGCCACCGACGAGGGCAACCCCGGCAGCGGCGAGGCGTGCAACACCGGGCTGCAGGGCGTGTGCGCCGCCGGCACCACCGCGTGCAGCGGCGGATCCATCTGGTGCAACCAGAACGTGCAGCCCAGCACCGAGACCTGCGACGGACTGGACAACAACTGCAACGGCACCACCGACGAGGGAAACCCCGGCGGCGGGCAGCAGTGCAGCACGGGACTCCTGGGCGTGTGCTCCACGGGAACCACCGCGTGCAGCGGCGGATCCCTGCAGTGCAACCAAAACGCGCAGCCCAGCGCCGAGGCCTGCGACGGACTGGACAACAACTGCAACGGCGCCACCGACGAGGGAAACCCCGGCGGCGGGCAGCAGTGCAGCACGGGACTCCTGGGCGTGTGCTCCACCGGAACCACCGCGTGCAGCGGCGGATCCCTGCAGTGCAACCAAAACGTGCAGCCCAGCGCCGAGGCCTGCGACGGATCGGACAACAACTGCAACGGCGCCACCGACGAGGGAAACCCCGGCGGCGGGCAGCAGTGCAGCACCGGACTCCTGGGCGTGTGCTCCGCCGGCACCACCGCGTGCAGCGGCGGATCGATCTGGTGCAACCAGAACGTGCAGCCCGGCACCGAGACCTGCGACGGACTGGACAACAACTGCAACGGCGCCACCGACGAGGGAAACCCCGGCGGCGGGCAGCAGTGCAGCACGGGACTCCTGGGCGTGTGCTCCGCGGGAACCACCGCGTGCACCAACGGCTCCGTCGCCTGCAACCAGAACGTGCAACCCAGCGCCGAGGCCTGCGACGGACTGGACAACAACTGCAACGGCGCCACCGACGACGGAAACCCCGGCGGCGGCGTGGCGTGCGTATCCGCCTACCCCGGCGTCTGCTCCGCCGGCACCACGGCCTGCGAGGAGGGCGCGCTGGCATGCAACCCGGATGTGGCGCCGGGCAGCCAATACGAGACGGGCGACGGCCAGGACAACGACTGCGACGGCAACGTTGACGACGGCGTGCCAGTGATCCTGCAGGGCCCGCCCGCGGTGGTGATCGTCGGTGACCTGGTGACGCTGCGCGGTCGCGTCTTGCCCCTGCCGGTGTCCCAGCCGCTGGAGTTCGTGTCCGACGACGTGGTGCTGTGTTCCGGTGCTGTCGACGGTGAGGGGCAGGCCACGTGCACCTGGCAGGTCACCGAGCCGGGCGAGTACAACGTGTTCGCGCGCAACTGGGAGAACGGCAACGCGCTGGTGAGCGCCACCCAGCACACCACCGCGTATGGCGACGCCACGGTGACGGAGTTCCCACAAAGCGTCTACGCCCGGCCCAATGTCCCCGTGGACGTGGCGGTGGACGTGCGCGTGGACAACACCAACCGCGACCCCATCGCGGACGAGGCCGACGGTGACGAGGTGGAATTCCTCGTCGACGGCGAGCCGGCGGACCTGGTGACCGCCTCCAGCCAGGGTCGCTTCGAGGCCACCGCGCTGGTCTTCAGCAGCACGGGCAGCTACGCGCTGGATGCGCTGTACTCCGGTCAGCTTCATGACTACGCGCCCAGCGCAGCGTCCACCACCGTGGTTGTCGACGGAGATTTTCCGGTGGTGAGCGTTCCGCCCAACATCGTCGTGGAGGCCAACAGCGCCGCGGGCATGGTGGTCACCTGGTCTCCGGCCACCGCCACCGACGCGACGAGCGGCGTGGCGTCCCTGACCTGCAGCGCCACCTCCGGGAGCGTGTTTGCCGTCACCAGCGGCCCGGTGACCGTGACCTGCACCGCCACCGACCGCGCGGGAAACCAGGGAAGCGCCAGCTTCACCGTCTGGGTCCGCGACACCACGGCGCCCACCCTCACCGTCCCCGGGCCAATCGTCGTGGAGCCCACATCGACCGCGGGCGCGGTGGTGAGCTTCTCCGTCGGCGCCACCGACACGGTCGACCCCGCTCCCGCGGTGGGCTGCGACCGCGCCTCCGGCGCGACGTACCCGCTGGGCACCACCACCGTGACCTGCACCACGTCGGACGCGCAGGGCAACACGTCGGTGCGCAGCTTCACCATCACCGTGCGCGACACGCGACCGCCGCTGGTCCGCATCACCATCGCCAAGACGGTGCGCGCTCCCAGCCCCAGCGGCGTGGTGTTGAACTTCACCGCCAGCGCCACCGACCTCGCCGACGGCAACCTGGTCCCGGTGTGCACGCCCGCGTCGGGCTCGCTGTTCCCGGTGGGCAGCACCACCGTGACCTGCCGGGCCACCGACTCCAGCGGCAACATGGGAAGCGCGAGCGCGCTGGTTCGCGTCACCTACCCCTGACCGCGTTTGCCGTCGTCACCGCAGGGCCACGGTGCAGTCCGCGCTGGCGGTGCCGTGGACGCTCCCGCGCGCGCCGTGACACCGTGGGTCATGCGCATCCACTCCATCCGCCTGCCTCTGCGCTTCAACGCAGCCGCAATGTTGGCGGAGGTGCTGGCCCTCCCCACGACGTGGCGCCCGCACGACAACCAGGGTGACTACACCGGGGAATGGCAGGCGCTGGCCTTGCGCTCGCTGGGGGGCAGCCTCACCAACCTGATGGGCGAAGGCGCGCCGGGCGTACGGTTCCTGGACACCGCGCTCCTGGCCGCATGCCCCACCATTGCGCATGCGGTGAACGAGCTGCAGTGCGAGAAGCGGTCGATCCGGGTGCTGAACCTGAAGCCCGGTGCCGTCATCAAGGAGCACCACGACCCGGGGCTCTCCTACGAGGACGGCCTGGCGCGCATCCACATCCCGCTGCAGACGCACAGCGGAGTCCGCTTCACGGTGGCGCGTCGGCTGGTGCCCATGCAGACGGGAGAGTGCTGGTACGTGAACTTCAGCGCGCCCCACGGCGTCGTCAATGAGGGCGCGGTCGACCGCATCCACCTGGTGCTGGACTGCGTGGTCAATGACTGGATCCACCACCTGTTCCAGAATGCTCCCGAGAGAGAAGCCATGGACGAATCCGAGCTCGCGCGCGCCAAACCGGCAGCTCCCCACCCCGCTCCCGCGGATGGTCCCGTGGACCAGGCCCTGCTCACGAGGATTACCGCGTTCCTCGACGAGATCGGGATTCCCTGTCGTGCCGGCACCATCTCGCGCGCCACCGTGTTGCCGGGGTTGGACATCCAGGACGGAGTGCTCCTCTTTGACCTGTCACGGCGCCCCCACCTGGGCGACCTCCTGCACGAAGCGGGTCACCTGGCCGTGTTGAAGCCGGACGTCCGCGCCACGGCGACCGCGCCCGACAACCTCGTGGGAGACCTGGACGTGGGGGCGGCGGAGATGGGGGCGATTGCGTGGTCCTGGGCCGCGGTGGTGCATCTGGGCCTGGACCCGGAGGTGGTGTTCCACGCACACGGCTACCGCGGGAATGCACGGCAGCTCGTCGCGGACTTCAAGGCGGGACGGTACCTGGCGGTTCCGCTGCTGCAGTGGATGGGGATGACCACCGACCCGCATGGTCGCGGGCCGCGGGGAACGCAGGTCTATCCCGCCATGAAGCACTGGCTAAGGCCGGCTTCCCCCACCTGAGCGCGCTTACGGGAGGACGGGAACATCACCCGCGGAGGACGGAGACTCGTTGTCACCGATGTTGTTGGTGTTCCCATAGCCCAGCTGACCCGACGCACCGATGCCCCAGCACCGCACTCCGTTGTCCAACCGCGCGCAGGTGAACGCCGTGCCGGTCCCCACCGCGGACACCCCTCCACCCACGTCGACGTCACCGGCGAAGGAAGGCGCCTCGTTGTCGCCGATGCTGAACGAGTTCTCGTAGCCCAGCTGGCCCGACGCGCCACTGCCCCAGCAGCGGACGTTGCCGTTGGTCAGCGTCACACAGGTGTGGCTGCCGCCACAGGAGACCTGCTGCACGGAGCCGCCCACGGCCACGGCACCCGCGGAGGCAGGGAACTCGTCGTCGCCAATGTTGTCGGTGGCGCCGTAGCCCAGGCGTCCGTCGGAACCCTCGCCCCAGCACACCACGCTGCCGGACTCGAGGAGCGCACAGGTGTGGCGCGCGCCGGCGGAGATCTGGACCACCGCGTCGCCAAGCGGGACCAACCCCGCGGCCGCGGGCACCTCGTTGTCGCCCACCGTGGTGGTGTTTCCATAGCCCAGCTGCCCCAGGACCCCGTAGCCCCAACACACCACCGCCGCGCTCGAGAGCAGCGCGCACGTGTGGGAACCGCCCGCAGCCAGGGCAACCGCCACGTCCCCGACGTCCACGTTGCCGGCTGACGCGGGCGTCTCGTTGTCCCCGATGTCGTCGCCGTTCGCGTATCCCAGGCGCCCGTTGGCGGCGGCGCCCCAGCAGCGGATGCTGCCGTAGTTCAGCAGCGCACACGTGTGGGCTGCGCCGGCGGCCAGGTCGACCACCACGCCGCCGACGTCCACATCGCCAACGGAGGCGGGCGCCTCGGTGTCGCCGACGGGGTTGATGTTGCCGTAGCCCAGGCGACCATTGGCGGCCCGGCCCCAGCACCGCACGCTGCCGTTGCTCAGCAACGCACACGTGTGATCGTCCCCCGCCACCACCTTGGTCACCGCCCCGCCCACGTTGACGTCGCCAGCGGAGCGGGGCTCCTCGTTGTCACCGATGTCGAAGACGTTGCCGTAGCCCAGCTGACCATGATCTCCGTCGCCCCAGCAGCGAACGGCTCCGGTGTTCAACAGCACGCAGGCATGTCGCCCCCCCACCGCCAGCCCCACCAACGGACCACCCGCCGAGGAGGAACTGCTCGACGAGCTGGACGACGACGACGACGACGATGAGGACGAAGACGACGAGGAAGTGCTGGAGGACGCTCCGCTGCTGGAGGTCGATGACGTGGAGGTGACGGAGCTGGTGGAGGACGAGGAGGAAGAGCTTCCTGATGATGTCGACGAACTGGAGGAGACCGACGAGCTGGAAGGCGACGTCGCGGACGAGCTGCTGGAAGACGACGATGACGAGCTGGAGGAACTCGCTGAGCTGGTGCCCGGCGCGCTGCTTGAGGTCTGCGCCCCGGATGAGGACGAGGATGATGCGCTGCTCGACGTCGCCGTCAACGCGGACGAGGAGGACGTGCTGGTGGAGGAGGATGAAGCCGTCGAGCTTGCGGAGGAAGAAGACGTGCTCGAACCGGTCGACGAGGTGTGCAGGGAGGAGCTCGAACCCGTGCTGCTGCTGGAACCCAACCCGCCATCCGCCGTCGCGGCGACGCAGTGCCCCTCCGCGCAGGTCTCTCCCAGCGCGCAATCCGCCGCCTCCGTGCACGCCACCGGCACCGTGCACGACGTCGTCACGAGACCGGAAACCACGACGAGGAAGACCGGGAGCTGCGCGCTCCAGCGCGGTCGCGCGGACGTCGCCAGGGAGTGGAGTGCGGTGAACTTCATCGTCGTGTCTCAGACCGGGAGGGCGAGCCAGCCCGCGATGGCGACGGAAATCACCACCACGGACACCGTTGCCACCAGGGTGACGACACTGGCGGCGCCGAGCAGGAACGGCGGACCGAAGAGAAAGGCGTTGTGGCCCGGTTGGGTGCGCGGCGCCAGCGGGGCCAGGGCATGCACGAACGCGGGCGACGTGAACAGCGCAGCGCTCCACGCCCCCGCCAGCGACGACAACACCACGGCCACCGCCACGCCCACTGCTGCACCACCCGCCCCCGCGGCGATGGGCATGATGGGAGAGGGACGACGCGACGGTTCCTCCAACGGAGCCGAGGGAGTGAGCCCGGCGTCGACGGCGAGCTCACGCGCCACCGCGGGAATGGCGTCGAGCATGGCGTCCTCCTTCCCGGCGGTCATGCGCTTGAGCACGCCTGCGGTGGCCATGCCGGTGCGCAGCTCCAGGAGCTTCACCACCACGATGTAGGACGCGCCCACGACGGAGAGGGACCCGGCGAGCACGTGGGACACGCCCAGGCCACCCGCGATGTCCGCGTCGAACAGCGCGCATTCATCCAGGGCACAGTTGCGGAGTGCGTCGCGCTCACCAGGGGAGATGAGGGGGCTCAGCTCCCGCGGGCTGACGACGTGGGAGAAGACCTTGAGCCGCCGCAGCTCGACCACGATGCCTTCCGAGAACGCCTCCGCGGCAGCCTCCGAGACGCCGTTGCGGGCCTGCAGCGTGAACACCGCCACTGAAGGCGCCTCGGTGGCCGTGGTGAGCGCAAGAAGCAGGGAAGCCAGCAACACGGTGATCCCCGGGGTGACGAGCACCACCCTTGCCACGGGCCATCGCCGGCATCAATGCGTGCCCATGTTGGCGACCAGGATGTGCGTCGCAGGGACGAAGAACCGCCTACTGCTCAATGCGCTCCGCCACCATCATCCCCACAAGCATCCCCGCGCCCAACCCCACCAGCACCGCCAGCGCGCGCATCCAGTCCTGCTCCGTCAGCGCCGCGCCCCGCTCCAGGAGCACCGCCGTGATGAGTCCCAATCCGGCCAAGACCGGCTCACTGCTCAGCTTCATGCTGCGCTTCATGCTGCGCCTCGAACAAGGGCGCGCCCAGGGCGGACGCGGCGCGCAGGCTAAGGGCAGCACGGCGGCCTCGCGAGAAAATCATCGCTCCTGGCTACGCTGGCGTGTCGTCGTCGACCTGGGCCGAGCCGTGAGCATCAACGGACCATCAGCGCCCGGCTGGCCGCGCCGGCACCCGCCTACCAGCCGCGCACCGGCTCCTTCATGGCGTTCACGGCGTGGGAAGGCCGGCGCCCACCGCGCCTTCCGTGACGACGTCCTTCCCCCTGCATGGACACGCGCACCGGCTCATGGCCCGGCTGCACGCGCCACATCCCCGGCGAGGCGGCGACCGCGGACAACGCGTCGGCGAGCGCACGGTAGTCACCGCGGGACACCTTGCGCCGCTGGTTCACGAGCTCATCCCAGATGGCACCCTCGTTCTCCGCGGAGATGCGTGCCACCTCGGCCACGTCGAAGCGCGCGCGCACGGTCTGCGGACGCGCGCCGGGAATGGCGCGACGCACGTCGGAGAAGCGGCGGAAGCAGTCCACGCCGAAGTGCGCGTAGTAGAGCAGCGTGTGCGCCGTGGAGAGCGCGCCCGCCCACGGGTAGTGCTCCAGCCACCAGCGACGGGACAGGTTCCCCAGCGCCTCGTCGACCTTCTCGCGCTCGTCGTCGTTCTTGGGGTCCTTCGTCTCGCGGTAGAAGAGCCCCAGGCCCAGCTCATCACCGGCCACCCGCCACGTCTCCGCAATGCCGAACTCCGACGGAGACTGGGCCACCAGCGAGCCCTTGGTGAGGTCGAACTCCCCGCAGATGAACAGCGAGATGTTCTCGGTGAGCCCGTCGACGAAGCGCACGGTGGCCATGGCCTCGCGGTAGCTCTCGGTGGGGAAGTCGGTGAAGCACATGGCCTCCACGCCGATGCCCGCGTGCGAGAGGTTCTGGATGGCCGTCTTCACCGCGTCGACGGGGACCCCCTTGTCGATGAGGTCCAGCACGCGCGGGCTGGCGCTCTCCACGCCCACCGCCATGGACAACGCGCCGCCGCGCCTCAGCTCGTCGCACAGCTCGGGCTTGAGGGAGCGTTCCGGGCGCATGTCGGTGGCCCAGCGGAACGGCGTGCCTTCCGCCGTGAGCGCGCGCGCCACCTTCAGCACCGTCTTGGGGTTGACCGCGTCCTGCGAGAAGTAGAACACGCGGACACCATGTCGCGCGTGCAGCTCACGCAGGTGCTCCATGACGACGTCGACGGGCCGCTCGCGGTAGCGCGCCGTTCCCACCTCGGCCAGGCCGTAGTGACAGAAGGTGCACTTCCCCCAGTAGCAGCCGCGTGTGGGGTCATACGGGAGCACCAGCTCCGGCGTGAAGTAGCGGTCAAGCGGGAGGCCCTCGTAGTCGGGCGCGGGCAGCTCGGAGAGGTCCTCGGTCTGCTCGCCGCGGATGAGGGAGGCGGGCCTCTCGCCGCGCTCCAACGTGCGCACCAGCTCCAGCAGCGCGCGCTCGCCCTCGTAAGTGACCACGGTGTCGAACGGCCCGCGCGCGCGCTCCAGGCGTTCTCCGTCGAGACCCTGGAACAGCTGCGTCAACGCGGGGCCGCCGACGACGAGATGCACGCCCGGCACCATCTTCCGGAGGATGTGCGCCAGCGCGTACGCGGGTTGCACCTGGCCGGGGAACGCCACGCTGATGCCCACACACAGCGGCGCCGCCGCGCGCACGCGCTCGACGAGCGGACCGGCGAAATACCCGTAGAACGGGTTGCGCTCCTCCCGCGCGTCCGCCTCCACCTCCTCGGCGTTGAGCAGCGAGAAGGGCGTCTTGTAACCGGTGAAGGTCAGGCTCAAGGGCGCGTACGCCGCGCTCACCACGCGCAGGGCCGCATCCACCGTCGCCACCGCGCCGGCGTACGTGGGTGGGTCGTAGAAACGCTCGCCGCTGCGGTCCCGGATGACCTGCACCGCGTCGTCAATGGCGGCGGGAACCGTGCGCGCTTCCGCCCGCGCCGACCAGAGTGCGCTGTACAGGAGCTGCTCGGTGTGACGGAGCGTGGGCTTGCGCTCCAGCCGCTCCAGTCGCGACTCGACGCGTGCCGCCAAGGTCTCCATGCGCTCCCGACGCAGCAGCCAGTCGAACGCTTCCACGTTGGCGTCGATGGGAACGACGTCGACACCGTGCGTGCGCAGGTATCCCGCCAGGGTGGGCACCGAGAGGTAGGGTGCCGTCGGGTCGCAGGCCGGCGGGTAGATGAGCACGGTCTTGGGCATGACGCGGGAGATAGTGCCGCCCACCTGACGTCGCAAGCAGCCCGCACCCACGTGACGCCACCGACGGAATCCGACATCATGGAAACCCATGCGTCACTTCCGCCTCCTGCTCCTCTGTGCGGCCACCGCGGGCTGCGCATCCACCGCGCGCGCACCCGCCCCCTCGCCGGCGTCCCTGCAACTCCCCGCGCGGTGGCAGAGCCCGCTCGACGTGACGCATCCGCTGGTGGGTCGCATCTGGGATCCCGCGATGCAGGCGTGGCGCACCGGCGACGAGGTCCTGGCGCGCCTGCTCGCCGCCGACGTGGTGCTGCTGGGCGAGACGCACGACAACCCCGACCACCACCTGCTGCAGGCCGCGGTGCTCGACGCGCTGGTGCGCTCGGGCCGTTCTCCGTCGGTGGCGTGGGAGATGATGGACGTGGACCAGCAGGCGACGCTCGACGGCTATCTGCGTGGCAGCAACGTCACCACCGACGGCGTGGGGCACGTGGTGCAATGGGAGGAGCGCGGTTGGCCGGAGTGGGACATGTACGCGCCCATTGCCCGCGTGGCGCTCACCGCGAAGCTCTCCCTCCTTGCCGCCAACCTTCCGCTGGCGCGGGTGCGTGCGCTCATCCGCCAGGGACCGGGCGCGTTGTCGTCGACGGAACGGGCCGCGTTGCACCTGGACACACCGTTTCCTCCCGAGTTGCAGGCGGCGGTGGAAGAGGAGATGTCGCTCTCACATTGCGGTCACCTCCCGACGGAGATGCTGCCCGCCATGGCCTTGGCGCAGCGCGCGCGTGACGCGCAGATGGCGCAGGTGATCCGTAACGCAAAGCCGCCGGTGGTGCTCATCAGCGGCGCCGGCCACGCGCGCACCGACCGCGGCGTTCCCTTCCACCTGCGGGCGCAATCTCCGTCGCTGCGCGTGGTGAGCGTGGCGTTCCAGGAGGTGGCCCCCGAGGCGCAGGAGCCCACGGGCTACCGGGAGCTGTACGGCGCGGACGTGATTCCGTTTGACCTGGTCTGGTTCACCCCGCGCCTCCCCGAGGAGGACGCCTGCGCGCGCATCCCGCATCCTGCGCCCAAGCCCAAGCCGCCCACGCTGCGCACCGCGCCGCCGGTGACGGTGGACATCTGAAGGTCCGTCGGAGAATCCCGGAACCCGTGCCCCTGCCCCTGCCCGTGCCCGTGCCCGGTCTGTAGGACCGCTTAGCGCAGAGGCTATCTGCGGAAGACCTCGTCACTCCCTGGGCCCTCAAGCCGGGCACGGGCACGGGCACGGGCAGGGGCAGGGGCAGGGGCCAACCGCGGCTGTCCGCCTTGCTCGCGACCTCGTCGACGATACACCGCGCGAGGAGGCATCCCATGAAAGCGCGTGTGGCTGATTTCCGTCGGGCCTTTGGCTGGGGCGTGATTGCGTCGCTGGCCATGTCCGTGACGTTGCTGCTGCTGTTCGTCGTGCAGCGCTCTCCCATGACGGAGCCTTTCGGCGTGGCGTTCGTGGACCGCCTGCTGCCGGGGGCGCAATCCCGCGGCGCGCTCCTGGCCATCTCCTTCCTGGCGCAGCTGCTGGTGGGTGGGCTGGCGGCGGGACTGGTGGCACTCACCCGTCGAGGATTGACCATGTGGCGTTCCTTCCTGCTGGCCGGCGTGATGTGGCTGGTGCAGGTGTTCGTGCTCATGCCCTGGGCGGGCTGGGGCGTGCTGGCCACCAACGTGGACACGCGCATCCCGGTGGCCACGGTGTGCCTGTTTGCCGTGTACGGGAGCATCCTGGCCTACCTGGTGGAACAGGAGTGGACCTGGCGACCGCTGAGCGCGTTGCGCTTCCGCGGCTACTGACGCCTGCCTGGCCCCGGCACCTTCCATAAACCTCCTGGAGACGCCGTGCAGCGCGCCTCTTCCGTCGTGGAAGCGGGCTCGGGAGGACACCATGAAGTGCCGGGATGTGATGAAGACGAACGTGGCGGTCTGCCATGAGGATGAACCCGTGACCGAGGTCTGCGCGCGCATGCGGGACCTCAACCTCGGGTTCATCCCCGTGTGCGACGACGCCGGTCATCCCATTGGAACCATCACGGACCGCGACGTGGCCGTGCGCGTGGTCGCGGAAGGGAGGAATCCCCAGGACGTGCGGGCCCGCGAGATCATGACCACCCCGGTGATCACCTGTCGCCCCGACGATGACCTGCTGGTGGCCGAGGAGCTCATGGGCCAGCACAAGAAGTCCCGCATGTTGTGCACCAACCCGGACGGCGTGGTGCAAGGCGTCATCAGCCTTTCCGACGTGGCCGGCGTGGAGCGGGGACCCCGCGCCAGCACCGTGCTGCGCTCCGTGTCCCAGCGCGAAGCACATCTCCACTGACGGGTCCGCAGCTCCTCACGCCGCGGGCGCTCGCGCCGCCTGGCGCACCAGGTCTGGCTCCACGAAGATCCACTTGGCCTGGGGACAGCGCTCGCGCAGCTTCTTCTCGAAGTCATTGATCGCCGTGCAGATGGAGTCGCGCTCCATCCCGGGGACCACGCTCACCTTGATGGCCACCAGCACCTCCCCGGGGCCCTGCTGCACGGTGATGACGTTGAGCACCGCGTCGAATCCGTCGGTGCCCTTGGCCGCCTCGCGCGCTGCGTGCTCGATGTCCGGGTCCGCGCTCTCGCCCACGAGCAGCGACTTCACCTCCACCGCCAGGAACACCGCCACCAACACCAGCACGATGCCAATGAGGAGGCTGCCCACGCCGTCAAACCGGCCATCCCCCGTGGCGCTGGCCGCCCCCAGCGCGCCAATGGCGAACACCAGGCCAAACACCGCCGCGGAGTTCTCGCCAAAGATCACCACCAGGTCCGAGTCCTTGGTGTCGCGGAGGTACTGCAGGAATCCCTTGCTGCCCCGACGACGATTGATCTCCTTGATGTTGGACAGCGTGGCCCCGCCTTCCATGAGCAGGGAGAAGATGAGGATGCCCAGGCCCACCCAGACATTCTCGACGGGCTCCGGCTCATGGATCTTGTGGATGCCCTCATAGATGGAGAACACGCCGCCACCCGCGAACAACATCAGCGCCACGATGAAGGACCAGAAGTAGACCTCGCGGCCGTAGCCCAGCGGGTGGGTCTTGTCGGGAGCCTTCCTCGAACGCTTCACCCCGACGAGGAGCAGCCCCTGGTTCCCACAGTCCGCAAAGCTGTGCAGCGTCTCGGCCAGCATGGCGCCGGAGCCGGTGAACACCGCGGCCACGCCCTTGGAGGCGGCAATGGCCAGGTTCACCAGCAGCGACTGGATGATGTGCTTGGTGGAGTCTTCCGCGGACATGGGCCCTCCGGCAGGTCGGCGTCGCAGCTATAGCACGCACCACCCCCTCGTCGCGGAAGGCCTGCTACAACCCACGCCCAACCTCATGATGGAGCATGACGATGTCGCACGTGGCATTCCTGGGGACCGGCCTGATGGGCAGTGCGTTCGTGGAGGCGCTGCGAGGGCGCGGTGTGGACGTGGTGGCCTGGAACCGGACGGCCTCCCGCGCCCAGCCGCTGCTGGCGCACGGTGCCCGCGTGGCGTCGACGGCGGCGGAGGCGGTGCGCGGCGCGGTGCGGGTGCATCTCTCCCTCTCCGACGACGTTGCCGTGGACGCCACGCTGGATGAGATCATTCCGGCCCTGGGCCCGGGTGTCCTCGTCGTGGATCACACCACGGTGTCTCCCTCGGGTACCGCGGCGCGCGCCGCGCGCATGGTGGCGGCGGGAGCGGCGTTCCTGCACGCGCCGGTGTTCATGGCTCCCGCCAACGCACGCGCGCGCACCGGGCTCATGCTGTGCAGCGGGCCGCGGGCGCACTTTTCCGTCGTGGAGGCGGAGCTCAAGGCCATGACCGGGGAGCTCTGGTACCTGGGCGAGCGCCCCGACCAGGCGGCGGCGTTCAAGCTGTTTGGCAACGCGATGATTGCCACCATCTCGGCGGGGCTGGCGGACGTGTTCACGCTGGCGCGAGCCGCGGGGATTGGCGCGGAGGACGCGCACACGTTGTGGTCGCATTTCAATCCCATGTCGCAGTTCACCGGTCGCGGCGTGCGCATGGCGCAGGGGGATTTCCGTCCCAGCTTCGAGCTGTTGATGGCGCGCAAGGACGTGCGGCTGATGTTGGAGACGGCGTCGGGCGGGAGCGCGCCGCTGAGCGTGTTGCCGGCGGTGGCGCGACGCATGGATGAGCTGATTGCGCGCGGCTTCGGCCACGACGACCTCGCGGTGCTCGCCGTGGACGCGGTCCCGCGTCGCGACGGCAAGGCCTGAGGGGTCACGAAGTGGGAAGAGCGGCGCAGCGGCGCCCTGGAGTGCGGTGCAACGCCGGTTGAGTGCGCCACGACGTGCAGCACCGCCCTGGATCGGGCGACGCTGTCCGTGGTTGTTCGTTGGCGCAATCGATGACCGGGATGACGGATCCAGGGCGGTGCTTTCCCGCTCTCGTCGCCACCACGGGTTCGCACCGAGGGCGCCGGTGTCCCGGCCCCGCCGCTTCGTGATCAGAGCTGGTCGAAGAAGAACCGGCTGGCCAGGATGCTGAACGCGGTCTTGGGCACCTGGATGTCCGAGGCCTGGTTCACGCGCTGCGCCGCGACAATGTCCTTCTCGAACGCCGCGCGCATCTCCTTGCCCAGCTTCTCGTCGACGGCGGCCACGCACACCTCACCCTCGTAACGCTCCGAGCGCGGGTGCAGGTTGTAGCTGCCCACCGAGGTGAACAACCCGTCCACGACGAGGAACTTGCTGTGCAGCGTGTCGCCCTTCTTGAGGTAGACCTCCGCGCCCTTCTCGACGAGCTCCGGCAGGCTGGCCAGGATGGGCGCGCTGACAATCGGCTCATCCACGCTCTGCGCGCTGTTGGTGAGGATGCGCACGTTGACGCCGCGTTCCAGCGCCTTGAGCAGCGCGTCGCGGATGGCGGGCGTGGAGATGAAGTACGCGTTCTCGATGTCCACCGACTTCGTGGCGCCTTCAATGGCCTTCAGCGTGGCCAGCAGGATGTTGGAGTTGCCCTGCGGCCCCGGCACGTCGTCGACAATGGCCGCGCGCACCGAACCCGTTCCCGCCGGCGCGGTCTGCGGCGCTTCCACCTTGGCATGCGCCAGCCCATGCGCGTCCACCTGCGCGTTCCACAGTGAGGCGAACAGCTTGGCGGATTCCGTGACGCACGGTCCCTGCATGAGCACGTCGGTGTCCCGCCACTTCTGCCCGTCGGCGGGACCGCGGTGGCTGTACACGTTGCCCACGTTCAGGCCGCCCGCCACCGCCGCCTTCCCGTCGACGATCATCACCTTGCGGTGCTGTCCGTCGTGCACGCGGTCCGGGTCGTTCCAGCGCACCACCGGGATGCCGGCTTCCTCCATGAGCTTGAGCGCCTTCTCGTGACCGGGCTGGCGCGCCACGTTGCCGTCCACCATCACCTTCACGTCCACGCCCTGCTTCTTCTTCTCGATGAGCTTGCGGGCCGTCTCCATGCCCGTCTCGTCGTCGTAGAAGGCCCAGGAGAGCAGGTGGATGCTCCTGGTGGCGCCGTCGATCATGCGGTCGCGCTCCTTGAAGGAGGCCGGGCCGTCAATGAGCGGACGGATGCTGTTCCCCTCGGTGAGCTTGGCGCCCACCAGCGACTCGAACTCCTTGAGGAACGTGGGATTCGTGAACGCGCTGGGCACACCGGGACCGGCGGGCGGGACCTGCGTGTTGCGCGCCTGCGCCAGCAGCTTCTGCGAGAGCGCGTTCCAGTCCTCGAACACACGGTCCGGTCGACCGGACACCCCGCGCGCGTCGATCTCCGCCTCGATCATTGCCGCGAACTGCTGCACCAGCCCCGCCTTCTTCTCCGGCGGGATGTTGCCCGGCAGCGCACCCGCGGCGGCGGCGCGGTCGGCCAGCATGGTCAGCGCGGGGACCAGCTGTCCCGCGGCGTGCAGCTTGGCCAGGGATTCGAAGACCTTCTTCTCGTGCTGCGGCGTGATGGCCGCGCCGTTGCTCTGCACCAGCGTGGCGGAGAGCTTCTCCACGGCGGCCTTCAGCCCCTCCGGCGTGCGCAACGCGGCGAGCAGCGCGGGATCCATTGCTCCCGCCGTCATGGCCAGCCGCGTGGCCAGCATGGCCGTGCCCGCGCCCCCCAACGCGCCCGAGGGTCGCCCGGTGGGCTGTCCGCCCGTGCCGGTGTACGCGGCCTCCGGTGTCTCCGCGGGCGTGCCCGGGGTGGTGGCCGGCGTCGTCGTCGACGGAGCGGCGGGAGTGGTGACGGAAGGAGTGACGGCGGGTTGGACGTTGGTGCGTCCGCGAACGGTGGTGGTCATCAGGCTACCTGGTTGTTCTCGACGGGGCGCATGCTAGGCGCCGACGGAGATCCAGGCAACGCGACGCCCTATCCGGTGAAGACCTCCCAGAAGTCCTTCCACGCGTCAGACTTGCGCGCGGTCGGACGACCCTCCACCGGCCAGGTCAGCACGGGCATCTCGTCCTCGTCGGAAAAGAGGATCACCGGCGTGGGGTCCTGGGTGAGCTCCACGGGCTGGGAGGAGTGCAGCTGAGGCTTCATGGTCGTCTCCGAGGTCCCGCCAGAACACGGGAGGCGGCCCTCCTATTCCAGCCTGACGTCGGAGATCCATGACGCGACGCGTTGCCACCGCCCGACGTCACCACCCCACGCCCGGCAACCCCGCCGCAATCCACAGGTGATAGGCCAGCAGCAGTCCCGCGCCGGTCCACGTGAGCAGGATGCAGTCGCGGGAGGTGATTCCTCGTCGGAGCGCGCGCTTGTAGGCGGCAAGCTGGATGGCCGGCGCCAGGACCATCACGAAGATCCGCCACGGCAGGATGCCCAGCGCGTAACCCACCACCAACGTCGTCACCGCGGCCCCGATCAGCGTGTCGATGATGCGCACCGCGCCACGCTCCCCGTGCACCACCGGGTAGGTCCGCACGTCGGCGGCGCGGTCGCCGGGCGCGTCACGCAGGTCATAGATGACTTCGTAACTGATCTCGAAGAGGAAGAAGAACAACGCCGCGCACCCCACCGTGGCCGCGGTGATGCCGGGCGGGCGTTCTCCGGCTCCCACGACGAGCGGATAGCCGAACACCGTGATCATGAACCCGGTGGCCGAAGCGGTGTTCTTCCAGAAGTAGAGCTGCTTGATGCGTCGCCCGCCGGGCAGCAGCGGCCAGTTATAGGCCAGCCCCAGGGCGTGATAGCCCACCCGCCACAGCGTCACCTGCGGCGCCACCAGGTGCACCAGCGCCAGCGAGCCGAAGAGCGCCAGCAGGCCCCCGACGAGGATCCCGCGACGGTGGCGCGCCACGAAGTCCGTTCCCGCGATGTGGTTGGCGCGGTCCTCGGGCAGGTCCACCACACGGTTGAGGAGGTTCACCAGGAACCAGTCCAGCGCGCACACCGAGGAGAGAAGCCACAGGTGCGTGCCGGTGAACAGCCAGCCGAAGGTGAAGGTGCCCAGCGCGGCAATGGCGACGATGTGGAGGCGGCTGATGCTGGCCCACAGCTTGAGCGGTTGCGGAGACGTGGGGAGGATTGCCGCGGTCATGGGGAGTTTTCTTGTGGGTGCGTGCACCATACCAGCATTCTCCGACGCACCGTTGTTCACCGGATTTTTGTCCGACGGTACATGGGGCGCGGCACGGAGAAGATGACGGCGTCCCACAGGAGCAGAACATGGCTTACGCCGCCGTCCAGAAGTTTCCCCGCTACGCGATGCACACTCCGGTCATGGTGGTGACGCGCGCGGGCGGTGCGGTGCAGATGCTCAACACCGAGAACGTCTCGTTGGGTGGCTTGTTTGTGCGCACCAACAGCCCCGTCTCACCCGGCATGGAGGTCACCGTGCGGTTTGGCGACGTGGGCAACGTGGTGGGTGGTGTGGCGCGGGTGGTGCACGTCATCCACGAGTCGGAGAGTGCCCGCAAGCTGCATCCGCCGGGCATGGGCCTGGAGTTCCACGACCTGCCCAAGCCCTCCCACGTGGCGTTGTTGCGCCTGGTGGAGGGACTGGCGGCGCACGCGCCGGCGGCGCCCTCGTTCCGTCATGAGCCGCGGCTGAAGTCGAACACGACGGTGCGCGTGCAGATACCGGGTCGTGAGGCGCTGGCGGAGCTGGCGGCCTCCAACCTCAGCAAGGGCGGTCTGTTCGTGGAGACGCCGGACCCGCCCGCGGTGGGCACGCGACTCACCGTGCAGCTCACCACGCCCGGCGGCGCGCTCACGTTGCACGCGGAGGTGGTGCACCGCCTGGATGACGCCAAGGCCCGTGCGTTCGGGCAGAAGCCGGGCGCGGGCCTGCAGTTCGTCGACTACGACAACGAGAAGCGGCGTGAGCTGGCGCGCTACCTGGATGGTCGCTCCCAGAGCCTGGGTGGCGAGCTGCACGAACCCGCGCCCACGCCCCAGCTGCTGGAGGCGCTCAACGCCGCGCGCCGTCTGTTCGAGGGCCTGGACAAGCAGGACGCGTTTGGCGCCGTGGGGCTGGAGCCCACCGCCGCGGAGTCGGTGATCCACGTGCGCCTGGCCACGTTGCACGGCCTGTTCCGCATCCCGCTCACGGGCGCCACGCCGGCGCAGGAGCAGAAGGTCCGTTCCGCGGCGCGCGTGCTGCCGCGCGTGGAGCAGACGCTGATGCGCATCATCGACGAGCGCCACCGTCCACGCTCCGCGGCGCAGGAAGCCGGCGTGCAGGATGAGACCGCCCTCAAGGTGCAGAGCGCCATCACGCGCGCGGCACGGCTGCAGGAACGCGGTCACATCAAGGAGGCGCGCGGCGTGTTGCTCACCGCGCTGGAGCAGATCCCCGGCCACCCCGGCCTGAGCGCGCGCGTGGAAGAGCTGACGCGCATGATGACGCAGCGCCCGTAACTCACTTCATCGGGTCGTGCTCGACGAGGAGGCGCTCCAGGCGCGCTTCGTCCACCTTCGCGTGCAGCTTCTCCGCCTCGAACTGGTCCCGCGTGGTCTTGGCCACGTTCAGCGTGCTGCCCACCGAGAACAACAGCCCCATCCCCACGAACGCCTTCATCCAGATGTCCACCGGCAGGTACAGGATGCCCAGCGCGGTGGCTCCGACGGACACCGCGAAGGAAATCCACACCTGCGCCACCCACGCTCCACTGTGCGGCTGCGTCCTCGGCGGGTTGCTCATCGTGCTCCTCCAGGCAAGGTTGGCCATCGGCATCGGGTTGCCGCGGGCGGAATCCGTGTGTGCAGCGTTGGTCGCGTTGGCTGACATGGGGCTTGCCTCCTGGGCGGCTTCCTGACCGCCACGCCCCGCTCCATCGCAAGTCACCTGCCAGCCGCGTCCCGCCCCCGCGACGGAGCCGATATCACCCGTTTTTTCCATGACTTACGCGACAGACCGGCTCGGCGGAAACCGCCCATCTCCCCACGCAGGCCTGTACATCCACTGAACACTGCATACACTGCGTGTCCATGGCCTTCCTGGACAGCGAGAACCGGAACTTCCTCCGCGCCATCTCGGCGCTGGCCGTTTCCAACCCGTTCCTTCCCGAGCGCAAGAGCCTGGAGGAGCAAGCGCTGGGCCCGCACTACGTGCCCACGCAACGCGTGTGGAGCCTGCGCGGTGACCCCGCGGCGCCCGACCAGAACCTGCAGCGCATCGTCGTGAAGCTGGAGGGCGTGATCAAGACGCTGCGCGCACGGATGGACCGCGCCCCGCGCCCGGGCACCGCCGACCTGGAGCTCTACGAGGACGGCGTCTTCTTCCTGCTGTACCACCGTCATGCCGCGGACTTCGCCTCGCTGATGAACGCGGGAGCCCGCGGCGAAGGTGTTCCGGCGCGTGGCCATGCGGAATTCCAGCGTGAGCTGCACACCCTGAAGCCCGACGACGTCGACTTCCCGCGCGGCTACGCCCCCGCGCACATGTTCGCGTTCTTCTTCCAGCTGCAGCGCGCGTTCGTGAACATCTTCGAGCACATCGTGGGCGGCTCGCTGCCGGCGGCCCGCTTGCGCGCAGCGGTATGGCAGTCGGTGTTCACGCACCAGCCGCGTCGCTACCTGGATGGCCTCTACCCGCGCATGCGCGACTTCACCACGCTCATCTCCGGTCCCTCGGGCTCGGGCAAGGAGCTGGTGGCGCGCGCGGTGGGCCTCAGCCAGTACATCCCGCTCGACGCGAAGACCGGTCGCTTCGTGGTCCATCCCGCCACCAGCTTCCACGCCGTCAACCTCTCCGCGCTCTCTCCCACGCTCATCGAGAGTGAGCTGTTTGGTCATTGTCGGGGCGCGTTCACCGGCGCGGTGCGCGACCGCGTGGGCTGGCTGGAGGAAGCCGGTCGGCACGGCTCGGTGTTCCTCGACGAGATTGGTGAGCTGGACCTGGCCCTGCAGGTGAAGCTGCTGCGCGTGCTGCAGACCCGGGTCTTCCAGCGCCTGGGTGAGACCGAGCCGCGCACGTTCGAAGGCAAGCTGATCGTCGCCACCAACCGGCACCTGCCCACCGCCATCGACGAGGGTGGCTTCCGCGAGGACCTCTATTACCGGATGTGCTCCGACATCATCACCACGCCCTCGCTGGCCGAGCAGCTGGCCGACTCCCCCGACGAGCTGCGCCCCATGCTGCTGTTCATCATCCGCAACATCCTGGGCGGGCGCGGGGAGGCGGACACCGCGCGCGTGGAGCAGGTGGGCGACGAGGTGGAGGGTTGGATTCATGAGCGCTTGGGGCGCGCCTATCCCTGGCCCGGCAACTTCCGTGAGCTGGAGCAGTGTGTGCGCAACGTGCTCATCCGTCGGGACTACGTGCCGCGCCCCACGCGCGCCCCCACGTCGACCACGCCGGCCCTGGAGGAGACCTGGCGCGCCATCCAGCAGGGCACCCTCAGCGCGGATGAGCTGCTCACCTTCTATTGCACGCTGCAGTTCGCGCGCAGCGGGAGCTATGTCGAGACCGCGCAGCAGGTGGGGTTGGACCGCCGCACGGTGAAGCGCCACGTCGACAACGCGCTGCTGCAGCGCCTCCGGGCAAGCTCGGGCTGAAGCATTCCGGGAAACCAGGAACCAACGCCCGTGCTCCGGTTGAAGCCCGTTTCTCCGCGTCAGACCGCGTCGAACTGCAATGCGCTTCCCCTGCACGCATGATCAGGTGGTGATACTGAAGGGGCGTTCCATCAAGGAGACGCCATGGTCACCGCGCTGCAGAAGTTCCCCGCTCCCGCCACCAATGAAGACCAGGCGGTCACCAACCTGGTGCCGCACAACCTGGAGCAGCTCTACAAGCTGAGCCACAACCTCTCGGGGAGCGCGCTCATCCCCAACGCGTTGCGCAACCGCCCGGCCGACGTGGCGGTGGTCATCATGACCGGCCTGGAGCTGGGCCTGAGCCCCATGCAGGCGCTGCGGCTCATCCACGTGTGGAACGGCAAACCCAGCCTGAGCGCGGACCTCATTGTGGCGCTGGTGAAGCGCAGCCCGGCCTGCAAGTACTTCCGCCTGCTGGAGAGCAACGCGCGCCTGGCCACGTACGAGACGCTGCGCGAAGGGGAGCCGGAGCCCACGCGCATGTCGTTCACCGTGGAGCAGGCGCAGAAAGCCGGGCTGCTCAACAAGGACGTCTGGCGCAACTACCCGGAGCCCATGCTGCGGGCGCGCGCCGCCGCCTATCTTGCGCGCATCGTCTACCCGGACGTCGTGGGCGGCATCTACACCGAGGACGAGGGCGAGGAGATTCGTCGCAACAACAGCCCGGGCAGCGTGCACGCGGTCAGCGCCACGGTGGTGGATGAGGCTGCCAGCGTGGAGGTCACGCCCGCCCCCGCGGCGGAAATGACCCCCACCGCGGCGCAGGATGCCGTGGTGGAGCCGCCGGCCGCCCCCGTGACGACGAGCGCGGAGGCCGCACCGGCCACCAAGGACGAGTTGGACGCGGAGGTGACCGCGGCGCTGGCGAAGGTGCGCACGGTGACGGAGCTCAACACGCTGAAGCGGAAGTTCAACCGGGAGTTCCCGCAGGGGCACCCGCAGCGTGAGGCGATGATCGCGGCGTGCAAGACGCGTGAGACCGAGCTCAAGTCGCGCTGAGGTGGGCGGTGGCTCGCAGCTTCCTCCGTCGTCACCATGGGGAAGAGATGAAACGCACCGGACCCCATGACGGACCGCAGGTTGCCCCCGCGCGCACCGCGCGCACGCTGGCGGAGTGGCGCGACCACGGACATGACGCCGCGGTGGATGACCTCCTCGGCGGCGGGGAGCCCGACCTGGACTGGCGCGGCCGCTACCCCGAGCACGCCGCGGCGCTCGACGAGGAGAACGCGGACGCGGCGGAGACCGCGTGGCGCGAGGGGTACGAGCTGGGGTTGCAGGCACTGAGTCGTTCGGGGAGGGTTCGCGCGCGTTAGGCTTGGCGGCGTGGGCGGACGGATGGCAGTGGTGGCGTCCGGTGCTCAAGAGTGAAAGCGGTACTTCATACCGCAGTCCGAAAGTGCGACCGCACGCTGCGTCGTCGTTGGAAAGCGCCCGTGCCGGCCACGGAGAGAAGCGAAGTTGGGGCGCCGGCACCTTCGGACTGCGGCATGAAGTGCCGCTTTGGCTCCGGTTGCCGGGCTCACACGATGGTCAGCTCATCCGGACGTCGCAGCAGGTACCAGAAGTCCTCCACACGCTTCACCACGCCGCTGCTCAGCAGCATGTCCTGCACGTGGGTGATCTCATCCACGGTGCATCCATAGAGATGCGCCAGCCGCTCCCGGCTGGGCAGGGGCAACCCCGAAGTCAGACATTCCTCGATCACGCAGAGAAGCCAGATTGCCAGGGACCGCATACCGTGGCTCCCGTGTTGGCAGGACGGCGACGGCCCTGCACCTGTGGAGGTTGTCCCGCACGTCGTGAAGACGCCGCTCACGTGGGGCGTGTTCCCGACGTGCAGGCGGCCCGCTGTCCCAGGGCCGTGGGTGGGGTTGTAACGGACGGTGATGCGCCGGCCAGACGCGCACGTCGACGACCGGGACGCCGTGATGGCTCAGTGCTCCGCCGCGCTCTCCTCACGCCGCGCGGGCCCGGCCTCCGTCACGCGCCGGCGCAATTGCGCGTTGAAGATGCGCACCGCCGCCTTCTCCGCCTTGTCGCGCAGGAGCCCAAGCTGGACGCCCGCGGCGAACGCCAGGAACCCCGCCAGCATCCATGCGCCCACCACCACCAGTCCCGCCGCCATCACCACCACCGACGACGTCCACAGCGCCTGCCCCTGCCCCATGGCCACGCCCGCCCCCAGTCCCCACGCGTTCAGCCCCACCAGCGCCGCGTTGGTGGCAATCAACGTGAGCAGCGCACCGGCGGCAAACACCACGCTCATCACCAGGCTCCCCACCTGCACCAGGCCCAGCGTCGTCGGGGGGAGCGCGCGCGCCGCGTCGGGATTGGAGGAGAGATAGGCCCGCACCTCCGGGTTCATGCGCGTGTCCAACGCCTCCGCGCGCGGCCGCGTGGCTTCCCCAATGCGGATGACACCCTCGTCGCGCACCTCGTACGCCGCCACGCGCGACTCCATGGCCGCGGGGGTTCCGTCGTGGGACAGGTCCGTGTCCGTGGGTGGCGACGGAATCCTTCCCTGCGAGGTGGCACAACCCGTCATGATCCCCACCGCCGCAATCCAGCCCACCACGTACCGATTCATGCGTCTCCCTCCGGAGCACCACGCTAGGACCAGCCGCGCGCACGCCGGAAACGCGCCGCGCGCTTCCGCTCACGTCAGAACTCGTCGGTGCGCTCCGTGGGCCACAGCGTGGGCGGACAGCCACGCGTGACGCCGCGCCGTTCTCGCCGGCCTGGCACACGCTGACGCAGGACCCGCGCTCCGACGTGACAACCTGGCAGACCGGTGCCGCGCGCGCGCCGGATCGCGTGACAGGAGTGCAACGCGGCCGTGCTGGCATGCGCTCTGCTGAGGGGCCCGCGGAACCCACCGCCCCGGAGAAGGACATGGCTCCCGCAGTCGTCACGGCATTCCGCGGTCAACCCCGCCTGGCGCACGCGCTGGCGTCGCTCATCCTCACCGTTGTGCCGCTGGCCGCATGGGGCACCGTGCCGGACACCGCGCCGGCGCGCGCGTTGCTGGTCTCGTCGTCGGAAACGCGCCTCCTCGACGCGGCGGGCCTGGTGCTGCTCGCCGGGACGCTGCATGCGCTGGTGGTGGGCTCGTGCCTCATGGTGCTGGCGCGCGCGCAAACTCCCTCGCCACTTCCCGCCAGCGCACCGGTGCGCCCCGCGTGGTCCGCCGAGCCGGGTCTTTCCGGAGAATGAGCTGCGCGGCTCAGCCGTCGAGCTGCGGCAGGTGCGGCGGCAGGAGCCCGCGAATGCCCGCCGGCAGCGTGCCCACTCCCGACGTCACCGGCACCGACAACCCGTGGACCAGCGCGTGATCCAGCCGACCGCGCAGGTCCGCGGTGTGCCTTTCCTGGGCGGCGCTGCGCTGGGCCGCCAGGTTCTGTTGGCATTCCCAGGTGCGCACCTCCACGTGGTATTGCAGCGCGCGCTGCATCTCCAGATCCGGACCGCCGCCGGTGGCCGCCATCACCGTCGAGAACGAAGGTCCCTCGGTGCGCGTCACGTTGCCCTGCATCCGCACCGCGCTGCCCGCCCCCGCCACACAACCCGCCACGCGCGCCGCCGGCCCACCCGCACCAATGGAATCCGTGCGACGCAACGCGGCCGTGGTGGCGTTGCCCACGCGGGAGATGGCGCGGATGGACGCGGTCATGAGCGGCCATCATAGCTTCCGGGATGGCGCTGTCTACGGTGGGTCAGTCGTCAAGGAGCTCGTCGGAGGGAAGCCACCCCTTGCCCACGCGCTCGGTGGTGACCTTGTAGTCCTTGCCAATGCGCGCGCGAGCCAGCGTGCCGTCGAGCGGATCGTTGTAGAGGAACTCCAGCCCGTCCTTCCCCACCTTGGGGGCCTGCCAGTGCTTCTGCAGCAGGTCACCCACCGCCTTCTGGCGTGCGGGCTCCAGGCGCGGCACCGCGTCCCGGGTGCCCAGCACGTTCACGCCGGATGCCGCGTTGGCCAGCTGCAGGATCACGTCGACCTTGTCCAACGCCACCTTGTGCTCCTTGAGCAGGGTGCCCAGGCCCGCCAGCGTGACGTCGAGGAGCAACGCCCGGGTCTGCTTCACCGAGTACAGGTAGGGCGGCGCGTCGGGGTCCAGGTCATGCCAGACCACCAACGGCACCTCGCCGTACTTGCGCGCGCTCACCATGCCCAGGCCAAACCCGCGGGAGAGCGCGTCGCGGACCAGCACCGCCGCGGCCTCCACGCCCAGCACCTCCACGCAGCGCACCAGGCCCGCGGCCAGGCGCTTGTCGGAAATCTCCAGCATCATGGTGCGCGTGGCGTGCTCTTCCCCGTCGTCACCCACGGGCGGCGCGGGATTCTCCATGGTGCGCGTGGGCACCGTGCGCAGCACCAGCTCCGAGCCGTCCACCGGGCCCAGCGCCTCCATCAACGCCTGCATCAGGTTGGGTCCACCCTTGGGCTTGCCCGCGGGCGTGGCGGGAGCACCCTCACCGCGGCGACGGTGTGCGTCGTCGTCGAGGATGCCGCTCCCCAGGAAGCTGGTGTCCAGGATGAAGTCGCATGCCGGGCAGATGGCCGCACCTTCCGGGGTGGGCTTGCCGCAGTTGGGACACCGTGCTGGCGCCTTCATCCTTCACCTGCCGAGCCTTCCGCCACGCTGCACCTTCACCCGACGTCACGCCCGCGCTCAGGCTTGGGGCGCTTTCGTCACCGACGGCACAACGCTGGTGTGGGCGGCTCCGGGATGTCAAGCGGCAGTCGCGCAGCGCGCGCATTCCTCGACGGCGGCAAACGCGCCCTGCCCTGCCCTGCCCTGCCCTGCCCTGCCCGTGCCCCTGCCCCTGCCCCTGCCCGGCTTGGGGGCGTCGTCGCCCGACGAGGTTCCCCGCCCGACAACCTCTGCGCTGACGGTCCCTACAGGCCGGGCACGGGCACGGGCAGGGGCAGGGCAGAAGAAATCAATCAGGCCACGCTGGCCGCTTCCGACGAGGCCTCGGACCGCGCGCTCGGCCGGCGCGCCTGCCTGGGCGTGGTGACCGCAACCGGCATGGTGGTGCGACCGATCATGATGTCCAGCGTCTTGCGCACGCGCCTCAGCACCGGCTCCTGGATGTACGGCACGCCGTGCTTCTCACACAGCGCGCGCACGCGCGGATGGGCCTCTTGGTATTTCAGCGCCGGCAGGTCGGGCCAGAGGTGATGCTCGATCTGGTAGTTCAGGAAGCCGTGGAGGAAGTCGTTGAGGTCGCCGCCGCAGCGGTAGTTCACCGAGCCCACCACCGCGCGCACGTAGAACTCCGCCCGGTCCGTCATGGGCTGCTCAAAGCGGTACACGTCGTCACCGCAGTGGTTGGGGACGATGATGAGGAAGCTGTGCAGGTTGGTGAACGCCTCCGCCATCAGCACATTGCACAACACGCTGAAGGCCGCCCACGGCCCCACCAGCAGGAACACCGACGGCACCAGCACGAACTGGAACAGCCCGTAGGCCAGCAAGCTGCGCAGCACCATGTCGCGACCCATGGGCGTGCGCGGGTTGTACAGCCCCCTGCGCGGCATGAGCTGTCGACGGTCCAGGATCTCGATCCCCGCCGGTCTGGCCACGCCCGCCCGACGAGCATGCGCGTAGTGCAGTGCGCGCACCGTGCGCGGCAGGTAGTAGGTCCACTTCCAGGTCAACGAGAAGTACGCCACCACGAGGTACTTCATGAACGCCGGCCACCTGATGTTGCGCATCCACTCGATGTTCTGCTGCACCAGGTCGGGGTCGGCCTCCTCGCCGGTGCGGTAGTGGTGCAGGATGTTGTGCTCGTAGGACCACGCCTCCGGCAGCAGCCAGTCAAAGAAGTCCAGGAAGCGACGCCAGCCCTGCGCGAAGCCCTTGCTGGTGTAGCGCGCGGGGACGTTCGGGACCTTGTCGTAACCCTTGTGTCCCACGTGGTGCATCATGATGGTCCAGCGCGTCACCGTGCCGGTGCTCATCAGGAACGCGGAGAGCGGATTGGGGAAGAGCCAGGCCGTGGCATAGCCCAGCAGCGTCGAGAGACGGCCCCAGCGCTCCAGCTTGCGCAGGTGGCGGAGGTCGGCCTCGGACAGGTTGGCGTCGAGCTCTTCGCGCAGCGCGTTGAGATCGCGCGCGAAGGCGTTGTAGTCCACGTTGGAAAGCTCACGTGCGGCCGGCATCTGCTGCATCCCCTTCCACAAACGGGCGCGCACCCTAGTCCAACCGCACGTCGGGCTCCATCACTCCGGCGGGTCCACACCGCACAGGTGCCGCACCGTCAGGCGCGCCAGCTCCCGGGTGAAGCGCGGGTCGTGCACCAGGCCCTCGCGGTGTCGCAGCGCCACCTCGATCACCGCGCGCACCGCCTCCATCGTCGTGAATGCGGCCAGGCGCACGTCCTCCACCTTGAGCTCGTCCTTGCGTGACTCCAGGAAGGCCGCCATCAGCTCCGTGCCCTGGTCGACGACGGCGCGCACCGTGGCCTCCTGCTCCAGCCGCGGCACCTGCGCCATCATCTGCCGGTACAACGCCGGGGCGCGCGCGTGGTGGTCGACCATGACGTGCACCATGGCGGCCAGCGCTTGCGGGAGCGGCTTGTCCATGAACGGCGCGAGCTTCTCGGAGAGCTGCACCAGGTCCTGCTGCGCCTCACGCTGGATGAGCGCGGCAATCAGCGCGTGCTTGCTGGGGAAGTACTGGTAGAGCGAGCCCACGCTGACGCCGGCCACCTCGGCAACGCGGTTGGTGGTGATGCCTTCCGCGCCGTGGGTCATCAACACCTTCGCCGTGGCGGTGAGGATGACGTCCACCGTCTCCGCGCTGCGTCGCTGCTGCGGCCGCTTGCGGGGTGACCGACGTGCCTCCACCTCTCCGCGAGCCCGACGCGTCGCCATGCGCCTGGTATCCCACGCCGTTCCCGCCGCGCGCAAAACGCGAACAAACCCGCTGTCCTGAACCGCACTTCTCCCCGTTCTTCCGGGGAGTTTTCCACCCGAGCAATGCGAGTTGTCCGCTCCGCGGTGCCGGCGCCATCATGACCGCATGAACACCATCCTCGTTGTCGGCGGTGGCATTGGCGGGCTCACGTTGGCGGCAGCGCTCAAGAAGCGTGGCGTGGCGGTGGAGGTGTGGGAGCGTGCGCCGCAGTTCAAGCCGCTGGGCGCGGGCATTGTCATGAGCATCAACGCCATGGCGGTGCTGCGTGGCCTGGGCCTGGGGACGCTCGCCGAGGAGAAGGGGTGGACCGTCCACCAGCTCGACGTCACCGACGAGACCGGCCGCGTGCTCTCCGGCATCGACATCACCGGCATTGCCTCGGTGCACGGCGAGAGCGTGGCGCTGCACCGCGCGGCGCTGCACGAGGTCCTGCTGCACGGCTGCGACGGCGTCACCATCCGACCGGGCACCACCGCGGAAGACATCCGCCAGGACGGCGACCGCGTGCGGGTGAAGGACAACCACGGCGGGGAGCAGGAGTTCTCCCTGGTGGTGGGCGCGGACGGACTGCACTCACAGGTGCGCACGCTGGTGTTCGGCAGGATTCCCACGCGCTACTCCGGGTACACCTGCTGGCGCGCGGTGGTGCCGTTTGACGTCGGGAACAGCCACCGCAGCGTGGAGATGTGGGGTCGGGGCAAGCGCGTGGGCCTGGTGCCCATCAGCAAGGACCGCGTGTACATGTTCACCACGCTGAACGCGCCCGCGGGGATGGCGGACCCGGTGGAAGGTCGACTGGAGCGCTTCCGCGAGAGGTTCGCGGAGTTCGGCGACCTGGCCCCTGCCATCATCCGCGCGGTGCGTCAGCCCGAGGCGTTGCTCCACCATGACCTCGAGCAGATTGAGGTTGCGCCGTGGGTGAAGGGTCGGGTGGTGCTGCTGGGCGACGCCGCGCATGCCATGACCCCCAACATGGGACAGGGCGCGGCCATGGCCATCGAGGACGCCGCGGTGCTCTCCCGCCTCATCGCCGAGCAGGGCATCACCGACGAGAGCCTGGCCCGCTACGAGGCGCTGCGCCGGCCGCGCGTGCACACCATCCAGAGCACCAGCTGGCGGCTGGGCCGGGTGGCGCAGTGGCAGAACGCGATGGCCTGCCGGGTGCGCAACGCGATGTTTGCAGCCATGCCCGACAGCATGACGCTGCGACAGCTGGCGCGCGTCATCGAGCAGGGCACGCAGGTGGTGTGATCCTTGTCTTCACCGCCCGGGCGCGGATACTCCTCTCGCCTTGATGGAGCGGTTTGCGGGTTACGAGGTGTTGGAGCTGCTGGATGACGCGGGCAGCAGCCTCATCCACCGCGTGCGTCCGGTGGGCGCGCCCGCGCACGCCCCCGACGTGGTGCTCAAGCGGCTCAAGCCCACCGCGGAAGGCGTGAGCAAGCTGCTGGACCAGTTCCTCAACGAGGTCGAGATCACCATGCTGCTGGGCCACCCCAACGTGGTGCGCGGCATCGGGCACGGCGTGGCGGATGGGCTGCACTTCGTGGTGCTGGAGCTTGTCGACGGACCGGACGCCTACCGGCTCATGACCGCCATGCAACGCGCGGGGATGGCGCCGGACCTGGGCGTGGCGCTGCACATCTGCCTCAGCGCGTTGCGCGGCCTGCATCACGCGCACAACGCCATGACCATCCGCGGCCAGCCCTTGCGCGTGGTCCACCGCGACGTCAGCCCGGACAACTTCCTGTGCGCGCGCGACGGACAGGTGAAGCTGGCGGACTTTGGCATCGCCAAGCTGAGCACCATGGACGTCACCACCGACCCCGCGCTCGGGATCCGCGGCAAGCTCGCGTACATGTCGCCGGAGCGCGTGCGTGGTGAGCCGTGCGGTCCGGAGAGCGACCAGTTCTCGGCGGCGCTCGCGTTCCTGGAGCTGGCCACGTTCCGCGCGGTCTACCAGAAGCGCTCCGGCATGACGGACGTGGACCTGCGTGAGCTGGTGGCGCGCGCGGAGGTGGACGTGCCGCGGGAGCTGCCGCGCAAGCTGGGCAAGTGCGTGAAGAAGGCGCTGGCGCCCCAGCCGCGCAAACGCTTTGAGAGCTGTGCGGAGTTCGCCGACGAGCTCACCGACGCCGCGCGCGACGCGGGCCTGCGCGCGGGCGCGCCGGAGCTCTCCGAACTGATTGGGAAGCTGGGGTTGGGACGCCTATCCCCGCGCCCCAAGCCCGCGCGCCCCACGTTCTGACGCAACGACGTCACCACCGGCGCCAACAGGGCCTTCGTGTTCCCTTCGCGTGGTTGGCACTGTGCAAGACGCCGCACACCGGTGCATGATGGACGCTCTGACACGACGCTGATCGTGGACCCCTTGGCAACCAGACGCGAGCCCCCGTGACCACCTCCAGCACCCAAGAGCTCGTCGAACAAGCCGTCCGCGAACAGTCCCAACGCGCACTGGCCTCCGGCGCGCGCCTGCTGGCGGTCTTCACCGCGGTCTTCGCCGTGATGAGCATGGTCCTCGCCGCCACGGGTCTCGCGCCCAACCAGCTTCCGCCGAGCCTGTTCGCGGGCGGCGGCTGCGTCGTCGCCACCGGTGTGTGGTGGGCCGCCAGGAGGCGCCGGCTGTACGGGCGCGTCACGTTCGTCGCCGCCATGGTGCTGGCGCTCTTCCCGACGGTGTTCTTTGCACTGGTGCAATGGCTGACACCCACCGGGGCGGCGCCGTTCATGCTCGGGCCGCCGGTCCTCGTCTACTTTGTTCTCATCCTGTTCTCGGGATTCTTCCTCGTGCCGGCGCACAGCGTCGCTGCGGGCATCGTGGCGGGGCTGGGCTATCTGCTGATCTACTTGTGGGTCCAGCCCAGCTTTTCCGCGCTGACGCTCCCCGACGCGGTGTGGCGCCAGGAGTTCACCAACCCCGCCGTATTCGTCGCACGCGCCGGCGTGATGGCGTTCTTCGGCGTCGGCGTGGCCACGTTGGCGCGCTTTGCCCGTGGGCTCGTGTTGCGTGTGCTCGACGAGCAGCAGGAGGCGCACGAAGTCCGCTCGCTCTTCGGCTCGTACGTCTCCGACGTGGTTGCCGCCAAGATCCTGCGCGAGCGCGGCGCGCTCAAAGGCGAGCGCAAGCATGTCGCGGTGCTCTTCTGCGACCTGCGCGGCTTCACCACGATGTCCGAAGGGCTGGACCCCGAGCAGCTGGTGGCGCGGCTGAACGCCTACCTGGACGCCATGGTGCGGTGCATTACCGCCCGCGGTGGCGTCGTCGACAAGTTCATCGGCGACGCCGTGATGGGCGTGTTCGGCGGCGTGAGCGAGCTGGCCGACCCTTGCGGCGCGGCACTGCTGGCGGCGCGGGACATGCGGAAGGCGCTGCAGGCTTTCGCGGGCACGCTGGACAACGGCATCGGGCTGCACTGGGGTGACGTCGTGCAGGGTGCCATCGGCAGCGAGCTGCGCCGGGAATTCACCGTCATTGGCGACGCGGTCAACGTCGCGGCGCGCCTGGAAGGACTCACGCGACAGCACGGCTGCGGCATCCTGGTGTCGGCGGCGTTCGCGGAGCGCCTGGCGGAGCCGATGCGCCAGCAGCTGCGCTCGTTGGGACCGGTGCAGGTGAAGGGGCGGAGCGCGCCGGTGGAAATCCTCGTCGGAGATGAGCCCAGCGCCATGGATGTTCGCGAGCGCTCCTGACAGCCACGTTGGGACCCGGACACGCCCCACGGGTGCCGGGCAAGGGCGGCCAAGGGTTCCGGATTCCGCTCAGTGACTTCGCGCGCCAGTGAAGAGGTGGACACTCGCGTCCATCCAGACCGCACCGTCGCGTTGGTGCCGGGAAAGTCGGGTGGTCAGTGTTTGATGCGCCTCATTGAATGAGTCATTGCCTGCCTTTTCCAGCTGCTCGGCGAACGTTGAAAACGATGCGAGCGCGAAGCGTGCCGCCTCCGCCGGAGGTAGCCCGCCACCCATCGGCAGCGCACCGCGCCAGTTGCGCACGTCGAGCTCCGAGAAACCGACTCGCGTCAGCAGCGTGACCAGCTTGTCGGCCTCAGCGTAGCGGAACGGACCGGGCGCTTCGGGGTCCGGGGGCGGGATGTCGACGATCTTCGCCACGACTTCACGCACGGTTGTGATCCAGGGGTTGTCCGACGGATGCCCCCAGACCGCGAAGGCGAACCGACCGCCCGGCGCAAGCCACCGGCGCAGGTTGGCAAACGCGGCCTGCGGATCCGGGAAGAACATGACACCGAAACGTGAGGTGAGCCGATGGTACGGCTGCGCGCCCACCGTTGCTGTCGCCATGTCCGCAACCTCGAACGCAATGGCGGGCTCTTTGGGCGGAACACGGGCGCTGGCCGCTTCGATCATGGGGGGCGAGATGTCATAGCCGTGGACGACCGTCCCCTTGGGGGCTCGACGCAGGATCTCCAGTGCCGTCCCGCCGGTGCCGCATCCGACGTCGGCAACGCGATAGGGCGCGTCCAGTTGGAGAGCATGGATGAGCGGCTCGTCGACAGGCGCGAGCAACGCTTCGATGCCTGATTGGTGAGCGCGCCACTTGTCGCCGCGCGTGCCTGCCCAGTCAGCTGCCGTGTGGCTATTGTTCACGAATGCCTCCATTCCTGCCGCGGCGCGCTGTTGGCGTCGTCTCCGAGAGGAGATACGCGAGTGCCCGAGAAGGCGGAAGGTGAGGCCAATGCACCATGTCCGTGCGTTTGACGCCATGCGTCGGCCCGCGCCGGCGCCGGGATTGCCGCTCGTCACTGCTCGGCCGCGACTCCGAAGACGGTCAATCCGTCCATGGCATCCGTACCCACGAACCTCCCCTTTCCCAGGGGGTGGTCGCTGCTGGCGAGCGCACCCTGCGGACACCCCTCGGATGAGAAGCTCTCGGGTAGCCCGAAGGTGAGAACAAGCTGCGTGCAGGAGCAGCCGTTGGTGTCCTCCAACGTGAGCGTGGAATCGATGATGCTCCCGTCGGCGAGCCGCACCTCGAAGACGCCATCCCCGTCGGTGTCCGCGAGCCGATGCGTGGCGAGGTCGATGTGGAAGTCTCCCTGGGTGTTGGGGCAGGCGTCCGCGGAATTGCAGACACCATCCTGGTCATCGTCCTCGCAGGCGATGAACGCGAGGCGGTCCCCAGCGGTCCCGGAGGCGCGGTCACCGATGATGAGCCCAAGGGCGTTGATGCCGGTGGCGTCGCTGTTGTCGCTGAGGATGGCGCGCGGCCCGCGGTCCGAGCTCCACAGGTACGCGGTGGGCACCAGACTGCCAATCTGTGCGGTACCCACCACCTGCTCGTCGTCGTTCACGTCGGCCACCGTGGAAAGCCCCGCGCACGCGGGACAGAGCTTCACGCGCGTCGTGCCGTCCCACAGGTAGCCCTCGTCCGGTCCCACGCCCCCCGGTTGGCCGTCAAACACGCCCCGGCCGGCGTTGTTCAGCGCGGGCGCCCGCAGCGACGTTCCCCCAAGCGTGTCGGTCAGGACGATGTCGTTGCGGAAGAGGAAGGCATACGTATCCGGCCCGAATGTGGCCGTGCCGATGACGTCGCCTCGAGCGTTGATCGCGCGTGGGATCGAGGAAACGGCGCCGATGGGAATCTCCACCGGTCCGCTGATGGTCGAGTCCAGCAGCGTCCACACCACCGCTCTTGGGAAGGTCTCAGGGCCCACCACCACGCCGGCAACGCCGACGATCTCACCAGCGTTGTTGATATCCACCGCACCGGCGGAGGGCGTGGTGCGCGTCAACCCCGACAGCTCCTGGAGCGCGCCATCCTTCCAGACGAATCCCCGATTGCCGGCGCCGAAATCCGCCTGTCCGACCACCACACCCTCGTCGTTGACCGCGAAGGCCTGGCTGGGCCGGGTGGGGTCCAGTCGCGCGGCCTCGTGGATGTCGACGAAGACCCCATCCTCCCAGACGAAAGCGTGCGGAATGCTGGCATGCATCACGAACCCCACCACCACGCCGGTCTCGCTGATGTCCACGGCGGCGCCGACATCGTCGGGATCGCTCCCGAAGAGGTCGATGGGCTCGTTGGGGTCGATCCACAGCGAGGCGCGCAAACGTCCGCCGGTGCCCTCCGATTGGCCCACCACCCAGCCACGGTCATTGATGTCCGCCGCAAGGCAATGGGAGCCACCAGGCAGCGGTTCGAGCATGGTGATCTTGAAGGCCCCGACGAGCGTCGCTGCCAGGAACAAGGCATGCATCTCCGCCCCCCCGATGATTGCGTTCGGTCGCCAGCCCGCGCTCTCGGCAAGGTAACGCTGCCGACGGCAGCCCGCCGCCCAATGCAGGACGCAAGTTGCGCGGCCGCGAAGGGGACGGAGTACCGGTGCGCCCGTGCGTGATGGTGGGCGCGGGCAATCCATGGACGCAGGGAAACGCCACGCCGTTGCAGCGAGCCGGCTCCGCACTCCGTCGGGCATCGCCCGGTGCAGCAAGTCGGCCCGGAACACGGGGGGCGTGACACCGCAACGGCACCAAGGGGCTGCGTCGGAAGAATTCGCCCTTGTCGGCGAGGCGGGCGAACAGGGGCGAACACCTAAGAGGCTGCGTCTAAACAAATTGCCCATTCCGTCGTGGCCGGCGAACACCTAACCCCCCACGTTTGTCCCGCTGCGCCCACTCGCCCCCCTTCCCCAGACCCGATCTTCCGTCGTCACCGAGCCGGGGAAGGGGGGCAACCGATGGGCACGGCTGCCTCTTTCCAACGAGAAAGAGTCCCAATGCCAATGCGTGCCCCCCTTCCCCGCAATGGCTGACGACGGAAGATCGGGTCTGGGGAAGGGGGGCGAGTGGGCGCAGCGGGACAAACGTGGGGGGTTAGGTGTTCGCCGGCCACGACGGAATGGGCAATGTGTTTAGACGCAGTCTCTTAGGTGTTCGCCCGCCTCACCGACATGGGCGGATTATTCCGACCCAGCCCCTAAGCTCCCCGGGGCCGAACTGCCGGATGCTGGACCGCCGCAACCCGCGGTGACGCGCGCACCCTTCAGCCCGCTGGAAGCGGAAGCGAAACGTCGACGAGGTCACCGCACCATGATCATCCCTGGCAGCGACTCCAACTCACCCGAGCGCGTGCACGGGTTGGTGGCAGTGGAAAGCACCCATCCGTCGGAGTGCAGGCCGAACCAGCCGCGCTGGTCGTTGTCGCGAAAGAAGTAGGTGTTGTCGTGATGGGTGTAGCCCGCGTAGGCCAGCATGAAAGGCAGCTCACCGGGTCCGCGTTCCCGGGGATCGCAATCCCCCACCACGGGCTCTGCTGCTCCAACGGCCACAGCGCTGTCGGTGTAGCCCTCAAGGAAGTCCGCTGGCAGCGCCATCCGGTAGGCACGCGTCCATGTCTTTCCCGTGGCGTGCGCCCCCACCAACACTTCCGAGAACGTGAACACGTGGTCGTTGACGCCCAGTGAATAGGGCTTGTTGTCGTCGTCCGGCGCGCCTTCCTGGGCCAACCACCCCCACGAAGACACCTGCTCTCCCACGACGGAGCGGGCCACCAGCGTCCACCCGCCGCCGGAAACGGTCATGTCACACCAGACCTGTGTCGCCGCGGCGTTTCCCTTCGGGACGCTGGGCTGGATGGTGTACAGCCCGTCCTGACCAGCGAGCGCCGGGTTGCTCTGCAGGAGCCCCAGACAGCTGGACGCCGGTCCGCCCGAGGACGACGACGTGCCCGACGTGGCAGGGCTGCGACAGCGACCGGACCCGTCACAGCTCTGGGGCGCGGGACAATCCTCGTGGGACTGGCAGGCCGCTCCTTCCACGCACGACGTCGCTGTCACCGCCATCACAACGACGCAGGACCAGATGAGGCACGAGCGTTCTCCCATGGGCGCCGCTCACCCTCCCCACACCAGTTTCACGACAATCAACGCAACCCCCAACCCCACCCCCAGCGCCCCCACCAGCCCCACGACACCACCACCTGACACCGAC
>JBFMGU010000300.1:0-12409 GCA_040752415.1 Myxococcota bacterium
CCAGCCCGGCCCCCACCATCCCGCCGATCCACAGCCCCAGCAGCGCGCGCTCCGCGGTGTCCTGCGGCGCCTCGTTGGGCAGCGCGGGGAAGGAACCGGCCAGCGCGCCAACCACCGCGCCCAGCGCGCCACCCAGCACCCCGCACACCAACGCCACCACCGCGGGCACCACCGCGCCGGCCACGCTGATGGCCAGCAGCGCGGTGCGCATGCTCCCGCGGTAGAGCATGGCGGACAGGCCCTCGCGCACTTTCTCGTCGGGGGCCAGCGCCACCACTTCCTCGTCGGTGAGCTCGGTCCCGTTGGCGCGCACCACCTTCCCGCGCGCGGCCAGCAACGTGGGCGCTCCCAACAGCTCAAAGGTCTCCGCCGACTCCAGGCGCAAAGCGCGCTCACGGAACGCCTCGCGCGGGGAGGTGGGCGTCGGGGCGGGCATGGCCTCCGTCGGCGCGGGCGCGGTCTCCGTGGTGGGCGAAGGCGTGGTCTCCGGCGCGGGTGTCGGCGTGGTTTCCGTGGTCGGCGCCGGGGCGGGCGTCTCCGCTTGCTGCGCGGCCGTCAGGGTCAGCGCGGTGAGCAGCACCAGGGCGTTCATGCGGCACCTCCCGCGCGCGTCTTGCGCCACAAGAGCAGGGTCACCACCCCCAGGGGCAGGTCGGTGAGGCCAATGGAGAGGTAGGCCACGTAGCGCGCGTGCAGCACGAAAAACACCAGGCCCAGGAGCGTGCTGGTGAACTTGCTGAAGAACACCGGGATGCAGAAGTCCACGTTGCGCACCGGGTCCCGACGGACCATCTCACAGCACACGCACAACATGACCATCATGGAGATGGAGAGCGTGAGCCAGAAGCGCTCCACCGGCGCCGGCGTGTCCGGCAGCCCCAGCATCCTGCCGGCAAGGTTGAGCAGGTCGAACAGCCACGGGTGGCCGAACAGGAACAGCAGCCCGCCGACCACGTACAAGGCCAGCGAGAAGGTCATCCACGTCTGGAGCTGCCGGTGTGCTGGGCTCATGTCCGCTCCTTCACGTTGCGTGCGGCACGCGGATGCTCCGCCGCGCCGTGCTCCACAGGAGCAGCATGATCGTCGTCAGCAGCAACAGGCCCGGTCCGCCGCCGGGGTTTCCGTGGGGGCCACCCACCGTGCCGGTGCTGACATCCAGGGAGGCGGGCACGTCCTCGGGCGGGGGAGCGTTGAGGGTGACGTCGGCGGTGAGGTCCGCGGGCTTCATGGTCGAGCTGAGGCGGGTGATCTTGTGGTTGGGCTCGGTCAACGCCTGCAGGCGTGAGCCGAGCGCCAGCGCGTTGCGGTCCCGGATGCCCTCGATGACGAACGCGCGACCCTCGTGCGCGGCCACCGCCTGACGCACCGCCGCGGCGTATCCGTCATGGCGCACGGTGGCCTTGTCCAGGTCATGGAGCGTCAGCGCGGCGTAGGGGAAGGAGGGCGCCACGCCCGCGGTGTGCGAGACGAAGATCACGAAGCTCATCTCCTCACCCGCGCCAATGCGCGCCATCTTGAGCGCGTAGCCGCGCTGGTCTCCCGGGAGCGTGAGCTGCACGCCCACCGCGCTGATGCTGCCGCTGGTCTGCGCGCGCTTGAACGCCACGAACCAGTGTCCCGCGCCGGCGTAGCTGTCGACGGTGGACTGCTGCGCGGCGGGGATGGTGAACCCGTGCTCATTGAGCCAGGCGGTGATGGCGCTGCCGTCCTCACCGGTGAGGGTCACCACCTCCACGGGGCCCACCACCAGCTGCTGGCCCACGTCCACGCCGTTGCGCGCGTCGCCCGCCAGGGCGCCACCGCAGCCGCAGCTGGGGCCGGTGTCCCCGGTGTCCTCGAGGATGACCGGCCGGGTGGCCTCATCCAGCGCGTCCAGCTCGGAGACGTCCACCGGGTCCGCGCTCACGGTGGGCTGCGCCGGCATGGGCACCAGCACGCCAAAGTCCTGCGTGGTCTGCGGCACCATGACCTGCAGCACCACCTCCGTGCGATCCCCGCGCACCGAGAAGAATGCGCGCTGGGCATCCGCCCCCAGGCTTCCGGTCTGTGGCTGCACCAGGGCGCCACAGGCGCGGGCTTCCGGGGCGGGGAGGAGCAGCGCGCACGCCGTCGCCATCACGCAGACCGCCCTTGCTTTTGCGCCACCCAGATCCATCTTGTGTCTCCGACTACAATGCGTGGAAGGAGCGCGGAGACTACTGCCATCCGGGTGGGGCGCAAGTCAGGGCCCGGGATGCCGGGAAGGCGTGGCGCCCCGGCATGGACGCCTCGTCCACGCGACGGTGCAGCGCCATGTTCGTTCCCATTGGTGATGAGCCCAATCCGCGTGGCGTGCCGTGGGTGAACTACCTGCTGATCGCCATCAACGTGGCGGTCTATGCGCTCATCACGCTCCCGCTCTCCATGCAGGCGCCCGACACCAGCAGTCCGCTGTACGCGGAATACGTGCGCATCCTCCTGCAGGCGGGCGAGGGCCGCGCGCTGCCGGAGCTGCTCTCCAGCATCACCGCGTATGACCTGTTCGTGCTGGAGCACGGGTACCGCCCGGCGCAGCGCCAGTGGATGGACATCCTGACCGCCATGTTCCTGCACGCCAACTTCTTCCACCTGGCGGGGAACATGCTGTTCTTGTGGATCTACGGCGACAACGTGGAGGCGCGCCTGGGCAAGCTGGGCTACCTGGCCAGCTACCTGCTGACCGGCGTGCTGGGGACGTGGACGCACGACCTCGTGGCGGGGCCCTCGCCGGTGCCCTCCCTGGGAGCCAGCGGCGCCATCAGCGGCGTGCTGGGCTTCTATTTCGTGTTCTTCCCGCACAACACGGTGCGCATGCTGGTGGCGCTCTTCCCGTTCTTCATGGACGTCATCCGCATCCGCGCGCGGGTGGTGTTGGCGTTCTACCTGGTGCTGGACAACGTCATCCCCTTTGTCCTGACCAGCAGCGCCACCGGCGTGGCGTACGGCGCGCACATTGGCGGGTTCGTGGGGGGGCTGGTGGTGGGGTGGATGCTGGGGAGTCGTGAGCCGGGTGGGGCGCTGGCGGCGCGTCCGCGTCTGGTGGAAGGGCCGGTGCGTGAGGTGGGGCCGGAGCATCCCGCGCAGCTCATCCGCGACATGGTGGACCACGGGGAGGTGGCGCGCGCGGTGGGGTTGTACTCGCGCATCTGGGACACGCCGGCGCAGCAGGAGGTGGATCCCGCCGACGCGCTGGACATCGCCGACTGGCTCGCCGGGCAGGGCAACGTCGACGCGGCGCTGGCGGTGTATCGACGTCTGCTCTCGCAGGGGCTGACCGGCTCATTGGCGGCGCGGGCGCACCTGGGAGCGGGATTGGCGCTGCTCAAGGAGGGACGGGCCACCGCGGCCTACCAGCACCTCGTCACCGCGCAGGAGCACGGGCCGGACCATGAGACGCGCCGTGGCATCGAGGAGGCGCTGCAGGTGATCCGCGAGATGCAGAAGTTCCGTTTCCGCGGGCGCTGAGGTCAACGCGCTGGTTCCGGTTTGGCCCCAAAGGCGTTGGGAGGGTGGTGACGGTGGGGGCCGCTGTTGACCTGTGTCGTCGGGGAGGTGCGCCGGGCAGGGGGCCTTCCGTCCGCGTGTCACGATTATCATGACAAATGTCACGATAATCATGACGCTTCCCCGCGAGGGGGGCCGTGGGGCCCGCCGTCAAGGCTCCCATCACGCCCGCCAACGACGCGTTGGGATTCGGGCCAAGGCCGAAAGGACTCATGGCGTGGGAAGGAGTGATGTTCGTGGGGGCCGCGGATGAGAGGTGTCATCAGGACGCAGGGGGCGGGGCCTCAGGCCGCATGTTGCGAATAACTTAACATATGTTAGGAGAAACATGACATATGTTAAGAATAACCTGACATGGCCGCGCGAGGGGACCACCCGCCGGCGCCTCCGTCACGCCCTCCCCACGCCTTGGAGCCCGAGTGGGGAGCGGCCATCAGCACGTGCGTTGGCAGATGCGTGGCGTCGCAGACGCGTCATGCCGCGAGAAGGCCCGAGACCCATCGCAACACGCTCCGCGCGCAGGGCCCTTCCGCGGCACACCCGTCACGCCCTCCCCACGCCTTTTGGGACCGACGGACGAGGCGGTCATGGACGCGGCGTCGCAAAACCGGCCAGGAATGCGGCGGGGGTCGCGTGACGTCGAGGGAATGTCACTGCTCCGGCTCGGTGGCCACCACCACGCGCGCGGGCCGCAGCAACCGACTGCCCTGCTTGTACCCCGCCGAGACCTGCTGCAGCACGGTGTTGGGCTGCGCGCCCGGTGTGGGCACCATCTGGATGGCCTCGTGGAGCGAGGGGTCGAAGGGCTGGCCCACGGAGTCAAACGGCGTCACGTCATAACGGGAGAGCACGCCCAGGAACTGCTTCTCCACCATGCGCACGCCCTGGGCCAGCACGTCGTCGGCGGGCGCATGGGACAGCGCGCGCTGCAGGTTGTCCACCACCTCCAGCATGTCCGCCAGCAGCCTGTCCCGGCCGCGCGCCTCCGCCTCGTCGAGCTCCTTGCGCACGCGCTTGCGGTAGTTCTCCGTCTCCGCGGCCTGCCGCAGCAGGCGGTCCTTGAGCTCGGCGGCCTGGCGCTCCGCCTCCGCCACCCGCGCCTGGAGCGCAACCACGTCGTCCTGCTCCGCCCGCTCCCGACCCTCCTGCACCGCTTCCCGCTGCTCCTCGGGCAGGGTGTTGTCCGACACCTGGCTCATGTTCAACTCCTTCTGATTCCACGCAACGGAGCCCCCGCGTCCGTCACAACGTGACACGCATAAGCATCCCCGTGGGAACCGGCAACCCCGGTCTTGACGCCGTCACCGCCCGGCCGCGGCCAGGGCCTTGAGCGCACCGGCGCGGGCCTGCGCCAGGCTGGCGTACGTGCGCAGCGGCGTCCCGGTCAGCGCGCGCACCCCGCTGGCCACCGCGCTGGCCAACGCACCTTCCATCCCGCGCCGCGTGACCAGGGCAATCTCCGCCGGGGGCCGCACGCTGGGGCGCTTGTAGAACTCGCGCAGCTCGCGGTCGTAGCTGCTGGCCTTCTGCGTCAGGAAGATCACCGCGTAGCGCTGCGACCACTCCGGGTCATTCCACACCGCCTCCAGGCACACCTGCAGCAGGTTGCAGTCCACGCGCCCGGAAAGCTCGACGAGATACAGCGCCTGGCCTTCACCCCAGCGGAACACCGGGCAGCCGGTGGGGGAGCCCAGGAGCAGCAGTTTCTCGTCGGGGGAGAGGCTGTGCGCGGCGGCCAGCGCGGTGGCCAGCTCCTGCGCGTCCACCCGCGTGACGTCGGAGGGCTCGCCCGCGGTCTGCAGCGCCAGCTCCTCGGCGGCGGCGGACAGCCGGGTCTGCGCACCCGGGATGGGACCACCCACGCGCGTGGCGCTGGTGCGCGCCCCGGTGGTGTCCTCGCCCCCCGCCGGACGACCCGCGAGCTGACACGCCACCCAGTCGGCCAGGAGGTGACGCGGGTCGTCGCGGACGCGGGCCAGGTACCAGCGCTGCAGCGCCACCGCCATCTCCCGCGCGTGCGCATAGCGACGCTCCCGCTCCCTCTCCAGCGCACGCAGCACAATGGCGTCCAGCTCGGCGTCGATCTCGGGGTTGTCCTCCGAGGGCGGCGGTACCGGGTCCATGATGATGCGCTTCATGGTCTGCGCGTCGGAGTCCTCCTTGTACAGCCGCTTCCGCGTCAGCAGCTCATGCAGCACGATCCCCAGCGCGAAGATGTCCGTGCGCCGGTCCACGCCCTCCGCCAGGATCTGCTCCGGCGCCATGTACGCCAGCTTGCCCTTGATGACGCCGGTGCCGGTGCGCGCCAGCTGCTCCGCGTTCTTGGCCACGCCAAAGTCCGCCAGCTTCACCTCGCCGTAACGGGAGACCAGGATGTTCTGCGGGCTGACGTCGCGGTGGACCACGTTGAGCGGCTTGCGCGTGAGCGGCTCCACGTAGTCATGCGCAAAGGCCAGCCCCTCCAGCGTGCGCGCGGCAAGGTAGGCGCACAGGACCGGGGGTGGCGGGTCCCCCACCAGGCACGCCTCCGTGAGCAGGTGGCCCACGTTGCCCCCGTCCACGAACTCCATGGCCATGAAGTGCGCGCCCTCCACGTCACCAAAGTCCAGCACCTGCACGATGCTGCTGTGGGTGAGCCGCGCGCCCAGCCGGGCCTCATCCAGGAACATCTGCACCACGTCGGGGCGCGACATCAGCTCCGGGCGGATGCGCTTGATCACCACCGGCCGACTGAAGCCCTCCACGCCGGTGAGGCGCGCCAGGAACACCTCCGCCATGCCGCCGCGACCAAGGGGACGGAGGATTTCATAGCGTCCAAGACGTTGCGCCATGCCGCGACCCTGCAACGCGCCACGCTAGTACAGCCCCCGCGCGTGGGGCGAAGGGAAATGCGGGCCCGCGGCGGATTTGCGAGCGCGCGGTGCGGGATGCCACCGTCCACGGCGTCACGGAGGCAACCATGGGCAAGAAGAAGGGCCGGGCCAAGGGACGGCTGGGCAGGCTGGACATGGACGTGGAGGTTGCGTCCAAGGACGAATACGAGGAGCAGCTCAAGAAGCTCCAGCTCAAGATGCTGCGGATCCAGCAGGCGTACTTCCACCAGAAGCGCCGCGCGGTGATCGTGTTCGAGGGGTGGGACGCGGCGGGGAAGGGCGGGGCCATCCGGCGGCTCACCGAGACGCTGGACCCGCGCGGCTTCCACGTCTGGCCGGTGGGCAAGCCCGCGCCCGAGGAGCAGGGACGACACTACCTGTGGCGGTTCTGGCAGCGCCTGCCGGTGCCGGGGGGCCTCGCCGTGTTCGACCGCTCCTGGTACGGCCGGGTGCTGGTGGAGCGCGTGGAGAAGTTCTGCGGCAAGGAGGCCTGGAAGCGCGCCTACGAGGAGATCAACGAGTTCGAGCGCATGCTGGTGGACGACGGCGCGCGCGTGGTGAAGATCTTCATGCACATCACGCCGGAGGAGCAGTTGAGGCGCTTCCAGGAGCGGCTGCAGAATCCCTACAAGCAGTGGAAGATCACCGAGGAGGACCTGCGCAACCGCGCGCGCTGGCAGGACTACGTGGCGGCCACCGAGGACATGTTCGCGCGCACCGACACCAAGGCCGCGCCGTGGTTCGTGGTCCCCGGCAACCGCAAGTGGTACGCGCGCCTGCGCAGCCTGGAGATTGTCACCAAGGAGCTGTCCCGCGGCGTGGACATTGCGCTGCCGCCGTTGGATCCCAGGGTGCAGGCCGCGGCGGCGGCGGCGCTGGGCCTGGCCGGGAAGGATTGAACCACGTCGTCGGGGCTACTCGCACTGCGACGACGCGTTGCAGGTGCCCGCGCACACGTCGTTCGCGTTGCAGCCGGTGCCGCTGGGACAATCCTCGCCTCGGCCACCGGACATTCCCGCAGTGGAGAAGAAGGTGGAGGTCACGGTGTCCTGGATGAGGACGTTGCCGGCGCTGCCCGGCAGGTCGTTGACCAGGGAGACCACGTTGGCGTTGGCGCTGGCGGTGATGCGCAGGTTGGCGTCCTGCTGGTTGATGGCCGTGGCGACCTTGTTGGCAACGTTGGCCGCCGAGTCGGCGTTCACCACCCCGATGGGGACGTTGCTGGGGATGAACGTGAAGTTCTTGTCGAACTCGAAGGTGACCGCGTTCACCCCATCTCCCACGGTGAAGGTCTGTCCGTCGCCGAGGTTGGTGCCCGTGGTGGTGGTGATGCTGCCGGTGGCCGCGGTGGCGGCGTAGGCCGTGCCGCAATCCGCGCTGCAGGTGCCGCAGGCATCCGCGTTGCCGTCGTCGCAGGCCTCCGGCGCGTCCTGCACGCCGTCGCCACAGTAGGAGCCGGTGCGGTCCACCAGGGCGGTGCAGGTGTCATTGCAGACCTGGCAGCTGGGCGTGCCGTAGGGACACTCCGCGTCGGTGATGGTGTCTCCGTCGTCGCAGAGCTCCGTTCCGGTCTCGGCGTTGTCGCCGCAGTAGGGACCCACGAGTGAAAGCGTGGTGCTGCAGGTCTCATCACACCGCTCGCAGGTGGGCGTGCCGTAGGGACACTCCGTCTCGGTGACGGTGTTGCCGTCGTCGCAGGCCTCCCCGGGCTCCACGCTGTTGTTGCCACACTCCGACACCACCCCCGAGCTGGAGGAAGACGAGCTGGATGAAGAGGAGGAAGAGGAGCTGCTGGAGGACGAGGAGGACGACGAGCTGCTGGAGGACGACGAGCTGCTGGAGGAGGACGACGATGTCGTCGCGCCGGAAGACGCAGAGGAGGAAGACGTGCTGGTGGATGTGCTCGCGGCGCTGCTGGACGTGGTGCTGACGGACGATGACGTGGTGGTGCCACCCGTGGAGGAGGTGCCGCTGTTGGAAGACGAAGATGACGACGACGAGCTGCTGCTGGACGCGGCGCTGAAGCAGGGGTCGCTCTCCACGCCGGCGTGCGGGCAGTGGAACTCCGCGTTGCCGGCGGAGAGGCTGGCCACGGTGCCGTGGTAGCTGCGGCACTGCACGCTGTTGCCGCTGGTGGCCGAGGGGACGCCGTCCTGGGGCAGCTCGTTGCACGCCGCCAGGCACGCGTCGCGGTCCGTGTAGAGCTCCAGGTCCTCGGTGCAGGCGATGCTCACCACGTCGCAGTAGTGATCGCAGGCGGTGCCGCACACGTTGCCGCCTTCCGGACCGGCAGCGGCGCAGTTGGGCTCGAACCCGTCCACGCCGGCGTGGCGCAGCCGGCAGCCCAGCGTGTTGCCGCCCACATCGGCGCGCGTGCCCACGGTGCGGATCAGGTTGCAGGCGTCCAGGCAGAACTGGAGGGAGTGATACTGCAATTCCTCGCCCTGGCAGTTGGCCTGGAGGGCAGTGCAGTACTCCGCGCAGGTGGGTGGACCGCCCGCGCTGGAGCTCGTCGACGACGTGGAGGCGCTCCCCGAGGACGACGACGAAGCGCTGCTGGACGACCCGGTTGACGACGACGCGGGCCGGGGCTCACAACGGTTCTCCGCGTTGCAGAACGCGTCCGGGCCGCAGTCCTGCGCCTCGGTGTCCTTGCTGCACAATGGGCTCTGGCACGCATCCACGAGGAGCAGCGCCGCCGAAAGTGGAAGGAATGCCGCAATCCGTCGCATGCCAGACCCCGTACAACGTTGGTCAGAGGATGATGCCAGCCGCCACCGCCGCCGCACCCAGTCCCATGAGGATCACACCCACCAGCAACGCACCTGCCGCCAGGGCGCCCGCTCCCGTCGAGACCGCGGGGAAGAGCGCGTCGCGTTGCGGGCGGGTCAGGCCGGGCGTGGGGATGTAGAACACGTAGTACGGGATGGTGATGGCCCCCACGGAGAGCGCCACCGCCGGTAGCGCCAGCAGCCAGCTCACCGCGCCCGCCGCCAATCCCGCCACGCCCGCGCCCAGCAGCGCCCCCGAGGGGATTCCGCCCTCCTTCTCTGCGACGGGCGCGGGAGCCGGGGTGGTGGGTGGCGGCGGCGGGGCGGTCGCAACGGGGGCGACGGGGGCCGGCTCCAACGTGGGCGCGTCGGCGGGGAGGAGCGCGGCCTGCTGCAGGAGCTGCTGTTCCAGGCCCAGGACCGCCTCGATCTCCCGCGAGCTGACCACGCGGGAGAACGCGCGCGAGGAGCGGAGCTGCTCCACCATGTTGTCGCCGAGCACGTTGGCCATGCCCGCGGGGACGCCATACTCCGCACGGATGGGAAACGCCGCCACCGACGGAGCTTCCGCCCACGCCGAGGTGGCAAAGCCCAGCAGGCACCACATCCACACCAACGCTCCGACGCGACCCATCATCCTCGAGTCCACATTCCCCATACCCGAGCGAAACACCGCTGCCATCGTGGGGTCAAGCAGCACGCGTGTAGCCACGTTTGCGGCCAGGTTTAGTCGGCTTCGTCGTTGCGCGGCTCCAGCACCAGGAGCGGGCGGCCGGTGTCGTCCTCGTCGTGCTCCACGTCATAGCGCGCGAGGAAGCTGCCGCCGAGCAGGCCCTCCACGCCGGCGGGAAGCGTCTCCGCCACGGCCACCTCCACCTGCGTGGCGCTCGCGCCCTGCGTGGCCACCCGTTCCACCACGCCGCGCTGCGCGTGGACCGGACCGTGGCTGGTGCGCAGGATGTACCGTGTGGGGTCGGTCAGCTTCACGCCGGCGCGCTCCGCGTCCGCACCGGAGAGCACCACCAGCGGCGCCACCGGGTCGACGACGAGCTTGAGCCGCGCGGCGCCCACGGTGGCCTCCACGCGCCGGTCCACGCCCAGCTCCGCCCCGCCCTCCGCCCGACGCTGCGGACAACGCACCTCCAGGCGCATCATCCGCTCCGCCACGCGCTCGTCGTCGCGGTGCTCGTCGTGGTGGAGAAGGAACAGCTCCAGCGGCAGCAGCGCCTCGCAGGGGCGATCCAGCTGGTCCAGCGCGCTGGCCAGGTTGAACGGGATGTTGCTGAGCGCGGGCTGCAGCAGCTGCGCCTGCGTGTAGTCGACGACGGCGTGCGTGAGGTCCCCCTTCATCTCGTGGGCCAGGCCGCGCCACCAGCGGAAGTCCTTGTCCTCCGGACCGTCGTCGATGAGCAGCGTGGCGTCGGCAATGGCCTGGTCGTACGCGCCCGCGCGCTTGTGGGCCTCGTAGGTGAGCCACGTGAGCCGCGGCCAGTCGCCGCATTGCTCCTGGAAGGTGCGCACCCGGGTCACCACGCCGTTGGTGTCGCCCGCGCCCAGCATGCGCTCCGCCAGGTCCAGCATGTGCCGCTTGTTGCACGGCGACTGGTCCAGGCGGGCGCGCAGCTGGCGGATCTCGCGGGTGTGCGGGCCGTAGTCGTAGGAGCCCAGCGTGCCCACGTTGTATTTGAAGGCCCCCACCCCGAGGATCACGCCGGTGACGGCCGCGGAGGCCACCACGCTGAGCGCGGCCACCCGACGACGACGCCGTTTGTCGCCGAGGCACGCGGCGCACTGCGCACCCTCGAAGTCATGGACGGTGCAGACGCGGCAGATGGGTTCCAGGCAGGTGAAACAGGTGGTCTCCGCCGGCGTGCCGTAGTGGCGGTAGCACACCGGCTGGGCGGTGGCCGCGGGTTGCTCGTCGACGCGGAAGATATGCGCGGAGGAGGCGGGTGGCGGACGCGGGTGGGCCATGGGTCCCAGCAGTAGTACGCCGCAAACGCGTTGCGTAGGGACCACAGGTCGGTGCCATGGCCACATCCCGACGTCACGCACTAGGGTCACCGGCATGGACAGGACTCCCACCCACGTCATGGTCACCGGCGCGGAAGGTGCGCTGGGCTCCGCCGTCACCAGCCGGTTGCTCGAAGCGGGCTGCCAGGTGGTCGCCACCACGCGCAAGCCGGTGTCGACGTCGCAGCAGGGCGTGCGCTGGGTGCGCATGGACGTCACCGACGCGCGCAGCGTGCAGGAGGCGCTGGCCTCTCTCACCGCGGACAACGTGCCACTGGACGGACTGGTGCACTGCGCGGGCGGCTTCCGCTCCGGCCCGCTGGACCAGCTCTCCGACGAGGACCTGGACTTCCTGGTCCACACCAACCTGCGCTCGGCGCTCCTGCTCTTGCGCGCGGTGCTGCCCGGAATGAAGGCGCGCAACTTCGGTCGCGTGGTGCTGGTGGGCTCCCATTCCACGCTGCAGCCCGGTGCCAACGTGGCAACCTACGTGGCCACCAAGGCGGCGCTGAACGCCCTGACGCAGTCGCTGGCGCAGGAGCTCCGCGCGTTCAACATCAACGTCAACGCGGTGCTGCCGGGCACGCTGGACACGCCCGCCAACCGTCGCGACATGCCGGACGCGGACCACGCCGCGTGGGTGGGCCTGGACGCACTCTCCGAGATCATCTTCACGCTGCTGCAGCCCGCCACGCGTCCCATCCACGGCGCGCTGATTCCCGTGGCGGGCCGGCCCTGATGCCCTGACGACGTCACCGCCGCCCCCAGCGGCCGTGCGGGAGCGGTCCGCCTCCGCACCCGCGCAACGCTCCCACCTGCTCCCACGTCTTCGGCTCGGGGCCGCGGCGCGGACGTCAACGTGCTTGCCAGCTCTCCCGGCGCCACGCATCCTCTGGGTGGTGGCGTTGGGCGGGGCCTGCGCTCCAGCGAGGAACTGCTTCCATGGATGTCCCGGTCGACGACTGGCGTGAGCGGCTCATCCGCATCCTGCTCATCGTGGCCTCGACGCTGGGGGCGCTGGCGGTGGGCTACAACCTGCTCTTCGTGGCGGGGCCGCGGCCCTACCTGTGGCTCACCTTCTACACGCTGAGCGTGATCCCGGCGTGGATGCGCTCCCTGCCGGTGCGCGTGCGCCTGGGTTTCCTGTTCGGGGGCTGGTACCTGCTCGGGGTGACCTCGCTGGCCAGCGTGGGCTTCCTGCTGGGCCCGGGCCTGCTGTTCGCGTCGCTG
>JBFMGU010000301.1:0-12263 GCA_040752415.1 Myxococcota bacterium
GGCTATCGACGGGCCCTTCATCCGGTTCCCGTCGAGAAATCGCATCGCGTACAAGTGCAGGCCCCCCTTCCCCGGCTCGGTGACGACGGAAAAATGGTACTGGGGAAGGGGGGCGAATGAGCGGAAAGGTCTGAACGGCGGGGGGTTAGGTGTTCGCCGACCTCGCCGTCGAGTCCCACGGTTCCTACCTCGGTGACCGGTACCCCTGCTGCACCAGGTACCCATAGGCGCGGTCGGTGACGTCGGACGCAATGATGTGCAGCCCGCTCTGCACCAGCGCGTACCACAGCGTGTCATCCCCGTTGGCCAGGCCCACGTCGGGAAGACCCAGCGCGTCCGCGTACGCCTTGATGCCCAGCTCCCGCGCGCGACTCACCGCCTCCGTCGCCACCGTCCCGCCCAGGTCCACCTCCGCTTCCACGATCTTCACGTCGAGCAACGCGATCGCGGCGTCCACGTCGGCGGCGGTGGCCACGTTGGGCATCAGCAGCAGCCCGGGCTCCATCTGTCGCAGCGGCACCAGCGACTGCGCATCCCGCTTGTGCACGAAACCCAGCTCCACCCCGTTCTCCGCGCGGATCACCCCCAGCAGCTGCTCCGCCGTCCCGGTCTTCCAGTCGTAATCCACCTGGCAGCCCAGCTCCCGACACAACGCAATCAGGTCCCTCAGCCGCGGCACCTTGTGCGCCTCCGGGCGCGGGTCCTGCTCCGCGCTTGGGTCGTCGTGGTTGTGCACGGTGAGCGCCTGGATCTGCGCCCACGTCATGCTCGCCACCTCGCCGGTGCCGTCGGTGGTCCGGTCCACCGTGTCGTCGTGCATCAGCACCAGCTCGCCGTCAGCGGTGGCGCGGATGTCCGTCTCCAGCACGTCCGCCCCCGCCTCCACCGCGTCCCGGTACGCCGCCAGCGTGTTCTCCGGTGCCCGCGTCCGGAGCCCCCGGTGCGCCGAGATCATCCGCGTCTGGCACCCCGGGTCCACCAGGCACGCCCGGACGTTGATCCTGCCCGGCCCCGCGGCGTCGGGCGCATGGCCTGCGTCCGCGGCGGAGCTGCCGCCGTCCGCACATCCCAGCAGGGTCACCACCAGCCCCAGCAGCCATTCCCGCGCCATGGTCGCCTCCACGCTTGCCGGCACCGGCCTCATTGGATACACGCGCCCACCCGGTCATGGCCAACCCCACGGCGACAAGACCGGCAGGTCACGCATGATCAATCTTGTCATTGCCCTCGCCTCAGGTCTGCTGTCCGGGCTCTTGCTCGGCGTGTGGCTCAGCGCGGTGGAAGCCATCATCCCCGCACTCGTGGTCGCGGTTGCGGCCTACTTCGTCATCAGCCGGCGCACCGCGCGTCGCATTGAAGGCATCCTGCTGGCCGCCCAGAAGGACCTCATGGCCGGCCGCATCGAGAAGGCCGTGCAGACCATCGAGTCCGCGCGTCGCTTCGCCCCGTGGCAGTTCTTCGTCGACAAGGCCATCAACAGCCAGCTAGGCACCATCCACTTCCTGCGCGAGGACTTCAACAAGGCCATGCCGCTGCTGGAGAAGGGCGACCCGCGCCACTGGGTGTCCCGGGCCATGCTCGCGGTCTGCTACTTCAAGAAGAAGGACTACGCGAAGATGGACCAGGAGTTCGAGAGCGCGGCGCGCTTCTCCGCCAAGCAGGGCCTGCTCTACAGCCTCTGGGCCTGGTGCCACTGGAAGAATGACGAGAACGACCGCGCCCTCAAGATCCTGGCCCGCGGCGACCAGGCCCTGGAGGGCAAGGATGAGCGCATCAAGCAGAACCTGCTCAACCTCCAGAACGGCAAGAAGATGAAGATGAAGGGCTACGCGGAGCAGTGGTACCAGTTCCACCTGGAGAAGATTCCGCAGCCCCGGCCGCAGTTCCGGCACCGCTGACGACGGAGGACCGTGGTGAAGAAGGTCCTGATGCTGCACACCGGCGGCACGCTGGGGATGAGTGGTCGTCGCCCCACGCCGCTCAAGCCGGACGTCTACACCCACCAGCTCCTCACCCACGTGCCGGAGCTCAAGAACCTGGCGGACGTGGAAGTCCAGATCCTCTGGAACATGGACAGCTCCAACGTGACCCCGCGTCACTGGGAGCAGGTGAGCCAGCTCATTGCCGACAAGCACAACGCCTACGACGGATTCGTGGTCATCCACGGGACCGACACCATGGCCTACACCGCCAGCGCGTGCGCGTTCCGACTGGAGGGCCTGCGCAAGCCCGTCATCTTCACCGGCAGCCAGCGCCCCCTGGGAGAGACCCGCAGCGACGCGCGCAGCAACCTGGTGGGCGCGGTGGAGCTGGCCACCCAGGACGTGCCGGAGGTGGGGATCTTCTTCAACTCGCGACTGCTGCGCGCGGTGCGCACCGTCAAGAGCGACGTGTGGCAATACGACGCCTTCACCAGCCCCAACTGCGGGCCGCTGGCGGAGGTCGGTGTTGACCTCGTCATCCGCAGCAACGTGCGACAGCCCACGCAGCCCTTTGCCCTGCGCGGCGCGTTCGAGTCGCGCGTGGCCTGCCTGGAGCTGCACCCCGGCTTCGAGCCCTCCATCCTCGACGCCGTGGTGGGCGCGGGCATGCACGGCATGGTGCTGCGCGCCTTTGGCAGCGGAAACGTCCCCATCATCGACCACGCGCTCCCGCCCGCCATCCGTCGCGCCGTGGCGCGCAATGTGCCTGTGGTGATCGTGACCCAGGTGATGCGCGGCGGGGCCGACCTGGCCTTGTACGAGTGCGGCCTGCGTGCCCGCGACGCCGGTGCCATTGACGGCGCGGATCTCACGACGCCAGCCGCGGTGGTGAAGCTGATGTGGGCCCTGGGAGAGGCGCCGGGCATGGACGCGGTGCGCGCGACGTTTGCCCAGGACCTGCGAGGGGAAGGCGGGCCCTTGGCATCGCGCCGGAGTTGATGCATGTCTCCCCCGTCCTTCTGGTCGACGGGTGCGTGTCATGAAGCTGGTCGTGCGCGGCGTGATGTTGGCAGGCGGTCTCGTGTTGTCCTCGTGTGAGGCGTGTCAGCCGCGCGAGATTCCGGAAGCGTGCCAGAACAACAACGCCACGCCGTATGACCCGGTGATCTGCCCGCGCATCAGCCCCATTGTTCTGCGTCCGCCGCTGCCCGGTGTGGAAGAGACCTTCGCATTCGAGGTCAACAACGAGTCCACCACCGCCGACCTGGAAATCAAGGAGACCCGCTTCCAGGGCCGCGACACCGCGGTGTTCTACAACCTCAAGCGCGACAAGGACGTGGTCCGCCCCGGCGACCAGGCCGTCATCCAGTTCAACTACAAGCAGCAGGACCTGACGGAGAAGCGCGCGGAGCTGGTCATTGTCAGCAACGCCAAGAACTACCCGGAGCTGAAGATCGACGTCGTCATCCGGGAAGGCGTGATCCGCGACGCGGGCACCACCGACGAAGACGCGGGCCAGTGATCAACGCGCCTGTCGCGCCAGGATCTCATCCAGCGGGCTCTGCTTCTGCTGGTTCCTGACCTGGTCCAGGTAGCGCAACGCCAGCCGCGCGGCGCGCTGGTTCTCGTCGAGAAGCCAGTAGATGCGGGCGCCGTAGTAGAGGACCTCGGGGTGGGTCTCCACGTAGGCCTGGTTGCTCAGCAGCGGGTCAATGGTGCGACGCGCGCGGTAGCGCCAGTTCCCCCGGTACAGCAGGTACGCGTAGAGCATCCGGTGCCCGGGTGAGGCGTCCTCCAGGCCTGGAATCCCCTCGAACAGCTGCAACGCGCGCGCGTCATTGCCTTCCACCATGGCCTGGACGGAGCGCAGGTACCGCTGGTCACCGCTGCGGGCGATCTCCTCGTCGGCGACCGGGACCTCGTCGTCACCTTCCAGCAGGTCAATGGCCGCCAGGATGCGGTCCTTCCCCGCCTCCAGCTCCCCGCCCTCCCCCACCAGCTGCACCGCGTACGCGCGCGCGTCCTTCATGAGCCCGGCACGCAGCATCACGTCGGCCAGCGCCAGCTTCAGCTCCGCGGGTTTCCACGTCGGCAGCGGGCGCACGATGCTCTCGACGAGCGGAGGCCGCTTCCCCGCCAACGGCGCCAGGAAGGGCAGCTCCGGTTCCTTGTACGCGTAGTTGATCAGGTCCACCGGCGCGTGCAGCTCCACGAAGAGGTTGTCGTCGGTGTTGATGGTGGCGCCGCGGGTGAAGTCGCGCAGGCCCTTCTCATCCATCAGCACCAGCGCGGCCACGTCCAGAGGCGTGTGCAGGTCCGCGCGGTTGAGCTGGGCGCGCACCTTCGGGTCCTCCCACCGTCGACGCACCAGCGCCTCATCCAGCGCAATGGGCGCATTGGAGCCAATGAGCAGCGTGTCATTGCTCTCCGGGTGCGACGCGAACACCACGACGTGCGGGAACGCATCCGCGAACGTGGCCATCAGCGACTGGATGCGCTCCGGCGCCATCTCGTAGAGCTGCACCCATTGCAGGAAGATTCCGTCGGGGCCCAGGCGGGAGCGGGCCAGGCGCCAGAAGTCCTGCGTGAAGAGGCTGCTGGCTCCGGTGATCCAGGGGTTGGAGGGCTCGGAGATGATGATGTCGTAGGGGTTGCCGGGGCGGAGGAGGTGGTGGCGTCCGTCGTCGAAGATGCCTTTGTAGCGGGGATCCTCCCAGGGCCGGTGGTTCACCGCGTAGAAGAACTCCCCGGCTTCCACCACGGCGGGCTCCAGCTCAATCATCTCGAGCTCCTTGAGCCCGGAGTGGCTCAGCGCCGCGTCCGACGTCACTCCCGACCCGAACCCGACGATGGCCATGCGCTCCGGGTTGGGATGAAGCAGCACGGGCAACAGACCGCTGAGCACCTGCGTGGGCATGTCGCCTTCGCTGCTGGCGTCGACCTTTCCGTTCACCTTCAGGCTGATGCGCCCTTCGTTCTCCTCGACGGTGACCGTGGTGCTCAGGCCGTCCTTGCGGAAGACCACATTGGCGTCGGGAATGCCCTCATCCCAGTACGCGCGCGCCAGGTAGACGCGGAATGCGCCCGCGCTCCACCGCGCCACGTCGAAGCCGTCCCATGTGCAGATCAACACCGACGCGCCCAACGCCACCGCCGTCCACACGCGCGAGCGGGAAGCCAACGTCAACGCCGCGGTACCCAGCAGCAGCACGCTGAGCGCCTGCGCCGCGCGATCCACGCCGAGACCGGGCGCGAGCACGAATCCCGCCGTCGCAGACCCGACGATGGAGCCGACGGTGTTGATGGCATACGCACGACCGACGAGGTCGCCGAGGGACTGCTCGTTTCCGTCGGGGGACGCGGCGCGCAGGGCCAGGGGCAGGATGGCGCCAAAGCCCACCGCGGCGGGGAACATGACCAGCGCGGAGCAGAACAATGCCGCGGACCACATCCACAGGATCGAGAGGTCGGGCCGACGCGCCACGACGTAGAGGACCTCCGGCAGTCCGTCGATGAGCCACGTACCCGCGAACGCGAGCATCCCCGCCGCCATCAGCGCCATGGCCAACGCACGGGTCGGGTCCAACCGAGACACCAACTTTGACGACGCCACGCGCGCCCCCACCGCCAATCCGCTCAGGAAGGCGGCAAGCATGAGGCTGAACGCGTGCACGCTGGAGCCCAGCACCATGGCCAACGAGCGCGTCCACACGACTTCGAGCGCCATGGCCACCGCGCCGCTCATCCCGTAGACCCAGAGGACCTTCAGGTGCGCGCTCTGCAAGGCGCTGCGTGTCGACGTCGTCGCGGCCACCACCGGCACGGGGCGACCGAGCGAATTCCACCAGGCCACCGCGGCAATACCGACGAGCGCATCCACCCCCGCGGCCATCACGTTGGTGAGATGCACGCCCACGGCGGGGAAGAAGGCGAACGTGGCCGCCAGCGTGCCCGCCACCGCGCCGAACGTGTTGGCGGCGTAGAGTGTGCCCACCTGGTTCGCGCGCTCGTCGGAGTGGCCAGCCATGAGGTCGGCGAGACAGGGCAGCGTGGCGCCCATCAGCGCGGTGGGCACCAGCAGCACCAGGATGGCGAGGAGGAACCGCAGCAGCGCGGCGAGCGCGGGGCCCTGCTCCACCGGGGAGAGCATGATGTGCAGCTTTCCCACGACGTCGAGCAGCGTGGGCACCACGAGCGCATACGCGCCAATGCCCAGCTCCATGAGGCCGTAGGCCAACGCGGGATGCAGTCGACGACGGATGATCGGCGCCAACAGGAAGCTGCCCGCGGCGAGCCCGCCCATGTACGCGGTGAGGACGGCACTGGTGGCCAGCGCGCTTCCGCCGAAGAGATGGTGCAGGCCGCGGCTCCACACCACTTCCAGCATGAGCGCCGCGGCGCCGGAGAAGAAGAACGCGCCGGCCAGGACGGGGAGCGAGATCACGACGTGGCCTTCAGTGCTTCCGCTCGACGGGAGGGGTGACCATGCGTTCCGCCAGGCGTTCCCGATCCTGCACGTCGCGCAGCAGCTCCTCCTGCTCGGCCCGCGCCCGACGGGGACGTTCCACCAGGCGCTCACGCGCGTCGGCCAGCTCCCCGGGATTGAGCACACCCCGGTCCATGAGGACCGCGTTGGTCACGTAGGTGGACTCGTCGGCCTGGGAGATCCGTCGACGCAGGTGGCGGACCTCGTCCTCCAGCTCGTCCAGGCGGGCGGTGGCGTCGCGCGTCATGACGTGGGCGCGGGCGGCCAGGATGAGCGAGACCACGCCCGTGAGCACGGCGCCGCCGGCCAGGAGGATGAGCGTCAGGGACACGGCGTCACTCTGCAGAAGGTGGGTGGCAGGAGGCAACCCCGACCCTGGCAGGGACGCGGGCGGGAGCACTTCGCCCCCGGCGGGGCTTGGGGTAAACAGCGCCCTGCATGCTCACCTCCAGGCTCTCTCCCGTCGCGTTGTTGGCCGCGCTGCTGGTCACGGTGACCGTCTCCGGCGTGGGTTGTCGCAGCCGGTGCTCCTCGGACGCGGACTGCGTGAAGAACTGCCCCTGCACCGAGACGTCCGAGGACCCCTCGGAAACGCGCAACGCCGGCCAGGACTGCGCCGTGGTCCTGCGCTGCGAGAACACGCTGTGTGAAGGAGAGGAAGGCCTGCTGTGCGGCATGCCCGGCGACACCTTCTGCAGCACGTACGCGGGCAACGGCCTGTGCGGCACCAAGAAGTGCTCCGCTGACAAGGAGTGCCGCAAGACCTGCGAGTGCGCCGCCACCATCACCGTTGGCGAGCAGCAGCAGCAGTGTTGTTTCCGCCTCCGTCGGACGGGGACGTGCCTGGAGGAGTTCAAAGCGTGTGACTCCGACTACGCCCGCCCGTGCGAGGAGGTCTGTCGCGAGCAGAACCTTGGCCAGGTGACGCAGTGCTCGGACGTCTGTACCAACCTGGACACCCAGGCCGGCGACGAGAACTTTTGCAGCAACACCACCTGTCCCAGCACCGGCCTCCTCCCGGCTGCACCGGGCCAATAAGGCAGCACCGACATGACCACGCACCCTGTCCTCCTCGACGGGGGCTCGCTCACCCTCGAAGCCCTTGAGTCCATTGCCCGCCACCGTGCCCCGGTGGACATCCATCCCACGGCGCGGGAGCGCATGGCGCGGAGTCGCGCGTTCGTCGAGAGCGTGGCGTCGTCGGGGAAGCCCACGTACGGCGTGAACACGGGCTTTGGCGCGTTGGCGGAAGTGCCCATCCCGCCGCACGACCTGCTCAAGCTGCAGCGCAACCTGATTGTGAGCCACGCGGTGGGCGTGGGTGAGCCGCTCCCGTTCCCCGTCGGGCGGGCCATGATGGTGCTGCGCGCCAACGTGTTGTGCACCGGTCGCGCGGGCGTGCGCCCGGTGGTGGCGGACGCGCTCATCAAGCTGCTGAACACCGGCGCCGCTCCCTGCGTGCCCGCCAAGGGCAGCGTGGGGGCCTCCGGTGACCTGGCGCCGTTGGCGCACCTGGCGCTGATGCTGATGGGTGAAGGCGACGCATTCGTCGACGAGGGCCCATCGGGCGTGGTGCGCGTGACGGCGGCGGAGGCGCTTGCTCGCGCGGGGCTGAGCCCCCTGGTGTTCCAGGCCAAGGAGGGCCTCGCGCTGGTGAATGGGACGCAGGCCATGGGCGCGGTGGGATCGCTGGCGCTGTTGGAGGCGGAGCGCCTGTGCGAGCTGGCCGACGTCGCTGGCGCATGCACGGTGGAAGCGCAGATGGGCAGCCACCGTCCCTTCGAGGCGCGCATCCACACGGCACGACCGCACCCGGGTCAAATCCAGAGCGCCGCCCACATCCGCTCCCTCCTCGAGGGAAGCGAGATTGCGCCCTCGCACGCCCATTGCGCCAAGGTGCAGGACGCGTACTCCCTGCGCTGCATGCCGCAGGTTCACGGCGCCACGCGGGATGCGCTGGCCTACGTGCGTCGGACGCTGGAGATCGAGGTCAACAGCGCCACGGACAACCCGCTGGTCTTCGAGGAGCAGGGTGACCTCGTCAGCGGCGGCAACTTCCACGGTCAGCCGTTGGCATTGGCGCTGGACATGCTGGCCATTGCCGTGGCGGAGCTGGCGAACATCAGTGAGCGTCGGATGGAGCAGCTGCTGAACCCGACGCTGAGCGGCCTCCCGCCGTTCCTGGCCTCACACTCCGGCCTCAACAGCGGCTTCATGATCTGCCAGGTGACGGCGGGCGCGCTGGTGAACGAGAACAAGGTGCTGTGCCATCCCGCGTCGGTGGACAGCATCCCGTCCAGCGCCAACCGCGAGGACCACGTGAGCATGGGGATGACCAGCGCCAACAAGGCCACGCAGGTGGTGGAGAACGTGCGCCGTGTGCTGGGCATCGAGCTGATGATTGCCGCGCAGGCGCTGGACGCCCGTCGACCGTTGAAGGCGGGTGCCGGCGTGGAGCGCGTCTACGCGGCCATCCGCAAGCGCATCCCGCACCTGGAAGAGGACCGCGTCCTGATGAAGGACCTCGCCGTCATCGACGACCTCGTGCGCAGCGGCACCATCCTCGCCGCCGCCCACGCCCGCGCGTAGGCAGATAGACCGCCCAGAAGTTCATTCAATTGCGGAGAAGGCCTGGTTGAGCAGGGACCGCCCGAGTCAAAGCGGTAATTCTGACCGCACTCCCAGAGGTGCGGGCGCCGCTCGGACCACTTCCGTCGGAGCCCGCACCGGAAAAACACGTCGGGAACGCAGCGTGCCGGCCGCTCCGCCCAACGCGACACGCGCAGCCGGCACTCTGGGAGTGCGGTCAGGATTACCGCTTTGACTCGGGCGCACCCGGCTCAACTGGTGCTTCTCCGAATGTAAAGAGACTCTTGGCAACGTGCTCAGTCGACATCGCCACCGGAGCGCGCGCGCCACCGCGCAGGTCACTCGCCCAGGTACGCCTTCCTGATCTCGGGATTCCCCAGCAGCTCCCCCGCGGGCCCCTCCATCACCACGCTCCCGGTTTCCAGCACGTACCCGCGGTGCGCCACCTTCAACGCCTGGTGCGCGTTCTGCTCGACGAGGAGGATCGCCGTTCCCCCCGCGTTGATCTCCTTGACGATGTTGAAGATCAACTCCACCACCTGCGGCGCCAATCCCAGCGACGGCTCATCCAGCAGCAGCAAGCGCGGCCGGATCATGAGCGCACGCGCCACGGCAAGCATCTGCTGCTCTCCACCGCTGAGCGTGCCCGCCGCCTGCTTCTGTCGCTCGCGCAGTCGGGGGAAGAGCTTGAACGCACGCTCCTTGTCTTGCTCGATCCCGTCGCGGTCATGGCGCAGGTACGCCCCCAGCTCCAGGTTCTCGACGACAGAAAGGTTCGCGAAGATTCCACGCCCCTCCGGCGCATGGGCCATCCCTCGAGCCACCAGCTGGTGCGCGCGCGTGCCGGTGATGTCCTGCCCGTCGAAGGTGACCTTCCCCTTGGACGGCGCCACCAGGCCGCTGATGGCGCGCAGTGTGGTGCTCTTCCCCGCGCCATTGGCGCCAATGAGGGTGACCACCTCTCCCGTTCCCACGCGCAGCGTGACGCCCTTGAGCGCGTGGATGGCGCCGTAGTGGACGTTGACGTCGTTCAGCTCCAGCAGGTTGCTCACGACGCGCCCCCCGCCACTTCCGGGTGCTCCGCCAGGTACGAATCTCCCAGGTACGCCTCGATGACCTTGGGATTGCGCTGGATCTCCTTGGGCACGCCGGTGGCAATCGTCTCGCCGTGGTCAAGCACGATGAGCCGCTCACTGATGCCCATGACCAGCTTCATGTCGTGCTCGATGAGCAGGATGCCAATGCCCAGGTCGGCGCGGATCTGGCTGATGAGCTTGAGCAGCGCCATCGTCTCCTGCCCGTTCATTCCGGCGGCGGGCTCGTCCAGCAGGAGGAAGTGCGGTCCGGTGGCCAGCGCGCGCGCAATCTCCAGTCGACGCTGGTCCCCGTACGGCAGGTTCCGCGCCAGCATCCGCGCCTTGTGCAACAGGCTCACGCGCTCCAGCAGGGCCTCCGCCGCGCGCGTCTGCCGCTCCTCCTCTTCACGCGCCCGACGCGTGCTGAGCAGCACATCCAGCATGGTGGCGCGGCTGCGCAGGTGCAGGGCCGTCTTGACGTTGTCCAGGACGGTGAGGTCCTTGAACAGCCGGATGTTCTGGAAGGTGCGCGCCACGCCCAGCTTGCAGATGTTGTGCGGTTTTCCGTCGAAGCGCGTGCCGTCCAGGGACACCTCGCCCAGGGTGGGCTTGTAGACCCCGGTGAGGATGTTGAAGCACGTGGTCTTGCCGGCGCCGTTGGGACCAATGAGGCCCACCAGCTCACCGCTGCGCAGCTCCAGGTTGAAGTCGGAGACGGCGGTCAAGCCGCCAAAGCGCACGGTGACCTTGTTGGCACGGAGCGCGTGGCTCCCCCCCGTCGTGCCGGTCTCGCTCTGGCTACCTTCCGTGCCCATGCGCCGTCCCCAAGCCCTGTGCGCCCGCTCAGGCCTTCACATAGCGCGTTCCGCGACCCGCGCCCTTGACCTTGATGAGGCCCTGCTTGACCGCCTCTCGCGCGGTGGTCTGCATCTGCGGCGCGTTGAGCTTGAGCGCCTTGCGGGCCGCCTTGGGCACCACCTCACCCTGCTTGGCCACCAGCGCCGCCAGCGCCTGCACGCGCTCCGGCGTCAGCGTGGGCTTGCGCCCCGGCTTGCCCTTCCCCGCCTTGGCCTTCTTGCCACCCTTGGCCGGACGCCCCGCACCCGCGCCCTTCTTGCGTCCCGCCGGCAAGGCGCCGCCGCCGATGAGGTCACCCAGCTCCCTGTTGAGCGAGTCCTTCACCAGGTCCTTCACGCGCTCCATGGCGTCCGCGACGATGTCCTCCACCTGCGATGCGAGATCCTTCCAGGGACGAGCCATCTGTTTTGCTCCGTGTGTCGCGGCTCCGTGGACCGGTGCGGCGACGTCAAAAAGGGGGTGTGCTTGTTCGGGTCGGGCCTTGTAACGCACGGCGGTCCGTCGTGACAATCACTGCGCGGCCTTGAGTGCTCGACGAGCCTGCCACTGCCGCAGCACCTCCCACGCCTCCTGCTTTCCGAACAATCCCGACGGGCGCGAGAGCATCAGCACCACCAGCAGCGCGGAGTAGATCACCATGCGCAGGTCCTGGCTGAGCGCGTAGATGAGCGGGTCCAGCACGGCGCGCACGGCCGGCGGATAGGAGGCCAGGTCCAGGCGGCTGAACGCGTCGACGGCAATGCCCTGCACGCCGCGCAGCCCCTCGGGGAGCAGTGTGAGCAGCACCGCGGCAATGACGGAGCCGGAGATGGAGCCCATGCCGCCCAGCACCACCATGACCACCACCTCGGTGCTCTTCAGGTAGGTGAAGCTCTTGGGGTTCAGGTAGCCCTGGCTGTGCGCAAACAGCGCGCCCGCCATCCCAGCCAGGAGGCTGCTGCTCACGAAGGCGCGGACCTTGTAGCCGGTGGTGTTGACGCCCATGGCCTCGGCCGCCACCTCGTCCTCGCGCACGGACAGGAACGCGCGACCATGCGTGGACTCATGCAGCCGCCCGGCGAGCAGGATGGTCACCAGCACCATGGCGAACACCCAGCCGAATGCCACACGCGTGGGGATGTTGGAGAACCCCGCGGCGCCGCCCACCGCGGGCGTGTTCTCGATGAGCACGCGGATGATCTCGTTGAAGCCCAGTGTGACAATGGCCAGGTAGTCGCCGCGCAGACGCAAGGACGGCAGCCCGACGAGGAACCCCACCGCCCCCGCCACCACGCCTCCCACCACCATGGCGATGACGAAGACGACCTGGTCGCTGATGGCGCTGGGAAGGCC
>JBFMGU010000302.1:0-12243 GCA_040752415.1 Myxococcota bacterium
GCAGCCGAGGCTGCACCTGGAAATTCACCAAGCCCTGCCGACGATGACGTCGTGAAAGTGGTCTGCGAGGGCAGGGCTTGGTGTTTTTCCAGCTGCGGCCTTGGCCGCCGGTGACACCAACGGGTGCTCCATGCGTTGATGCGGATCACGTGGGCGGTGAGCGGGTGTGGGGAAGGGGGGCGAGCGAGCGCAGCGGGACAAACGTGGGGGGTTGGGTGTTCGCCCGCCACGACGGAATGGGCAACTTGTTTGGACGCAGCCCCTTGCGTTCAGTAGAAGCCGAACCAGCCCCGACCCCTCACCATGCCCGTCGTTTCGGGCGTGAAGTTCGGGACCTTGCGGGGCCGTCCGTCGTCCGCCACGAAATAGAGCGCGCTACCTCCGTCGGAGTTGGGAGGGTCACGGCCCGTGGCCGCGGTGGCGGAGCCGTACAACGGCCACCGACAACCATCCAACGTCACCAACGTCTCTCCCGTGAAGGCGAAGGAGTCATCCTGCCCCAGGATGGTGCTGAAGAGCACGCTGGTGCCGCTGGCGGAGATGTGCTCGGGAATCAGCTGCATGCGTGCGTCCCCCTCGTGCTCTCGTCGGGGCGGCAGCGCCTCGTGGTGCTCCATGACCACCGATTGATCATCCACGCCGACCACGCTGATCCACGCTTCCCGGTTGCCGCTGCGGCTGACCACGGCGAAGGCGCCGGAAAGGCCCACGGCGCCAAGGAATGGCACCAGCGAGAGGGCCCACGGTGAGGAAGGCTCCTGTCCCCGCCAGGGTCGCCAGGAGCGCAAGGTCCCATCCGCGTGCAGCACCACGGCCGGTTCTTCACCGCGCAGCACCTGGCTGCCGCCGTAGGTCCCATTGAGCGCATAGCCCACGAGGATCCCGTCCACGCGGCCAAGGGGAGTGCCGGTCTCCAGGCTGAGTGCCTCCGTGATCGCTCCCGTGATGTCGGGTCCCTGCGTGTGCGGGCGGGTGCTGACGAAGATCACGTTGGCGTCGCGCTGCACCATCCACGAGATGAAGTCATCCGTCTCCGCGGGGCGGTACAGCTCCTGCGTGGTTCCGCTGGAGAGGTCCACCCGCAACAAGCGGCGCGCACCCTCGGTGCCGGTGGGCGACCAGTAGGCCGTGGCAAAGACCACGCGCTCTTCATCCAGCGCCACCGGCCATGACGACGACACATCCAGCGGCCCGAGGTTCACACGCTGGCGCTGGGTCACCGCGCCCTCTCCATCCACATCCCAGATCACCACCACGGAGTCGCCCGGCCCCGCGTCGCTGGTGGAGGAGTGCAAGGTGACAATCCGACTGCCCTGGGGCGTGCCCACGCCGCTGGCGTACTGGTGGTCATCCAGCGTCAGGTACTGCGCGGCGCGTCCCGGCGTGGCGTGCATGATCTTGAGCCCGGTGGAGATCCACGCGGCGATGAGGTCGCGCTCGGGGTAGAAGGCCAGCGGGGTCGCCTGGGTTCCGACGTCAAGGAGCGGACCCAGGGTGCCGTCCACGTCGACAACGCGGAACCCATACTGCTCGGGGGTCTGCCAGAACAGCAGCGGCGCGGGCAGGTTGCCCACGGTAATCCCGCACGACGGGGGCGGCGGCTCGTCGACTGGCGCGGTGAAGGGGAGCTCCGGGGGCAGGGAGCACACCGTCATGGCGCCGGCCACGCCCAACCCCATCAACGCCTGAACCCAACGCAGTGACGGCATGGCGCCCTCCCGCCCTTTATTCGCGGATGCGGACGATCAGCGCGTCCGGTCCGCCGTTGCTGGCTGCTCCACGTCCCTCGGGCACGCTGACCGTGTCCTCGAGCGAGCCCGTGAAATACACCACTCCCAGACCCGTGATGCTCAGCGACGTGGCGCTCTCATCCCCGGGTCCACCGACGGAGCGCGCGGTGCCGGGCTCCCCGTTGTAGTCCGTGCTGAGGATGTGGACGTCGGTGCCGCCCACCGGTGTCAAGGTGGTTTGTCCATAGGTGAAGGGCGCATCAAACGAGCCGAGCATCAAGACCCGCAGGATCAACGTGACGCCAATGACCGACACCGGCGCGGGCGGCTGGAGAGCCCAGGTGAGGGCGCCCGTGTCGTCGAAGGTGAGGATGTGCTGACCCGCGGCGGCGCCACCCGGAGCGAGGTCATGGGTGCCTTCCATCAGCAGCGCCATGCGGTTCCCCTCGATGGGAAGGGCAAGCTGCAGCGGCACGTCCTCCCCCACGCCGCCCACACGCACGGCCCAGGAGCGGGAGCCGCCTCCGGTCTGCAACACCAGGAAGATGTCCGTGCCGCCCTCGCTGGTGAGCGTGTGGCCATCCACGGTGAGGGTGTCCTGGAAGGAGCCCGCGATCAGCAGCTCCCCGGTGGAGATCGTGGTGGCTTCCAGCGCCTCGTCGTCACCCGGCCCGCCAAAGCCCTGCGGGGACTGGATCAACCCCTGCTCGTCAATGCGCAACACGAACGCGTCGCGCTGACCCACGGAGGTGATCACCCCGGTGGCCACGTCCATCTCCCCGGTGAACGAGCCGGCCAGGATGCCGTCGTGCGTGAAGGTGCGGGCCACGTCGTCACCCGCGCCGCCAATCCGGCGGGCGAAGGACATGGTGCCGGCGTCGCTGAAGTGGGTCACGAAGATGTCGCGCTGTCCCACGCTCACCAGCTCCGTGCCCTCCAGGTCCAGCGTGCCGGAGAAGGTCCCGGCCACCGCCACGCCGTCGTCGGAGAAGATGGGCCGGAGGGAGCGCGCGGAAAGCTCCACGGAACCGCGGAAGGGTTGCTTGAGCCAGAGCAGCTGTCCGTCGGAGCGGAACGCGGCCAGGAAGATGTCGTGCGGGCGCGTGGCCTGCAGCGTGATGCCGTCCAGGGTCATCGTGTCACTGAAGGTACCGGCCACGTAGACCTGGTAGGCGCGTCCCACCGTCAACGCGATTCCGTGGTCCTCCCCGCTGCCACCCAGCGCCTCCGCGAAGTGCGCATAGAGATCTTCGCCCCAGCGGACATGGCTGGTGATGGAACCGCTGGATGAGCTCGAAGCGGATGATGATGACGTGGAGCTGGAGCTTCCCGCGGCGCCCGAGGAGGTGGACCCCGACGAGGAAGTGCTGGTCTCACCGCCCGTGGCGCCACTGCAGGCAGCGAGCGCGTAGACGCCAGCCGAAATCCAGACGAATCGCAAAGGAGGCTCCGTGGGAAGACGCGGAGCCAAGCTTAGGACAACTGCGGGTGAAGGCGAAGCGAAAATCAGCGCTGAAAGGCTCACCACCCCGCGCGCACGGCTTGCGCTACTTCCGCTGCAGCTTCTGGAACTCCGGCACGTTCTCCAGCGTCTCGAACTCCGGGCCACGCAGGTCCACCACCTCCAGCTGCCCGTTCTTCTTCAGCTCCAGCAGGTACTTCATGGCGTTGTTGGTGTTGCCCTTGGCGGCGTGCGCGCGCGCCAGGTCCATCAGCAGCAGCGTGGGGATTCCGCGCGCCACCTCGCGCTCGGTGGGCGTGAGCTGCTCGGCGGCACGCAGCTGCTCCAGCGCCTCGTCGGCCTTGCCCATGAGCAGGTAGGCGTAGCCCAGGCGCACGCGCGGGGTCATGCGGTTGGGTGTCTGCTCGACGCTGCGGCTCAGGTGCGTCACCGCCTCGTCGAGGAAACGCGCGTCCAGCAGCCGCTCGCCGAGGTTGAGCTGGTAGAAGGGTGAGTCACCGCCGGACAATGCCAGCGCGGCGCGCGCGTGGGCCATGGCCTCGTCGGGCTGGTCGGCGCGGTAGGTGGCGTAGCTGAGGCGGTAACGCAGGTACGGGCTCTGCGGCACCTGCGCCGCCGCCGCGGCGAATGCGGCCTTGGCCTTGTCCCACTGTTGCGCTTCCATGTGCAGCTCGCCGGTGAGCCGCAGCACGTCGGGGTCACGCGGACGCGCCGCCTGCACCTTGCCCAGCAGCGCCAACGCCTCCGCACGTCGACCCGCGGAGAACTCCTGCCGCACGCGCGCCAGCAACGGCAGACGCTCCAGCGGGTGCGCATCCACGTACGCCGCCAGCAGCTTGCCCGCGGCCGCATCCCCCGCCAGCGCGCGCGTGGCGAGCGAGACTCCCTCGGCCATGGGGTTGGTGGCGTCGGCGCGCGCGTCTTCACACGCGGTCTGCACGTTGGCGGGGATGGCCACGTCACGACCCTTGATGCCCGCACGCTCCAGCGCCACCGCCGCGAACGCCACGCAGCGCACGTACCCCACCTGTCCCTTGGGCGAGGTGGGCACCGCGGGCAGGGTCCACGTCGACACGCCCAGCTCCGTGGTCAGCGCGGCGGCGATCTTTGACAGCGCGTCGGTGGGCGTGCCGGTGAGGTTGACCAGCGGCTTGCTCCGGGCCGGCGTCCCGCTGAGGACCTTCACGTCCCAGAGGAAGCCGCCCTTGGGCGCCGGCGCATAGGTGCCAAACACCACGTGCGAAGCGCCCGAGAGCTGGGCCAGCCGCGCCGCGGTCCGCTCGTCCAGGAGTGCGCCCAGCGGGATGCCCAGGTCGTCCATCATCTCCGCCTGTGCGCCTTGCGTGACCACGTTCACCGACGTGCTGGCCAGCGCCGCCTCCTCCAGCACCACGCTCACCAGCGCACCCAGGTGACGGTCCTCCGTCTTCACCGACTGCGCGGGTGCGAGCAGGACCAGCGCCACGTTGGGCAGCGGCGCCGGGTTGTTGGCGACGACGGGAGCCGCGGCGGGCGCGTCCGCCAGGGCAGGCAGGGACGCGCCCAGCAGCGGCAGCACGGAGAGCGGGAGGCGGAGGAAGTTGCGCATGGCTCCTGAATAGCAACCGTCGGAATCCCGCGGAAGCCAGGTCCACGGCGGGGCGTGGCGGGCGCGCCCGTCGCCAAGACCCGCTGGCGGTGCTAATCGGACGGCACGGCAGCGCGTTTCCGCGGCGCGGGAGGATGAGGATGGCCATCTGCAACAGCGTGGCAGCCGCGGCGTGGGCCGGTTCCTCCGGCGCGGGGACGGGTGGGTGCTGCCGGACGTGGAGCGCCGGGCGCGCCTCCCGTGACGACGGGAAAGGCCGCGCATGAGCGCGGATGTGATCCAGGTGATGCTGCTGGCCGGGGGGCAAAGCTCGTTGCCCTGGTTGCGCGCCGAGCGGTTGAGCGTGGAGCACGTGACCACGCTGGCCACGGGGATGGAACGGCTGGCGCGCGGTGGCGTGGACCTGGTGCTGGTGGGGGAGGGTCTCCCGGACAGCACTCCGCACGACGCGCTGTTGCGCATCCACGTGGAAGCGCCCTCCACCGCCGTGGTGATGCTCCTGGCGCAACCCACCGAGGAGGAGACGCTCATCCTCATCCGCCAGGGCGCCGACGACGCGTGGCCGCTCCAGCCCACCGACGTGGCGCAGGCGCTGTGGCGGGTGCGCCGCACCGTGGCCCACAAGCGCGCCGAGCGGAACGTGCAGCACCGGCTCATCATGGCCGACCGCATCACCGCCATGGACGCCCTGGTGAGCGGCGTGGCGCACGAGATCAACAACCCGCTGGCCGTGGTGATGGGCAACCTGGACTTCGCGGCGCTGGAGGTCCAGCGGCTGATGGCCGGGGACCCGCGCGCCGAGGAGCTGCACAAGGCGGTGCGGGATGCCCGCGACGGTGCCGAACGCGTCATGAAGCTGGTGCGCGACCTGTCCGTGCTGTCCAACAGCCGCCATGACCGACGTGGACCGGTGGATGTGCGTCACGTCGTGGACAGCGTGGTGAGCCTGGTGTGGACGGAGATCAAGCACAAGGCGCGGCTGGTGAAGCAGTACGCGGAGGTGCCGCCCATTGACGCCAATGAGCCGCGCCTGGGCCAGGTGTTCATGAGCCTGTTGCGCAACGCGGCGCAGGCCATTGAGACCGGCAGGCCCGAGGACCAGGAGATCCGCCTCAGCATCCGGCCCCGGCAGCTTGGTGGCGTCGTGGTGGAGGTGGCGGACACCGGCAAGGGCATCCCGGCCGAGGACATCGAGCGCATCTTCGACCCGTTCTTCACCACGCGCTCCCCCGGCAGCGGCACCGGGCTGGGCCTGGCCATCTCCCAGAGCATCATCAGCGCCATGGGGGGCACCATCTACGTGGAGAGCAAGGAGGGGCTGGGCAGCACCTTCCGCGTGGAGCTTCCCGGCGCCGCGCCCTCCCACGTCACCACGCCGCCCCCGCAGCAAGCCGTGGGCCCCCGCCGCGCGCGCGTGCTCATCGTGGATGATGACCCCATGGTGGGGCGCAGCCTGCGCCGGCTCCTCTCCCGCGCGCATGACGCCACGCTGGCCTTCAGCGCCGCGGAGGCCCTGGAGCTGCTGCGCGCCGACCCCACCTACGACCTCATCCTGTGTGACCTCATGATGCCGGGGAAGAGCGGCATGGACCTCTTCGAGGAGGCGGTGGCGCTGAAACCGGAGCTGGGGCCGCGCTTCGCGTTCGTCACCGGCGGGGCCTTCACGCCGCGGGCGCGGGAATTCCTCTCCCGTGTGACCAATGACCGCTTCCAGAAGCCGGTGGACGTGGCCGCCCTGCTTGCCCTCATCCAGCGCCACCTCGGCTGAGCCCACGACAACGGTGTCGCGGTGCCCGCCGACGGGAGCACGGCGGGATCCGCTCGTCGGAACAGGCGCGTCCGCTGCGCGGTTGCACGGGCAGAGCACGCCGTTCTGGAACGCGACGCGCGGTGCGTCACCGGAGGCGTGAGCACGCAGTCCTGGAGGTCCGCATGTCCCCCATTGTGATTCCGTCCCCGTCGGAAGAGCGCGTGGCGCGCGGCAGCCTGCCGTGGGTCCCGGGCATCCTGTTCCTGGTGGCCGTGCCGGTGGTGCTGGCCGGTGCCGCCTACACCTACGACACGCTGGCGCACGAACGCGCCGCCGCCGAGATGGCGCGCCTGGAGCTGCGGGAGACGCGCTCACGCCTGGCGGAGCTGGCCGGGGAGATGCAGGCCAAGGAGGGAGAGCTGAGCGCGCTGCGCGCCACCTACCAGGAGCTGGAGCAGCAGCTGCATTCCGAGATCGGTCGTGGGGAGGTGCAGCTCATCAACGACGACGGGAGGATCCGGGTGCAGCTGGTGGACCAGATCCTCTTCGAGTCCGGGAAGGCCACGCTCAGTGAGAGCGGGGAGGACCTGCTGCGCCGGGTGGGCGGCGTGCTGCAGCGGCTGCAGGACAAGCAGGTCCAGGTCTCCGGTCACACCGATGACAGCCCGCCGGTGGGCGCCACGCGCGAGCAGTTCCCCACGAACTGGGAGCTGAGTGTGGCCCGCGCGGTCACGGTGGTGCGCTACCTGGGTGAGCGCGCGCACGTGCCGCAGAAGCGCCTGGTGGCGGCGGGCTTTGGCCAGTTCCACCCCGTGGGCAACAACGCCAACCACGAGGGGCGCGCGCGCAACCGCCGCATCGAGATCCTGCTGACGCCGATGGTGGAGGTGCAGCCGGTGGAGAAGCTCAGCGCGGGAACCACGACGTCGAGCGGGCATTCCTGATGGGGTGACAGAAGTCGGAATCAGAGGTCCGCAGGTTCCGTTGTGGCAGCGCGGCTGGAATCCTGGGTACCACTTGGCGCGGGCTGACGAACCGCTGCCACCGTCCAGCAGCCCGGAACTCACCGCGCGCAACAACGTGACCAACACGCAGGTGGTGTTCCCGCGGGCGACGCTACCGCCCGACGGAGGCGGCGCGGCTAAGAGCCCAGGACACCGCCGCTTGCGTGGCGTTGCGCGGACTCACTGCGCCGCCTTTGGTGGTGGGGTCACGGGGTGGGCAGTGGCGGCCCGGACGTTCGCTGGCGATTCTGGAACGGCTCATCCTCCTTTGCTACTCAGCCGGTATGCCTCGTCGCCCGAAGTCCAAACACACGAGCGCCGCACCGACGCGCACCTACTCGCTCGAACGGCTCTACGTTGATCAGGAGCCGACGTGGGTGGTGGATGCCATGCCCTTTGTCCTTGCTTGGCTGGCATCTCGTGGCACCGGACAGCCGGCGACCTTTGACGTCAGCGTCAAGTTGAGTGGCACCAAGGCGCGCCCGCAGCCGCTCGCGCTGTCGTGGGACATGGGTCAGCTCGTGGCACGGGACCCGCACCTCTCGGAGCGCGTTCGACGCCTCCAGGCGGGCAAGAGTGTCCTGGTCGAGGACGTGACCAAGATCGCTGCCTATGGGCTCGCATTGGCGGCCATCTCGGTCTTCTTGCCGGGTCGTCGCGTCACCGACTTTCGCCAAGGGATGCCCCGGACCTGGTCTTCGAGACCAACGGCGCCGTCGATGGGGTCGAGGTTGCGGGCCGTTCCACGGGTGGCTGGGGCGCCCTCAACTCCGAGCTGAAGGTGAAGTCCGCCGAGTTGAAGGGCCGCAGCGATGTCCGGCGGGCCCACCTCTCCCTGTGGTGCGCCTCCCCCCGTGTCTCCCATTTCCACAAGGTGAAGCCATGATCGACGAGGTGCGCCACCGCGCCCTGGTGGAATCGGGTGCGCTCAAGATGCGCGCCAGCGCGCTGCTGGCCGAGGGACGAGCGGAGGACCGGTTTGAAGCCGCAGTGCTCTTCCACGAGGCGGCTCGCGCCGAGAAACGCGCGCTGAGCGCAACGGAGAACCCCTCAGCCACGGAGCGCTTGGCGCGGTGGGGAGAAGCGTGCGGGTGCCTCATCTCCGGCCTGGACCCGCCGCAGGCGGCCCGGGCCTGGGGGGAGGTCCTGAACGTCGCTGCATCGCTGCGTCCACGGACCGCCACGGCAACCCTCAACCGGCTCCGCGAGGCGTTCCTGAGGCAGAACGCGGCGTTCGTCGCAACGCTGAGGGATGCCCCGCTGTTGCAGGACGAAGCCACGCTGGTTCCCGCCGAGGACAAGGTCCGACGCCAGGTGCTCAAACAGATCGATGGGTTGCTGGAGCTCTTCCCCGGTGTTGCGCACTTGTGGTGGCTCCGCTTCCGCAATCAGAAGCAGGCAGGTGATCTGCATGGCGGGTGGGAGTCACTGCGCAAGGCTCAGCTGCTTGCGCCGGACAATCCGAGCTTTGCTGCCATTGCGCTGTGGCTGGCTCCTCAGGTCTTGTCGCGGCGTGATGCGGAGGCCCGGCTTGATGCCGCCTATGACCAGGTGGCCACCGCTTCCGCCGAGGTGTGCCTCTTCATTGCGCTAGGCAAGTTGAAGGCAGCAGCTGAGACGCGGCGCGACAGGGAGGCGCTGCACGCCGCGCTTCGCGCTGCCAGCGTCGGGTTGTCTCGGAGTGGAACCTACCCGGCCCTGAGAGCTTCGCTTTACGCCGTGCAGCTCGCCTCGGAAGTCATGCTCGGGGGAGGGACGCCGAACGCGGAGGTGCTCTACCGCGCGGGGGTGGCCGGGGACTTTGTTGGCGCAGGCCTGCCCGTCACTGATGTGCTGGGAACAATTGCCGCGGTGGGGGAGCGGAGCATCGAGCGCTTGGCGGCGTAGGCGCCACCCGAGTCGCCAGCTGCCGACGCAGTACCCGTCCAGGAAACCGGAGGCGCCGCTTCACTCCGTCGTCACCACGGCGCGCGCGGCGCGGATGGGCGCATCCAGCCCCTTCACGTTGGCGTCGAACCGCTCCAGCTGCCGGATGGACCACAGCCACCCCTGCGCCTGCGCCCGCTCCGCCAGCTCCGCCGTCATCACCACCTCACCGCCCTGCGCGGTGCCCTGCAGGCGCGCGGCGATGTTCACCGTCTGCCCGAAGTAGTCGATGAGCTTGTTGGCGGTGGCGGCGTAGACCGGCCCAATGTGCACGCCCACCCGCAGGAACACGTCCGGCGCGTATCTGCGCTCGGCGCGAAACGCGGGAAAGGCGCGCTGCATGTCCACCGCGGCGCGGACCAGGGATTCCTCGTCGGGGAACGCGGCCATCACGGCGTCACCAATGGTCTTCACCAGCGTGCCCTGGTGCCGCGCGATGACCGCACCCAGCAGCTCGAAGTGCTCCTGCACCAGGCGGAACGCCACCGCATCCCCCGCGCGCGTGTACAGCGAGGTGGACGCGGTGAGGTCGGTGAACAGCAGGCCCACGCGCTGCACGGTGAGGCTCAGGTTGGTCCGCAGCACCTCCGCCGAGAACATGCGACGGAACTCCGGCAGCAGGCTCAGGTGCATGGCGGTGGCCGCGGTGTTGGCCCAGCCCAGGCGCTCCAGGCGCAGGTGCCGCTCGACGTCGAGGGCGTGCTCCACCGTGATGGTGCCGCCGGGAGCCACGGTGAGCGCGGCGGGCTCGGCGGTCTCGCCCACGCGGGTCCGCACCTGCGCCGGCCCGTCGGCCACCACGTCCACCGCCACGGTCAGCCCACCCCGCACGAAGATCCGGCAACGCCCCGCGGCGCCAGGTGCGGTGACCTCCACGGTGCCGCGCGGCGGCAGGATGGCCTGCGCCTCCACGTGCGGGAACAGGAACGGACCGGAGATGCAGAACGGACGCACCTCCCATTCCCGCACCGTCGAGGACGGACGGAACGTGGCCTCCACGGAGCGGTCGAACTCCAGGCCAAAGGAGATGTCGCAGAACTGGCAGCGGCCGTGCTCGGCAATGGCGGAGAGCGTGGGCGCGGTCTCGGTGCCGGTGAGACAGCTGGGACAGACCAGCTCCCAGGTCAGCTCCAGCAGCCCGGCGTTCACCGCGTGCAGGAACGTGATCAGTGTGTCCCGTCGGGGAAGTCGCCACGCATCCGCCAGCGCGAAGGGACGCAGGTGGCGCACGTCGTGATCGTCGGCGGTGGCCACGTGCTCCACCAGGCGACGCGCAATGGCGCGCTGTGCCTCCGTCACGCTTTTCACGGTGGCGTCCGCGGCGCGCTGGAAGGCGTCCTGCTTGAGACGGGGCGGCGGCACTCCGTAGGCGGGCTTGTTGCGGCGGATGTTGTCCCCGCACCGCTGGAGCGAGGAGAACACGTCGCGGAACACCATGCGGCCCACCAGCGACGCCAGCGGTGACACCAGGGGCGAGCGCGGCACGGCGCGGAGACGGAGGCGCACCTGGGTCCGCTCCGACGTCACCGGGGTCAGCTCCCAGCTCATCACCGCCCAGGCCAGCGGTCCGCTGAGGAACACGCGCTTGCCGTGGAGGAACCGGCCCACCTGCCACTCAAGGGGGTGCTCCTCGTATTCCAGCGTGGCCGGGCCGGCGCTGCGCTTGAACACGAAGCGTGCGGCGCCTTGCGCGTGGGGCGTGATGTCCGGGACACCCACGCCGGTGGCCTGGTTGCCGCGGTCCGAGTCCGCCACGACGTCCCAGGCAGCCTGCAGTGGAAGCGGCCACTCCAGGGTGTCGGTCCACATCAGCGTCTTCATCTGGCAATGCTCCCCGGCCGCACCCTACCACGAGCGTCGCGCCGCCCGTCGCCACGGTGAGCCGGGCCTGCGGCGTGGTCACGGCTTGCGCACGTTTGCGTTGACGGGGATTTCAAGGGGTGCCATTCCTCGCGCCCATGAGCGGACATCCAGTGTTTGTGGCGGTGCGGCGCGGCGACGGAACCATTGAGCAGGTGCGGGTTGGCACCGCGTACAAGGACGGCGAGAACTTCCGCCTGGAGCTGGGCCAGCTGACGATTGGCGGCGCGGAAGTTCCCGCCACGTCGTCACGGCCGGCGGCGGCGCGCCCCGCGGCGGGCGGTGGCGGCGGCGGGATGGTGTTCCCCAACTACGGTCGCAGCAAGGGCATGCCCATCTCCGGCGCCAGCGCGCAGGACCTGGAGTTCTACGCCAATGGTTGTCGTCGGACGCTGGCCGACCCGAACAAGGCGCGCTGGCATGACAAGGAGCGCGAGCTGCTCGCCGCCATCGAAGCGGAGATGGAGCGGCAGGGCATCAGCGGCGGCGGAGGCACGTCCTCGCGCGGCAGCGCGCCCCGGGATCCCGGTTCTGCTCGCTGGGGCGCACCGTCCGGTGAGGAGCCGCCTCCCCTGTCCGACGACGACATCCCGTTCTGAAGGACTGCCGGATGGTCCAGGAAGGGAAGTCAGAAGTCAGGAGTGTGACGACGTTCTTCCCACAATGAGATTGGGTGCGGCGCTTCTGGAACGACGCTTGGCCGCAGGCGTAGGCACATCCGCAGGTGGCCGGCAATGGTCAGCCCGGGGCCGCGCCGCCATGACGACATAGAACGGCACGCGATGCGACCGGCCCGACCGGTTCAACGCGACGGAGGACCGGACAGCAATGTAGGGGCTGCCCGTTGCCGGTACCGCGTGAACGGTGAAGGTGGCCGGCAATGGTCAGCCCCGGGCCCAGTGGTTCGTGACGACGGGAATTGG
>JBFMGU010000303.1:0-12243 GCA_040752415.1 Myxococcota bacterium
TGTTGGCGGGCTGCTGCGCGGGTTGCGCGGGTTGGGCCGCGGGTTGCTGCGCGGTGGGCTGCTGCGTGGCGGGCTGGGCGGGAGGAGGTGTCTCCGACGGAGCCTGGGCCACCTGCGCCGGCTTCTTCTCGAACGCGCCCAGCGCGGCGGCCAGGCCCACGCCACCCACGACGAGACCGAGCACGCCCACCGCCATCATGCCGATCACCATCGGGCTGAAGCGCGAGGCGGGCTCCGGCTTGAAGGGCACGGAGGCGGTGACGTTGCGCTTGCCGGGTTTGTCGTCGGTGAGGCCGGGGAAGGCGGCGTCACCCTTGGTGCCGAGCAGCGCGCTGAGCGGCGCCTCGATGGAGTCGTCGTCGGCGGGGGGCGGCTTGGGGATGGCGTCCGCGGCCTTGGCCGGCCCGTCCTTCACCTTGGCGCCCGAACCGCTCTTGCGGGAGGTGAGCGCGGAGAGCTCGTCGTCGACCAGGGAGGCGAGCGCGCTGGCCGCACCGGGCTTCCAGCTGGGCTCCTCCTCCTCACGCGGCTGGGTGAGCGCGGGGAGCGGCGCGGATGCCGCCTTGGCCACGGACGCCTCCGCCGCGCTGGCCGCCTGGTAGACGCCGGTCATGCCGCGCGGGCGCCACATCTCCTCGCTGGCGTCGTCGCCCGCGGGGGCGAGGCCGAGCGAGGGAGACGGCGGAGGCACCGACGCGCTGGGAGACAGCGCCGGCGCAACCACCGGCTCCACGTCCACCGGCGGCTTCTTCCGCTGCGGGACCAGGTCCAGCAGGTACTTGAGCTCCTTGACGTCGCGGGCGGGGATCCAGTCCGCCATGCCGGTGCGCCACACCAGGCTCTCGGCGGTGATTTCGCCCTTCATCCAGTGGTTCTCCACCTGCTCCAACGAGAGCGGACCCTGCTGCTCGTCGTTGATGGCGGCGTACCACTCAATGGGCGCCTTCTCGCCCTTGGCTTCCTTCTCGACCTTCTCGGCCTTCTCGGCCTTGTCCTTCTTGCGCTTGGCTTCGCCGTTCTTCTTCTCGCCGGCGCCTTCACGGAGCTTGTCCGCCTCGTCGGAGGTGTAGACCTTGGTGGGCTTGCGGTCGTCGGGGGTGGCACCAGGCGCGCCGCCGAACAGGCCGTCAAACGCGCCCGCCAGCTCCTGCTCCAACTCCGGGCTGGCGCCGTTGCCGTTGGCGCCCGGGGGCGGCGGAAGGAAACCGTCCCCCGTGGGCTCGGCGGGAGGCGGAGGCGGCGCGGGGGCGACGGCGGCACGCGCGCGGTGCTTCTCCAGCGCGGCCATGACGTCCTCGGAAGGCGGCGCGGCCAGCGTGGGGCTGGAGGACTCGGAGTGCTGCTGCTTGGCCGCCCACTCGTCCACGGAGCCTTGCGCGGTGGCCTTCTCCTCCTGCAGCGCGGGAGCGGCGGGCTCGTTCTCCATGGCGGGTGCGCCCATGGAGGCGAACGCGTCGCCATTTGCGTCGGCGGCGGGCTTGCCCAGGCCCAGGTCGTCTGCGGAGGGGCGCTGCATGTTCACCACGGTGGAGTCATCTTCCGCCTTGTCCGCCCTGGCGGTGGGCGGCGTGGTGGTCTCCTCCGACGGAGGCGGCGGCGGCACGGCCGCCATGCGAGCGCGGGATGCGGTGCGACCACCCGTGCTCACGCCCATGTCAGCGCCCACCGCCTGCATCTTGGCGCGCGACGCGGTGCGCACCGGCGCGGCGGCCGCCTGGCTTTCTCCGACGGGAGACAGTGCCATGGCGCTCTTCTCTTGCATGGACGCCGGGTCATCTGCCTCCGCACCGTTACCGGGGCGGATGATGATGACATTTCCGCACTTCTTGCATTTGACCTTCACCCCACGCGCGCCGACCTTCTCGTCCGCGATGAGGTACTGGGCCTGACAGCTGTCACAGACAAACTTCATCTTGGCGCTCTCGGCCTCAATCCCAGGCCCCGGTCCGGCACCCAACATAACGGCCCAAACGGCCAGGCCGCCTGAAGGATCTCCTGGGGGGAATTGCCGAAACGGTAGTCGGCGGTTTGGATGCCGGTCAACTTCCAACCCCGAATTCTTGAGCCTTCGCCGGAGCTTTGGCGACGCACCTAGAACCAGAGCGTCTCCAGCGCCTCCGTGACCCGCGGGACCGCGTGCATGCTGGTGGAATTGGTCTCCTCGTAGTGGTCCACCGGCTCGCAGAACCAGGGGTCGGTGGGGGAGACCTCCCAGGCGTAGGACGGAACCAGGTATCCCACCTCGTCGTTGGCCAGGCCCATGGTCATCTTGAAGCGGCCCTTGAGGCGGTCCTTGAAGTACGGGCCGGCGGGCGCCTTGCTCATGTCCGGCGCAGCGCACAGCTCGCAGCTCTCGCGGTCGCACGTGTCATTGCGCTGGGAGCAGGTGTTCTTGTCCGGGCAGTGCGTGGCGGGCACCAGCTCGCGGCCGTGGCTCTTGCTGCCGTCGTAGCCGCCCACCGCCAGCTCGGGGAACAGCTCGCCGGGCACGCCGTAGAGCGCCAGCTCGCCGAGCTGGAGGTTGAACACCTCGCTTTTGATGAACGGCGGCACGTCGTTGTAGTCCGCCTCGGGGTCACGCACGGCGCCGTCGGCGGTGTAGGCCAGGCGGTCGAAGATGCCGTTGTAGAAGGCCACGCGGAAATAGATGTTCTCGATGGGCAAGAGGATGGTCCGCGCGCGCACCTTCAGCTCCGCGGTGTCCATGCGCTCCGCCCCGTCGAGGATCTCCAGTGCCTTGTCGGCGAGCAGGTAGCCGTACGCGTCGGTACGCGCGAAGGTGTAGTTGCCGCGCGGGTAGACGGTGCCGTCGCGCGCGGTGACGTCAAATCCGTTGGGGCCCATGATGCCGCCCACCGCGCCCTGCATGTAGACGGCCACCCCGCCGCGCCCGGCGCGCGCCGGCTTGTCTCCCTCCGCGGGCAGCCCGCTCTCGACCCCCAGGCGTAGCGTGTGGCTGTAGTCGCTGCTGACGTGGCTGTTGGCGGAGGACAGGCTCTCCGGGTGGTTGCCCCAGTTCACCATCGTGAAGATCGTGGCGCTGTTGTCCAGGCGGCGCGCTTCCACCACGGTCATGGTGTCGTCGAAGATCTGCGGGTCCCGACCGTCATGCAGCAGCCCCTCCACGCCGGTGCCGTCCTGGCCCACGTGGATGGACGCCGGGGTCAGCTCACTGACGGCCTGCGCCGCCGCCTCCACGATCATCTCGACGATCTGCGCATTGAATCCCTCCGGCCGCCCCGACGTCAGCGGGACCTCCTGGATGGGGTCGATGAAGCCCCACTGGCCCAGCGCGTCGGGCGCCTCATGCGTGTGCGTGCCGCTGACCGAGAGGTAGTCCACCTCGGGAGCAACCTGCTTGAGCTGCTCCCGCGCGCGCTCCACCTCCGTGTAGAAGAAACCCACCACGTCGACACTCACCATCACCACCGTGGTCTCACCGGTCTTGAGCGCCAGTGCGCGCACCCACAGCTCATCCTTGATGCCCATGGCGGGACGGTTGTTGCCAAACCCGGCAATCCAGAGGCCCTGGAAGATGCGGTCGCCCTCGCCCTCGTCGGGGCCGGTGTACGCGTGGTCTTCTCCGTCGGTGGCGCCGTCGCCGTCGTTGTCCAGTCCGTCGGTGGCCTGGGCGCCGCTCTCCGGGACGTTGTCGGGGCACAGCCGATCCTGGCCGCAGTCATGGAAGTAGTCGGGGAAGCCGTCGCGCTCGCTGCCGTCGGCGTCGGGCGCGGTGTAGCCGGGGTCATCCACCACGCCGTCGCGGTCGTTGTCGCGGCCGTCGGTGGCCTCGTTCACGTCGGCGGTGGCGGGGTCATCCTCCTCGGCGCGGTTGTTGGGGCACAGCCCGTCCACGCCGCAGTCCTCCGCGAACTTGTCGTGCAGCTCCCCGCAGTATGCCCGACCGAAGGTGGCCAGCATGATGGGGTCGCAGCGGTCGGGGTGGCCGCTGTCCAGGTACTCAATGCGTGCAATCTCGAAGCCCCTGGGTGTGATCACCCGCTTGGCGGCACCGGCCAGGATCTGCTGCGCGCCACCCTGCGCACATCCCGACTGACCGGGACAGTCCACCACCAGCGTGGGGTCTGGCGGGGTGGTGTCGCCGGCGTCGGGGTTCTGTCCGGTGGTGCTGGGCCCGCACGAGGGAGCGAGCGCCAGCGCCAGTGACACACCCAGGAGCTTGAGACGCATGGTCAACCTCTTGGGCTCACTGCGTGGGGAGCAGGCCCTGCGGAGAGAAGATGGTGACGCTGTCCGGGTAGATGTACGCGCTGACCTTGCCCGCGCTGATGACCTGTCCACCGGCGAGCACCTTGCCCTCCAGCTCCTGCTTGCGACCCGCCGTCTCATTGGTGACAGCGTAGACGTTCAGCATGGCAAACAGGCCGTCATTGTTGGTGCTGGTGCGCTGGATGGCGGGCTTGGGGTCCTCTGCGCCGTCAAAGTAGACGACCTTCGCCGTCGGGGTGTCGATGCAGGAGCCGCCGACGGTGGCGTTCATCACGCTGCGGCCCTCACCCTGGCAATCCCGCACCTCACCGGCGATGACGCCGCGGCCCTTCAGGTCGTTGAGGTTGTTGCCACCCTCGACGGTGCGACCCGCGAGCGGCGGGATGGTGGCGTAGGTGGACGCGTAGATCATGTTGGCGGCGTACTCGTAGGTGCCGTCGTTGTCGGTGTCATGACGGTCCGCGCGGATGACGACGTTGTAGTGGTACGTGTCCACGGCCTGCTTCTGCGCACCGGCGGCGGCCTGCTCGTAGGTCTTGTAGATGAGCGGTGTGTTGGTGGGGATGTTGCTGATGGTGTACTTGCCCTCGAACTCGCACTCGCTGGCGTCGACGAGCTCGATGGCGACGTCACCGTAACGCGGCGTGTCCTGGTTGGGGCCGGGGTTCTGGTCAATGCCGTAGACGGAAAGACGGAGGCCGGCCTTGGCGCGCGAGCCGACGCCGAAGATGTCCAGGCAGCCGGTGACCGTGACGTTCTGGCTGGCGCCCAGCGACGCGGGCGTGGTGTAGCAGGAGAGGTCCGGCGCGCCGCCCTCCTTGAGGGCCGCCTCGGTGGTGGGCGCAATGACGTTGGCGCCGGTCTCCGCGCAGCCCTCGGGAACGCCGGTGCCGCCGCTGCTCGTCGAGCCGGTGCTGCCGCCAGTGGTTCCGCCGGTGGTGGCGCTACCGCCGCCCTCGCTGCAGGCGGATGTGAAGGTGGTGGCAACCCCTGCTGCAAGGATCAACAGGGAGAATCCAGCGTTCTTCCAGGTCATGGGTGGCTCCATAAAGTGGCCAGCAGGCCGCAAGAGGGCGCGCAACCTACACCGCGCCGCGGAAGAGGGCCAGAGCGGTTGGCTGGTGCGGTCACACGCGTGTGCGTTCCGCTGGCGCCGGTGTTTGCGCCGCATCCCCGCGCTGTGTTCGTCGTGCGCTCCCCAGTGCGCCGCAGGTCCTCGACGTCACCGCGTTTCCATCGCGATGGACACCCGACCAGCGCCCGGACGTTGCAGTGGTCTCGAGCCGGGCTTATCGATCATGCGCAATGGCCACACGCAAGCGCCCGCGTCGTCCATCCGCCGAGCTTCCGCCCTCCGCAACCGGGGAAGGCCGGGCTGGGCTGCTCTACGAGCACATGATGGACCAGTTCCGGCTGCTGGCGGAGGGGCAGGTTGCACTGAGCGAGAAGATGGATCGGCAGTTCGCCGATATGCGGGCGTGGGTCGAGATGCGGTTGCGCGCGGTGGAGGCCGCCATCACGCATCACTCCGAGGAGATCCGGGCGCTGCAGATGGCGGCGGCGCAGAACAGCGAGGACATCAAGGAACTTCGAGGCGACGTCAAAGTCTTGAAGACGGACGTCGCTCAGCTCAAGGCGGACGTCGCTCAACTCAAGGCGGACGTCGCTCAACTCAAGGTGGACGTCGCTCAGCTCAAGGATGCCGTCGTCCACAGGGACGACGTCGTCGGCCTCGAAACAAGGGTCGCCGCACTTGAGAGGCACGTCGGAATCGCGTGAGCCGTCGGAACATCACCGCGCCACCGCGCATGCCTCGCGCGCTGGCGGCTGCAGCTCGGTGATGAGCCGGGCACGCGCCGTCACGGATTCTCTCGACGCCATCCGCACAAGCGCCTGACACGCCACGGCCGCCGCGTCGGGCTCCGGGCCCTTGGCCAGCGTCACCAGCTGCGGAACCACCGACGTCATCCCACGCGTCCCCGCAAACCGCGCCGCCGCCAGTCGTCCCGCGCCCGCACGACCTTCCAGCGCCCTCACGATGCGCGGCTCCACCAGCTCGGGTCGCGACGACAGCGCGCGGATGGCCGACGCGACCACCTCGGGCTCCTCCGTGACGGCGATGCGCTCCGCCGTGGCCTGCTGCAACACGTCGTCGCCAGAGCGCCCCGCGAGCTGCGCCGCCACCACGCGCAATGACGCTGGCCTCGTGGCATCCGCGAGCAACCCCAGCAACGCACGACGAGAGGGCTCGGTGAGCGGGGGGAGCTTCTGCAGCACCATGAGGTCGCGGGCGGCGCCCCCGGCGAGACGCGGAACGGGACCGGCCATGACCTCGACGAGCGCAGAGGCGCGCGCATCCGGGTCCCGCGCCCGACACAACGTCTTCACCACGGCTTCCGCCGCCTTCACCTCGTCGGGCGCGAGCCGCACCACCTCGCTGGAGGCTTGTTCCACGCTCCACGCGTCGGGGGGAACCTCCGGGTCGCGGTGTGGGCTCTGGGAGGCGGGAATCAACGGAAAGATCACCGTCTCCCCCACGACGTAATCCGCCGAATGATCCCCCAGCTCATGCACCGTGATGCTGCGCGGCCCCTTCCCCTCGACGCACGGCGCACTGACGACGTTCACCTCCACACGCTGCACCGTTCCCGCGCGCGGCTTGACCGCCTGCACCTTCCCAATGACGACGAGCGAAGCGCCCTGGATGAGCGAGGTGGGCGTCCGCATCCCGCCAAAGAGATGCGCCGCCACCACCAGGTACAGCGGGATCATGCCAACCGTCCCCGGTACCGGGCCTCCGCGTTGGCCGCGGCCGCGCGGCGGATGGCGTCCCGGAGAAGATCGTCGTCGACGGGGTTGGCCACGGTGTCCCCGAATGCCACGGCCTCCGCGCGCGGTTTGACCTCCGGCGCCGCATTCCCCCGACGGGTCCGCACCACCGTGGAGATCGCCTTGACCGTGCCGGGTCCCAGGACCTCGGCCAGGCGCGTCAGGATCTCTTCCTGTCGGAAGTGCAGCTCATGGCGCCAGGCCGGGTGCGTGGTGGCCACCACCAGGGCGCCGTCCTTCAGGATCTCCGGCCAGGTCTGGCGCGCCATCTCCGGGCCCACCACCTCCGGCCAGCGTCGCAGGACCTCCACGCTCTGCAGCGTCTGGCTCAGTCCCGCCTTGCGCAGGGCCACCAGGAGCGCTTCCGCCAAGGGGCGGGGTTGGGAACGGGGTCGCTGCCTGGGCATGAGCGGGAACATGACACCGGGACCCCCGCCTCGCCAGCGGATGACCGGGCCTGTTGCGGTGCGGCAAAGGGTGCGGGCTTGAGCCAGGGCGGTTGCGCCCCGTGCGCGGCGTCGGCTACAGGAACCGCCTTTTTCGTGAGTCCGGGCGGCGTCTTCCGTGTCTGGAGGCCGCCCCAACCGGCACGGCAAGACTGCAGCCTGTTGCGGTCACTTGTGGAGGCTTGTCCATGATGCAGACGTTGAAGAGGTTCATGGCAGTTCCAGCGATGTACCTGTCGCTTGGGCTGATGGGGGCCGTCGTCCAGACGACGGGCTGCACGGAACCCAGTACCAGCGGCACGACGTCCACGACGTCATCCAGCGGCGGCGACACGTGCTCGCTGGGCCGGAAGTCCTGCCGCGTGGCGCGTGAGTGCGGCGGTGGCTTCGAGTGCCAGAACGCCGCGGACGGACTTGCCTGCAACGGCGACGACTGCTGCTGCACCAAGGTGATCTGCGAGTCCGACGCCGACTGCGAGCCCCCCGAGACCTGCGACCTTCGTCGCAACATCTGCCGCGTGAAGGAGTGCAACCCCGAGGATTGCCCGCCCGGCCAGATCTGCATCAACAGCACCGACGACAATGGTAACCCCGTGTCTCAGTGCGGCGACCCCGGCGAGATCACCGCCGACAAGTGCGTGATGGACGTGGCGAACTTCTCCTTGACGGCGAGTGCGACCCGCCAGCTGCGCCCCGTGGGCCTGAAGAACAGCGGCGCCCAGGTGCCCGCCGCTCAGTTCACGTACACCAGCTCTGCGGCGGGCGTTGCGAGCGTGGACAACAACGGCGTGGTGACCGGCGTGGCCAGCGGCGACGCGACCATCACCGCCACCCCGGTCGGCGGCAGCGGTACCTGCACGGCCAGCGTGCACGTCTACGGAGCAGTGGGCGCTAACGACGTCCGCGCGGTGGTCTTCAACAGCCGCACCGGCAAGCCCATGACCGGCGTGAAGGTGCAGCTCCGCAAGACGGACAACACCGCCACCACGCTGGAGACCAGCGCCACCGGCGACGTGACGTTCACCGGCGGCGGCCCCGCGGCGGACATCAAGGACATCAGCGCCTTCCCCGAGGGCACGCCCGGCTACACCTGGGTGACCTACGTGGCCCCCGGCACCAACGACGTGGCCTTCTACGTGGACCCGCTCAAGGATGAGAGCAAGGTGGCCGGCGTCACCGGCACGTTCGACACGAGCCTCGCGCAGCCCCCGAAGGGCGACATCAAGCTGGGCTTGGCGGCGTTCTCCATTGCCGGCGCGCTCAGCGACCTGAACCTGGAGTCGCTGGTGGGCCGCACGGTGCCCACCGACATCAGCATCCCCTCCGTCTCCATTGACGAGGAGGACGTTCCGCTGCCCGGCGGCGTCTACCTGAAGCTGAACACCGAGGACATCAAGACCCGCGTGGACGTCTACGCCGACGGTCCCTGCACCACCGAGGATCCCTGCAACCGCATCCTCTGGGGTCTGGGCGGCCAGGTGGCCCTCAACAAGATCGCCCCGATCATCAGCGACGTGGCGGGCGGCGACAACATCAATGCCGGCGCCATCCTGGGAGCGGTGCTGCCGTTCTTCCGCAAGTTCTACCACTACGTGCAGGGCGGTATCTCCGTGGTGGACCAGGCCGCTCCCGCCACCCCGGACGCGCTGCCCAACTTCCCGCAGAACGACATCGTGGTGAAGCCGGCCTACCTGCTGAGCCGCGTTGCTCCGTTCACCATCCCCACGCTCCCCAGCCTGCCGGAAGACGCCTCGCAGAACCTGAGCGGAGCGCTGGTGCTGACCGGCTCGTACGTGCCCGGCCAGGGCTTTGTTCCCCTGGGCGTCACCGCGGGTCTGGACGTGTGCGAGAACAGCGAGACCAGCGAGTGCACGAGCACCGGTGCCGCCAACGGCAAGGTGACCTGCGCGGATGACACGGGCACGCCGGACTTCGACGAGTGCGCGGACAATGGCCTGGCGGAAGGTGACCTGGCGGTGGACTACGCGCCGCCGCACGACGGTCTGGAGGGCTACCGCCTGGCCACCGTGGCGCTGGCGCTGGACATCAACAGCCTGGGCTCCGGCGCGCTCTTCACCAGCGTGCTGGTCAGCTTCAACGACTCGCTGCCGGAGGACAGCAAGACCACGTTCCCGGCGGGGACGTTCCTGCAGTTCAACAAGGGCTCCTGGAGCACCACCAGCCGCACGTACACGGGCACCACGCGCGTGGACGGCGCGGACTTCTACCGCCTGAACCTGGACACCGCCGACAAGAGCTGGATCATCTACGCGGCGCCGTCCGGCAGCGGGACCTTCACCATCGAGGTTCCGCCGCTTCCCGACGGCGTCACCGAGGTCCGCACCGCCAACCAGGACATCCAGGCGTTCCGTCTGTTTGACGGCGCGGGGATGCCGGAGAGCCTGAGCGCGCTGGCGGCGTTCAACAGCACCAACTTTGACAACCTGGTGCTCTACAACTCCGCGTTCAACACCCAGGAGTGCGCGGTGCGTTACCCGGCGCGTGAGTGCGCCAACGACGCGCAGTGCGCCGAGGGCTTTGACGACGGCTACACCTGCGACTCCGGGGCGGGCGTGTGTGTCAACGCCACCGCGGGCGTGACGGTGAAGAGCGGCACCTGCCCGGAGAACGCTCCGGAGCTGACGGTGAACGGCAAGAGCGTGTGCAGCCGTATCCCGGCCTGCGAGGTTGTGTCGCAGTAACGCCGTGAAGGCATGACGGGGCGCGGGGGAGCATCCTGGTGCGCTCCCCCGCGCGCCCCATCCCTCGATGACGCCGGCCCGCAGCTTGAGCGTTGCGCGCCAGCATCCCTGTGAAGACAACGCAGTGCGTGTCCCTCCGGCCCTCGAGGCGGAGGGGCCCTGAAGGATTTTCCTCATGGCAGACAACAGATTGGTCCTGGACATCCAGCGCGCGGTGGCCCCCCGGGTCTCCGGCGGCATCCCGGAGGAGAGGCTTGTGGCCATGAGCCAGGCGGCCTCCCGGGCGTTCCAGCAGCTCAACGCGTGGCGCGAGGATGGCAAGCTTGGCTACGCGCGCCTTCCCAATGAGCGCAGCCACCTCGACGAGTGCCAGGCCACGGTGAAGGCCCTGCGCCCGCAGTACTCCGACCTGGTGGTCATGGGCATTGGCGGAAGCAGCCTGGGTGCACGCGCCCTGGTGGCGGCCCTGGCGCCCAAGCCCTCCCTGATGAAGGTCCACTTCATTGACAACGTGGACCCGCGCACCGTGGGGGAGCTGCTGGGTCGGATTGACCTGACCCGGACCGCGTTCAACGTGGTGTCCAAGAGCGGCAGCACGGTGGAGACGGCGGCGCAGTTCTTGGTGGTGCGGGACCTGTTGCGCGGACGCTTTGGCAAGAAGGGCTACGCGGAGCGCGTCATCGTCACCACGGACCCGGAGAGCGGCCCGCTGCACGCCATCGCCGAGCGCGAGGGGCTCAAGAAGCTGGTGATTCCCAAGGACGTGGGCGGTCGCTTCAGCGTGTTGTCCGCGGCGGGGCTCCTGCCGGCGGCCGCGGCGGGCGTGGACGTGGTGGGCGTGCTGGACGGCGCGCGCGCCATGGCGGACCGCTGCAGCTCGGACACCGTGCTCTCCAACCCCGCGGCGCTGCTGGCCACGCTGCACTACCTGGCCGACCGCGAGGTGAGTCGTCGCATCCACGTGCTGTGGACCTACGCCGACGCGCTCAAGCCGCTGGCCGACTGGTACTGCCAGCTGTGGGCGGAGAGCCTGGGCAAGCGCCTCAGCCTGTCCGGCACGGAGATCCACAATGGCCCCACCCCGCTCGCCGCGGTGGGCGCCACCGACCAGCACAGCCTCCTGCAGCTGTTTGTCGAGGGGCCGGAGGACAAGCTGATCACGTTCGTCAACATCCTGGACCACAACGCGCACGTGGAGGCCCCTCCCGCCTCCGACGTGCCGGAGTTCGGCTTCCTGGGCGGCGTGGACTTTGCCGCGCTGCTGGACGCGGAGCGCCGAGGCGTGGAGCAGGTGTTGATGGATGCGGGTCGGCCCACGGTGCGCATCACGCTGCCGGCGCTCAACGCGCGCTCGGTGGGTGAGCTCATTTACCTGTACGAGCACGCCACCGCGTTTGCCGGCGCGCTCTACGGGATTGACCCGTTTGACCAGCCTGGCGTCGAGGAAGGCAAGAAGATCGCGTTTGGGCTACTGGGTCGGAAGGGCTTTGAGCAGTACGCTGACAAGGTCCGCGCCGGTGAGCAGAACAGCCGCTGGCGTCTCTCCTGACCCATGACGCTCCCCAGCCTCCTGCTCCTGCTGCTGACGGCCCAATCCCCCGACGCGCACGGGCAGGAGGCACGCTGCTCCGCTCCCAGCGTCCAGCGCATCTCCGACGACACCCAACCCCAGCCACCACCCGCCGATACCCCACCGGTGACGGTGGACGCCGACGTGCAGGCCCGCGGCGAGGGCGGCGGGGTGTTGCGCTGGCTGCTGCACGGTGTGCGTCCCACCGCGCTGGCGCTCGCGAGTGGGGCCGCGGCGCTGGGCGTGGCCACGGCGTGGGGCGTGACGGCGGGTGCAAGCGCGGGCGCGCTGGTGGTGCTCTCCACGTTCTTCCCCACCCGACTGCAAGACCGCTACTTCGGTCCCAGCCTGGCGCTGCTGGGCGGGCTGGGCGCGCTCGCGGGATTGGTGCTCTCCGTGCCGCTGGGGTTGGTGGCCGCGCTTCTCGTCGACGGGATTGTGTGGCTGGCGCTCACCTCGCGGCTCG
>JBFMGU010000304.1:0-12222 GCA_040752415.1 Myxococcota bacterium
AGAAGGGCGCGGCCAAGAAGAAGGGCGCGGGGAAGAAGAAGGCGCCCGCCAAGAAGAAGGCCGCGAAGAAGGGCGGGAAGAAGAAGGCGGCGCGTCGGAAGCGCTGACGGATGGGGGCGGCCCCTCAGCGCTTCAGGGGCTGCCACGTCTGCTTCAATCCGAACTCCAACTGGCCCGCGCTGTTGCGCGCGGCAACGAGCTCCCGCTCAATCCGCAGCCACTGACCGCTCAAGAGCGGCGCATGCACATTGCGCGTGGTCAGCGCGGGCGAGATGTCCTGCAGCGTCACCGTGGCACGCGCGCGCTTGCCGGTGGCGTCCATGACGTCGTCCACGTGCGACCAGCCCCAGCGCGCCGCGGGCGGCAGGCGCACCAGCAGGTTGAAGCGATCTCCCAGCACCGTGCGGTCCGTCGTCACGCGAGCCGTTCCGGTGACCGCGTTGGCCAGCATCAGCAACGGCCCATCCGTCGGGGAGGGGTTCACCACCAGCCCACCCGACGACGGCGCGGTGGCCCGCTGGATCACCCGGTTGAACAGGCCCGTCACGCTCTCCGCCTGGATCCACTCCGTGCCGTCGACCCACAGGTGACCGCTGAACCCCTCCGGCGCGGCGAGCGTCTGGGCCTCTTCCGTCGCCACCAGCTTGTCCACCAGCATGGCCACGCCGCTGGGCGCATCCACCGCCGTGCCGCGCACGCGCAGCTGCAGGTCGACAAAGCGCCACGCACCGAATCCGTCGCGCAGCAGGCCCACGTAGCTCAGCTCCTGCACGAGACCGTTGGCGTCCTGCTTCACGCGCAAGCCGCTGTGCGTGCCCGCGTCGGAGGGGTCCAGGCGCAGCGTCGAGAGTGGCGTGCCGTCGGCGTCGGTGAGGGCCACCTGCACGTCATCCCAGTGCGCGCGCGGGGACGGGTCCCCCAGGTGCATGCCCAGGACGATGACGGCGTTGCGGAGGCTCATGGCCTCGTTGGCCACCGGGATGACGCCGGGAACCTTGCCCTTGAGGTGGACCACCGCGTCCCAGGAGGCGCTCTGGTACGCCAGGTCCGGCACGAACCACGTCCCCGCGTCACGACGGTCTGTGAGCACTACGTTGCGCGCCCGCATCATCTGCTCGAGCGAGGGCTGGTACAGCCACGTCTTGCCTGACTTCGCCTCGAAACGGGTGGCGCGGACCACCGGCGCTCCGTCGGGGCAGCCCACCTCCGCGCTGTACCACTGCTCTCCACCCGGCGCGGCCGGCACCGTGAGGTCCACGCGCCCCGCGCACACGCCGCGCTCCCGCGCTCCCAGCCCGCGGCTCAACACGCGCTCCACCACCACGCCCACGCCCGGCACGTCGCGACGCAGCTCATAGCTCTGCCCCTCGGGCGCGGGCGCATCCACCGGTTCCAGGGCGCGCGGAGCACGCGCGGTGGCGTTGCAGCCCAGGGCCAGCATGAGAAGCAGGAACATAGAGCGGCGCATGGTGGTCCTCGTCACGTGGTGCGGCGTCGGGATGTGACAGCGCGCACCCTACAGCGGACGGGTGGGCGTCGTCAGGCCCCGGGGTTTCGATCCCGCGCGGGCAGCGGGTCCATTGGAACAGAGCAGGACATCAGCCCCCTTCAAGGAGATGACCATGCGTTCAGCCCGTTCTTCCGTTGCCGTGCTCCTTACCCTCAGCTCCCTGTTGGCCTGTGGCGGCCGTGGCGGGGAGGAGGACGGTTCGACCACCAGCTCCTCCTCCGGCGGATCCGAGGCCGTCGCGCTGTCCGGCGCCCTCTCGGCCGGCTTGGAGGACGAGAGCATGAGCGAGTCGGATGAATCCCCGGACGCATTCCTGGCCGCCGCCGGTGAATCCAACGCGGACGCCGATCCCGCCGTGGCCGCCGAGGACGAGGCGCCCCCTTCCGACACCTCCCTGGGCACCGAGGACGGCAACACCGTCACCGAGGCCGAAGCACAGACCGGCACCAACGCCCCGACGGTGTTCTATCTGACCGTGGGCTGGGGTCGGTTCCCGTTCGAGCGCAACGCGCAGCCGGTGGCCGTGCAGGGAACCATCAGCGTCGACGTCGGGGCGATTGTGGTGTTGCGCCGCATGGCCCTGGAGCCCATCACGCCGCAGGAGGACCGCATCCGTCGTGACGCCACCATGCCGCTGCGCCAGCTCAACCTGGACACCACCATTGGCTGCTGCATGGACGGCGTGGCGCTGAAGGTGATCCTGCACGAGAGCATCAACCAGACGGGCACCGCCACGCCGCGCGAGGCCACGCTGACCCTGGCACTGGACAACGGGCAGACGTTCGCCATTCCGCTGAATCCCGGCGTGGAGACCATTGACGAGGTGGCCGACATTGGCAGCGGCCTGAAGGGCTTTGTGCAGGGCTTCCAGCGCCAGCCGGTGGCGGACTGCAAGCAGGGCTACATGCTGGGCCGCTGGGTCAAGCGCGTGGAGTCCGACGACGGACGCGAGCTGGGTCGCTTCGCGGGTCGCTACGTGGCGGAGGACGGGACACGCGCGGGCTTCATCCGCGGCATCTTTGGTGAGCGCGAGGACGGCAGCCACGTGTTCTTTGGCAAGATCGTGGGTGTCGATGGGCGCTTCAAGGGGCTGATGAAGGGCACCTACGGCAACGGCGAGTTTGACGGCCTCTTCCACCGCAACCGCACGACGGTGTGGGGGGCGGTGCACGGTCGCGCGGTGACGGCGGCGCAGGGACAGGACCGGGCCATGGGCTTCTTCCGCGGTCGCTGGAGCCAGTTGTGCGGCGAGGTTGACGGCGAGCAGTGAGCAGGTGACGACGGGGATGGTTGCGGCGGGGTGCGCGGAGGTGGCGTGCCCCGCCGTTTCTCTTCAATTCCTCCAGCCGCGGAGCCACATGCTGACCTTCCGGGCCCGTCGGGAACCCCACCAGCGGCAGGTCGGGAGCGTGGGCGTGAAGGTTTACAGCGTGGCCGTCCTGCCGCAGTGAGCGCCGGCGCCACGGGGCGATCCTGGCGCAGCTCAAGGCCTCCCGTCGTCATCACCGTGATGGGTGGCTCAGACGGACGCGTCGGCACGCGGCTGCCTTGCGGCATGCGCCATGGGCGCCACTGACGTGGAAAACACGGCCCAAGAATGCTTGGACCGCTCCACGTGACGTATGTGCAGGTTCATTCCGCCAAGACGAAGCGCGTTCGCCGCAGCGGCGGTGAGCATGGCGTGAACCGTGCTGGCATCGGAGAAGAACAGGAGCGCCGCCAGCCCACCCAAACCGCCGACACCCAGCGCGAAGACGGTGTCGATCACGGCCACGCGGAGGGGAATCCGTGCAGCCAGCAGCGGCTGCCCATCCTGTTCATCCAACCGTGGCGCACCCACGTCTTGAAGCTGCGCCGGGATCTCCGCATTGGCGTCGGATGCGTTGAGCCAATCCGTGAAGCGGCGCGCAACGCTCGACGGGTTGTCGGTTCCGAGTGCGACCAATTGAAGCACCGCGATCTCACCGTCGGGGTTGCGGTACCGCAAGTAGAGATGCCGCACACCGGCACAAGCGCCTGGTCCCAGGGCCGTTGCCACCACATCGGCGCGCCTCAGGACGAAGCGCAGCTGAGGCGAATTCGCGCACAACGCGTCGCCGGTGAACCAAGCGCAGACCACGTGCGAAACCGAGAGCAGGCCAAAGCCCCTCGGTGAATCACCGGGCGCAACGCCGACGACGAGGGCGTCTCTTGGGGCGCCCAAGTTGTCGCGCGCGACCAGGAGGCTGGTGATCGGCACGAGCGCCGCACGGCGAGCAAGCAAGAGCGTCAACCGCCGATGAGCCAGGTAGGCGGTGACCGCGCAGACCAGCCACGCAAGCGGCACGTCGTACCGTGCGAGGACGGACGCAGCGACGCCAAACAGCGCACCGAGGGCATAGGGGAGCAGCAGGTGCTTGCGCGCGGCGGCGGCGGTCGGCGCCTCTTGCGCGGACTCCAGGGCAAAGGGCGGCCCCTGCGGCACCTCATGCAAGAGCTGCTCGACGGCGGTGTCGTCGATCCCGGCCGCGCGCCTCACGACCCTGGCTGCCGCCCGCACGTCTCCGTGCTTGATGCGCGTGGCGCCACTTCCGAACCAATCCAGGACCCCGGAGAGCGAATGTGCGAGGACGCCAAGCGCCCGAAGCGTCACTTGCGGGTCATATCCCCTTGCCACGACGGTTCGGGCTGCCTTCACCATTTCACGTCGACGCAACACGGAGTTCAGGGCGAGGACCACCGGCAATGCAAAGGTCAGCGGCAACCACCACGGGAGATTCATCCGGACGGTTGCTGGCGCCATGGCAACGGCTCCCAACAAGAACAGCAGGTACAGACCGAGGCGACGCGCGCCCGTCGACCGGTTCGCCAGCGCGGCCAGGACGGCGGCGGTCAAGAGCACCTCCCGCGGCGTGCTGCGAATCACGTCGTCGGTCAGCGCAACGCCCCCTTCCACGGCGACGAGGCCCGATCCGGCAGGGTGCTCGACCCGGAGCACGTTCAGCTCGCGCAGCTTGAGGTTCAGCTCCGCGAGACGCGTCGTGAGGGCGGAGTGGAGCTCACCGGAAGTGACCGCCACGGTGCGAATGCCCACGCGATCCCCCAGGACGTTGAGGAGCACACAGGAGATGAAGATGAGCGCGAACGCCACCAGGAGACCGACCCACCACGGCACGGGCAGATAATGGCAAACCGCCGCGAACATGAGCGTCCAGAGGGTGCTGCTGCGTCGGATGAGGCGCCGCGCGTAATCACGCCAGGACAGTCCATCCCCTACCTGGGCGTAGAGGGGCCAAAGCCACAGACCTGAGGTGGCCACCACCAGCCACGCGGGGAGAACCAACAGCGCCATGGTGATGCCGCCGAGCCAACCTTCGACGGCCGGCAGCTCGAACCAGAAAGCGGCGATGGATTCATTCAGCCGCAGGCAAACGGCGGCGGCCAACAAGGCGATCCAGATGAGCGCAGAACCCGCGCCGACGACGTGGCTTGCGCGCGTCCACCGCCACCGGACCGGAGACCAGCGGACGCGCATGGCAAGACGCGCCACCATCAGCATCCCTACGCACCAAGCCAACAGCAGCAGCAGGTAGCCACCGGCAACCATCCACAGCTGCGCGCTCGTGAAGCCAAACTCGACGGTGAGCCGCCCCGAGGTCGTGATGCAGGAGCTTTCCGCCTCGAACACGTTGGAGCGTGCGACTCCAGTGCACGTGAGGAATCCATGGTTTGGATGAACCACGCCCACGCGCCCCAACTCGCGCCCAGACGCGCGGATGGCCGTGGCCAGCGCATCGACATCGACGGTCCCGCGAATGCTCAGACCCTCGCGCGTGAAAACACCGGTACAGGTTCCGTCATAGCGATCCCCACCGCGCTCATTGAAGGTGCATGGGACAAGGGTCTGAAGCACCGCGATGACGTCGTCGTTGCCCCCGGTGACCACAGACTGCGTCACTCCGCGCGCGTCCGGATAGAACCAAAGCTCCGAGGCACGTTCTCGTGCGAACGCATCAGAAGCCATCAGAAGGAAGAACGGCACCACCAGCAGAGTACGCATGGTCAACTCCCTCATGGCGTGGAGCATCATCTCGCACCGCGGCTCCCGGAGCGATGCGAAACGGTGGGCGCGTCATGCGGGCTGCGGAAAGCCCTGCCTGCGCCCCGTCGGAGGTCGTCCTTGACCACCGCCAACACCTGCGCTCGCCCACCGCGCCTGGGGCGCTCCAGCCCGTTCGATGTTGAACTCGAGCTCATTCCACCACGTGCTTCATCGGCTCCTCGCTGCTGCGCTTCCGCGGCAACGTCCGCCAGATCTGCCGGACGAACGCGGCCAGCTCCCAGGCGCCCCTCCCGGACCGAAAGGCGCGGGAGACCTCCGCCTTCACGCGCTGTTCGGCAACTTGGAGCTCCACGCCCAGCACGGTGGCAGCCGCTTTGGCCACTTCCAGCATGGACGCAGGACCTTCAGTCAGCACCGCTGTGAGCTGCGCTTCGTCCAGCGCGGGCAGATGAACGTGTTCGGAGATTCTCGCAGCCAGTCCGGCGTTCATCCCGGAGGCAATCAGTCGCTGCCGCCAGTCATCCCCAGCCCCAATATCCAGACGGCCCGCAAAGATGATGGTGACCCAGGAGATATCCAGCTCAACCTGGGAAGCGCCGTATTTTCCCGGAACACCAACGGTCTCCCGGTCCATGAAGTGCGCCAGCTCCGCCTGCAGCTCCTGGCGTTCCGGAGGCCGGGACGGCGGTTCTTGCAGCGCGCGTTTGTCTGCGTTGGACTCCGGAAGCAGTGCCTCGACGTCGTCGATGATCACGATGCCGCGGTTCAGTTTGTCCGCAACGGAAGTTGCCCACGAGCCAAGCGCCGTCCCCACGTTGACGCCGCGGAACCCGGTGGCCACCAGCGACGCCGCACTGAGGTGCAACACCGGCACTCGTGCGCAGCCAGCCAGCTGATGCAGAAGGAAAGTCTTTCCCGTTCCGGTGGGCCCGGTGAGCAGGAGTGTGCTGCGCAGGAAGAACGCCGCGTCCGACGCCAGCGACGCGAGGTCACCGTTGGCCTGCACCACCGCAGAGATGCGCTGCGCGGCGTGTGAGCGAGCAGCATTATCGTCGACGAAACCATCCAACGGATCCTGCCCCGTTGCCCGTTCCACCACCTTCCCTTCGCTGATGATGATGGAATTGCACAGGCGGATGCACTCATTGCAGATGTAGACCGCCGGCCCGGCGATGAGCTTGGCCACTTCCTTCTGGCCCTTGCCACAGAAGCTGCACGTGAGCGCGGGTCCGGTCGGCGTCGTCATCAGATCCCCCGTTTCACCTGGAAGACACCGCATCCAGGTCTGCCAAGCTGAACTTCAGTTCTTCTCGAGGACACCCGCCATCACGGCGCGCGCCACCGGGTGGTACCCGCTCTTGGCGCTCTCGAAGATCTCCTTGCCGAGCTTCAGCGTCTCCGGGTGCTCACGCAGCGCGGTGTAGAGCGGGCGGAGGTACTTCATGCGTCCCACGGAGGTGAGCACCTCACGGATGCGCGGATACGCCGGGGCGTAGGCATTGCGCGCCGCGTGCGTGAGGTACGCCACCAGGATCTCCGCGTTGTTGCTGGTCATCAGGTTGAACTCGCGGTCCAGGCACGCCACGTCGTCGACGGACAACTTCTTGGGCAGCCGCGGCAGCAGGACCTGCCAGTCATTCGAGGTGAACGCGCGCAGCTTCGCCGCGTCGGGGCGCTGGCCCATGGCCCACGCGTCGGCGATGCCCTGCAGCTCCGCCAGCCGCTTGCTGGGGGACGTGGGTGCGTCGGCGGGGATGCCCGTGCCGTCGATCCAGTGCTTGGCGTTGACCTTCTCGGCGACACCGGGCAGCTCGGTGTCAAGCAGCGCCAGGAAGTCGTCGGTGGTGATGGACTGGAAGCGGAACTTCTGGATGTACGCGGCCAGGAAACGGTCGAACGCCGGACGACCCGCCGCGTCCTCGATGCGACGCAGGAACAGGCAGCCCTTCTCGTAGGGGACACCGGAGTAGACCTCGTCGGGATCCACGCCGGTGAGATGGGTCCGGAGCGCGGTGTGCGGGGAGGTCTGGCCCAGCCGCTCCACGTCCTCGTCGAGATGGCTGCGACCAATGGCCGCGTGCAGCGCCACCGCCTCGTTGCCCTCCAGCACCTCGAGGATGCGACGCTCCGCGAAGACGGTGAATCCCTCGTTGAGCCAGAAGTGCTCCAGCGACGCATTGGTGACGAGGTTCCCCGTCCACGAGTGCGAGAGCTCATGCACCACCACGTTCACCAGCGACTTGTCCCCGGCGAGCAGCGTGGGCGTGAGGAAGGTGAGACGCGGGTTCTCCATGCCGCCGTACGGGAAGCTGGGGGGCATCACCAGCATGTCAAAGCGGTCCCACGGATACGGCCCAAACAGCTTCTCCGCGGCTACGATCATCGACTCCACGTCGGAGAACTCGGCCACGGCGCGGTCCAGCAGCAGCGGCTCCGCGTACACGCGCGAACGCGGCGAGATGTCCTTGGAGGTGATCTCACCGACGGCCAGCGCCAGCAGGTAGCTGGGGATGGGCTGCGGCATGTGGAAGCGGAACGTGGTGGTTCCCGACGTGGGACCGGGGGATTTCCCGTCGGCGGCGGCGGCCATGACGGCGGTGAGCGGGTCGGGGACGGTGAGCTCGGCGCGGTAGGTGATGCGCACGCGCGGGCTGTCCTGCAGCGGCACCATGGAGCGCGCGTGGATGGCCTGGCACTGGCTGAACAGGTACGGGTGCTTGCGGGACGCCGTCTGCGCCGGGTCCAGCCACTGGAGCGCGGTGGCGTCGGGGCTGGTGGTGTAGCGGATGGTGACCTGCCGCGTTCCCGACGGGAGATGCACGCGCAGCCGGCTGCCCAGGATGGGCTCCGCGGCGGACAGCTCATGGCGCACCGGCTTCCCGGCCGCGTCCACGACGTCATGGATGGTCAGGCCCCGCGTATCCAGGTCCACCGGCCCCGACGCGTCCGACGCGAAGGTGAGGGCGGCGCTGCCCTCCAGCGTCTTGCGGGCGAAGTCCACGTGGAGCTTGAGATCCAGGTGGGTGGCGGCGGGCTGGGTGCTGTCGGCGTAGGAGTGCGGGTCGAGGCGTGTCATGGGCCCGCGGCATAGCACCGATTCACGCCGTTGCGCCCCCGGTGGCGTTTCCGTTTGCGCCCCTGGGGCGGGACGAGTAGGGACGGCTGGCCATGAGCTCCTCCGCCGACGACGTGGCGCAAGTTCGAACCTCCCCCAACGACGTCTTTCCCCTGGCGCTTGCCGGGTTCTGCTCCGCCGCGCTGATGACGGGCATCGCCTTCGCCGCGCGTGAGGCCACGCCGCAGGACTCCCTCACGGTGGCCGTGCGCACGGTGTTCGCCACCCTCGGTATGGCCGCCTTGGGCCTGATGCTCGTGCTGCGACGGCCCAGCTACGCGGATGCCCGGGCCTCGGTGACGTCGGAGGGGCTGGTCATCCGTCACGCCGGTGGGCAGAAGGTGATTCCCCGCAGCGCGATCCTGTACGCGTTTCTTGTCGAGGAAGACGGGCGCTGGGTGGTGGACGTGCAACGCCTCACCGGGGCCGTGCGGGTGATCCTGGCGCAGCGGGAGCCGGCGGAGCGCATTGCGCGGGAGCTGGGGGGAATGACCGCCCCGGCACGCCTGCGACTGCGCATCAAGAGCACGTACTTCATGTTCGTGGGCACCGTGGCGACGTGGCTGCTGGTCTACTGCGGACTGATTGCGCTGCCCTGGTACCCCGTGCTGGGCACGTTGCTTGCCGGGGCCATGCTTCCCGCGGCCATCTGGGTGACCAAGCAGACCGTGCCCGGTCTCGTCGTGGTTTCGCAGGAGAACATCGCGGTGATCCGGCCGCGCGGCGTGCAGGTGTTCTCCATGTCACGCGTGCGCGAGGTGCAGGCGGTGGCGGAGAACCAGGCGCTGGTGCTGATGAAGGAAGGCGGGGAGATTCCGCTGGCGCTGGTGGCGCACCACGACGTGGACAAGCCCCCGCGTGGCGTCACGCTCACGCCGGCGCAGCGGCTGCGCGAGGCGGTGTCCTCCCTGACGGCGTGAACGGGCAGATCACCGCGCCCGCCGCGCGCACCCGGCAACCCGACGATGGAGGGCGGAAAAAGAAAAAGGCCGCCTCCTTGCGGAAGCGGCCTTTCGAGTGCCCAGGGACGGAATTGAACCGCCGACACGGGGATTTTCAATCCCCTGCTCTACCAACTGAGCTACCTGGGCTCGTCGGAACCGAGGGCGCGCTGAGGTAGCAAAGGTCCCCCCCAGCGTCAACGACAATCTTCGCCGCGGGTGCCTCACCACCAGTTCGAGCTGAACATGGCGCCGCCAATGACGCCGAGGATGGTGCCCACGCGACGCACTTTGCGGCCCCACACGCGCATGTCCGTGGGGAAACCCAGCTGCAGGTTCTTGGCCTTGCGCTTCAGCGCCATGGGCCCGTCCGGGCGCAGCGTGTACGTCCAGCCCCGGAACATCATGATCAAGCCAAAGAACAGGAACACCCCGCCCAGGATCATCACCATGGGTTGTCACTCCTCCGCCTTCTTGGGCTCCTGCGCGGAGAACTCGGTGATCCCCAGCGCCTTGGCCTTGCGCAGCGTGTCTTCCCGTCGGGCCTTGAGGTCCTGCAGCTTGGGACTGGCGGCGCCGCCTTCTGCTTCCGCCTGTGCAATGGCCTTGTCCAGGCTCTGCACGCGCTCGGTCCAGAACAGCACGGTGCGTCCACCCACGAGGCGGGACAGGTCGCGCGCTTCTTCCGTCGACGACGCGCCGTCCTTCAGCGGCCGGTTCATGAACGTGGCGCGCACGCCAAAGAAGATCCCCACCATCAACGCCAGGCCGCCCACCGCCGCCAGGATCATCTGCCGGGACCGCGCGCGGGACGAGGCACCCAGGTCCGGCGCGGGCCGCTTCAACTTCGGGCCGCTGATCTCCGACGGGGGAGGGGCCGGCTCCGGCTCCGGCGCGGCGGGCGGAGGCGCGGCGGCGGGTGCTTGCATGCTGGCGAACACCTGCCCAACGGCCGCGCGCACCTGCGCCTCCCGCTGCGCCAGCTCCGGGAAGTTGCGCGTGATCAGCTCGGACACCTGGGCCTGCGACATCACCAGGTCCTGCGCCTTCAGGTACGCGTCCAGCTCGACGGCGAACTCGTTGGCGCTCTGGAAACGCGCCGCGGGGTTGTCCTGCAGGGCGCGCGCAAGCAGGAGGTTCAGGCCCGCGTCGGTGGCCACGCCCAGGCTCTCAAGTGAAGGCCACAACCCACCCTGGACCTGCTGCAGGATTTCCGCCTCGGTGTTGCCGCGCCGCATGCGTCGACACGCCAGCATCTCGTGCAGCATCACGCCCACGCCGTAGAGGTCCGCGCGCGGATCAATCGGCTGGCCGCGGGCCTGCTCCGGCGCCATGTACGCCAGCTTCATGCGCAGGCCGGCGTGGTGCGGCAGTCGCAGCATCTCCCGCGCGCGGCCCAGCCCAAAGTCCGCCACCTTCACTGCGCCGTCGGCGGTGATCATCACGTTGGCCGGCGCCACGTCGCCGTGGATCACGGAGGGTTTGCCGCCCGGCACCGACTCGTGCGCGTAGGCCAGGCTCTCCAGCACCCGACGCACCATGGCAAACGCAAACGGCCGCGGGATGGTGCGCGTGGTGCGCAGCAGCGCGTTCATCACGGCGTTGAGCGGGACGCCGTTCACGTACTCCATGACGACGTAATGTCGCTCCGGAGCGGCCACCAGCGCGTTGCCCAACGCCACGTCCTCCGCCACGGCCACCACGTCACCCAGGCTGCGGCCGCTGCCGTCGCGCGCCGCCTGCACGCCCAGGTCCCCCACGCGCACCACGCCGGGGTGGGCCAGCGCCAGCGAGAGCGTGGCCTGCTCCATGTAGCCGCTGATGAAGCGGGTCTCTGGCTCCAGCTCCAGCAAGGGGCGCTTGAGCGCCACCGGTGCCGCGTTGGGGCCGCCGGCGGCCTTCACGGCGAGAAACACCTCCGCCAGGGACCCGCGCCCCAACGGTTCCACCAGGAAATACGGTCCGCAGCGCTCCACGGTTCGCGCACCCTACCACCAACTGGCCGCCGGGCTCTCCCCTTGGCGCCTCGGGCGCGGCAAGGATGTATGGACGGGCGGCATGCCTTGGTAGGCTGCGCCCTCCCCCGGGAGGGGTCCGTGGAGCGCGCCGCATGTCCCTGACCGTCCTGCTAGCTGAGCCCGACGCGGATCTGGCGCGCCAGCAGGCGGATGCGCTCGAGGAAATCGGCGATCTCGCGCTCAGCGTGCTCCGCTTCCCGCAGGCCGACGTGGTGGAGGAGCTGGAGCGTCGCAAGCCGGACATCCTGGTGTTGCGCCATGAGCGCACCGGGCCCATGGGATTTGCGCTGCTGGCACGCCTGCGCAAGGTCCCCGCGCTCAAGAACCTGCCCGTCCTGCTCACCACCTCCGACGCCACGCGCGACGCCATCGACCGCCACCGCGCCAGCCCCACACGCGCGGACTTCTACCTGCCGCTGCCCGCTTCCCGTGCGGAGCTGGAGGAGGCGGTGCGCATGCTGGCGGAGCGCGCGCGCGCCAACCGGGCCCTCTCCGAGGCCAGCGGCGGTGGCCCGGTGGAGCCCCCCCGTCTCCGACGGAGCAACACCCCCGCGCCCACGCCGTGGGTGCAGGCGGATCTCTCCGAGGTCACGCTG
>JBFMGU010000305.1:0-12204 GCA_040752415.1 Myxococcota bacterium
CCGCCTTCTGCGGAACCTTGGTCTCCGCCTTCTGAGGCACCTTGGTCTCGGCCTTCTGCGGCAGCTTGCTCTTGTTGCCGTGGCCCTTCTCCATCGGGAGCGGGGGCAGCTCGTCGTCGTCGGCAGCGCCCTTGCGACCACGCGCCGCGGCCGGCAGCGAGTCCAGGTCATCCCCACCAATGCCCGGGATCACGTCCTTGTTGGCGCCGCGCGGGGGACGGGGCTTGGCGACCTTGGCGTCCTTGCGCTCGTCGGGAATGGAGGCCTCCACCGGGCCGGTGGCGTCAATGCCGGGGATGGCGTCCACGCGGATGAGGCCCAGGCGGTTCAGGTGCCCTTGCACCTCGGACTCCGTCAGGCCCAGCTGCGCGGCCAGCTCCGCGGCGGTCTTCCCGCGGTGGTGCTCACGCAGGTACGTCTCCACGTCGGGACGACGGCCGTACTCACGCTCCCCGCCGCGCAGGAACTGGATGCACAGGTAACCCGGCACGCTGCGCTTCACGCGGCCGAACTTGCCCTCCGCCGGCTCGAACAGGAGCGTCCCAATCTCGTAGGTCTTGTTGGGATCCACCGGGCGACCCTTGGCCCGCTTCACGCGGCTGTACGCCTCCTCCAACGAGACCCGCCGCCACTCCATCGACGGCTCTGCTTGAACCTCCTCCTCGTCGTCCTCCTGCTGGTCGTCGTACAGGCTTCCGCCGTCGGCCAGGTTTTCCAGCTCCTCCAGCTGCTTGTTGAAAACGGTGGTGTTCACATCGACCACGGCGGCACCCTCAGGATCTGGACCCACAAAAGAGTCCAAGTCTTTGTTTTCAAAGGATTTTTCCGAGGGCCAACCCCCGGAGGACGGGCCTGGGGGTACACGGCCCCGCGAGCCCAGTCAAGGATTTGTGTCAACGCCCGCGTTTCCTGCGCCTTCAGCGACCGGACTCCGGCTGGGTCTCCTTGGCAATGCGCAGGAAGCGACGGTGCTGGGCCAGCAGGTCCTCGTCGCGGGCAATGCGTGCGTCCACCACTTCACCGCCCTGCACCACCGGGATGAGCCGCGGGAACACAAAGGCGCGCGCCTTGGGCAGGTTCAGCGGTGCGGCCCGCGCCACAATCTCCTCCTTCAGCTTGGGATCGATGCGCGTGCCGTACTTGTCGAACAGCTCGGTGGCGCCCTTGTCGTCATTGAGGCTCTTGTAGCGCTGCAGGATGGCCAGCAGGTCGGCCACGCCCTGGCGGACCTTCTTGGTCTCGCCCACGGAGATGAACGTCTTGCCATCCTTCACCACGCGCTTCACGCCGTAGTCCTTCCTGGTGCCGCCGCCGTCCAGCAGGAACTCCGTGACCAGGTGGTAGCCACGACGGTGCGCCTCGCGCAGCTCGGTGCCCGCGTCGGTGCGGAGCAGGACCATGTCGTTGGTCAGGTAGGAGACGTACATGTCGCGCGCCACCTTCTCCTGCTCGTCCTTGCTCTTGAAGGCGCCAATCTCGATCAGCTTGGGATCCAGGACCTGGTAGAGCGCCACCACGTCGGCACGACACTCCTCCAGCGCCGCCGCGGTGCGCCCCGCCATGCCCTTCTGCTCGCCCTTGAGCGAGGGGTCCGGCTGCCCGCTGCCGTGGCCAATGACCTCGTGCATGTAGATGATCCAGCGACGGCTATCGATGCCGTGGTCTATGGCGTTCTGGCGGTCCTCCTCGGGATAGAACTCGTTGATCACGGCGCGACGCAGGTCCTCGCTGCGCGCCAGCTCCACGTTCAGGAGCACCACGTTCTTGCTGCCGTAGTCGCGACGGATGTCCAGGTAGTTGGGCAGGTTGTAGGCGGCGGCGCTGATGGGTCCCGCGTCGCCGGTCTCCATGACCACGTTCACCACGGTGGCCACGGGCACCTCCACCTTCTGCCGCTGCCACTTCTTGTCCCAGGGCATCTTGCCCTCGAAGTACTGCGCGTTCTGGGCCAGCTTGCGCACCAGGTCGCTGTCGCTCTGGTAGCTGACGGTGGCTTCCCAGCTGCCCACCACGCCGCGCGGGTCCATGTACGTCTCCACGAACCCGTTGACGTAGTCCACGCGCGTGTCGCTCTTGAGCCAATGGCGGCTGTGCTCGCGGAACAGGCCCTCGTCGCCGGTGGCGTAGAAGTCAATCAGCGCGTGGATGCTGTCCGCCTGCTCCTTGCTCTGCGCCAGGGGCAGCGCCTTCTTGAGCCAGTAGCTCACCGTCCACAGCTCCTGGGAGTAGAGGCCGCCAATCCGGTACTCCTGCAGCATCAGCTTCCCGTCCTGCAGGTCAAAGCGGACGTTGATCTTGTCCTGCCAGAACGGGAGCAGTCCCTCGATCATCTTCTGCGTGATTCCGCGCGCGTAGATGTTGGTGGCGCTCTCCGCGATGATGTCCTTGTCCTTGCCCTGCTCGACGTGGACCGGCTCGAAGTCGGGGTCCAGCAGCGTGGGCGTGAGGCGCTGCAGCATCTGCTCGGTGCTCTCCCCCTTGAGCTTGGGGAGCTTGGCGCCGGCGCGCTCCGCGGCCACCGCGGCCTCGGCCAGCATGGTGGGCGTCAGGGACCAGCGCTCGTGCTTGACGTGGTCCCAGTGGTCGTAGGGCCCGTGATGGATGAACAGGCGCACCAGCTCCTCGCGCACGGCGGCGGCGGTGGCGGGCTCCAGCACATCGTTCTTGAGGTCAATCTCGTTGAGCAGCGTGATGAGGTCCTGGCCGTGGCGGTGGCTCTGCTGCGTGAAGATGGCGTCACCGGCAATGGCGGCGCGGTTCAGGTAGTAGAGCAGCGCGCGCTCCTTGGGGCTCAGGGCGCTGAACCCCGGCGCATCCACGCCCAGCATCAGCGTCTGCTTGCCCGGCGGGCCCACGCGGCCCAGGTCACCCACCTTCTTCTCGTCGTCGGTGGGCGCGGGGGCCTCCGCGGGCGGCGCGGGCTCCTGCGCGTGGATGCTCCCGTAGACCAGCACGGCGGAAACAAGCGTGACGGGCGGCAGCACGGCCAGCCCCAGACGGACGACGACGCGCATCTGTGGTCCCCTCAAGGTTTGTGGATGGGATGGAGAACGCCCCCCGCACCAACGGAGGCCGCGACGCCTTCCCCACGCGCCGCGCCTCCTCGTCGGGGGACGGAGAATCAGTTGTTGACGTTGAAGACCAGCGTGGTGCTCTGCGTGCGGTTCAGGCGGTCCACCGCGTTGGCGGTGACGGTGTACTGACCGGGCACGGTGAAGGTGTGCTCCTCATCGAGCTGGTCACCACTGGACAGGTTCTCGAAGCTGCTGGTGCTGGAGTCACCCCAGTTCACGAACAGGCGCAGCGGGCCCTCGCCGGAGACGCCCAGCGTGACGTTGGCGGTGAAGGGCGCGGAGCCGGTGGTGGTGTTGGACTCGATGTAGACGTCCACGGGCAGCAGGCCATCCAGCTCCACCTGCACGGTGGTGGAGATGGCGGAGGAGATGCTGTCGGTGGCGGTGACGGTGACCACGTACTGGCCCTCGTCGGGGAACTCGTGGGTGACCACCTGGCCGTCCGCGGTCTCGCCGTCACCGAAGTTCCAGCGGTAGTGCAGCGAGCCGATGCCGCCCGTTGCGTCCGCGCGGAAGGTCATGATGACGCCGGACTGGCTGCCGCACGCCTGCGTGGTGCAAGCGCCGCCTTCCGTGCAGGCCAGGCAGGTGACGGTGAGGCCGCCCACGGGCTGACCCACGGCCAGGGAGACGGTGGCGGTGCCCTCGGTGGTGGCCTGCGGGCCCATGGCGGGCGGAGCGGGCAGCGGGCCGGCGTTGTCCGGCATGGCCTTCACCACCACGTTGAACGTGCCCGCGCTCTGGTAGACGTGCGGGACGGAGAAGTGGCCGTCGGAGCCCACGCTGGCCTCGGCGCTCTGCTGGTCACCAAAGTCCACCAGGACCTTGACGGGCGTGGAGGAGCCACGGGCCTGCGCCACCCGACCCAGGATCTCCGCGTTGGCGGGCGCGTACGGGGAGGGCGCGGTGGCCTTCAGGTCCACGATGTCCAGGTTGCCCTGCGCGCAGGCAACGGAGGCGAGCGCCCAGAGCGCGGTGGTCAGACGAGAAAGGCGGATCATCAACAACACTCCCGGTTCCGCGGGGCACGTGCGCCGCGGGGGCCAGCAAAGGGGTGCGCGCGTATACCAATGGAGGCGCCCGCGGTGAAAGGGCACGTCCGCGGTGATGCCTTCGCGTTGCCCCCGGCCGTGCTGGAACCGCCGCCCCAAGCTCCCGGCCGCGTTCGCGCTGAGCCGCGGCGTCGCCGCCCTGGTCACCGTCCTGCCTCGCTCGCCCGTGCGAGCCCAGGCCAGGCGCTCCGGGCCCACCGCCAATCCGGACCCCGGCGCTGCCGACCCCGCTCCACCTCCGTCGGGAGGCAGTTGGTGGCCACGGGGACGCAGGCGCGTTACTCCATTCGGCCATTTGCCAAGGCCGGCGCGCGAAGCCTGAGCCACGACGCCGGGGAGAAGAGCAGCGTGAGCACATCCGCCAAGCAACATCGCGGCAATTGGGTGCCGGTGGTCGGCACGTGCGTTGCCCGCGCCCGCGGCCACACGGTGACGAAACTGCGCGACGGGCGCGTCCTGGTGACCGGTGGCCTGGGCGTGGGCGGGTTCCTCAACGAGGTGGACCTGTACACCCCGGCGCGCAAGGCCTGGCAGCTGGCGGCGCCGCTCCCCGAGCCGCGGGTCAACCACTCGGCGTGCCTGTTGTCCGACGGCCAGGTTCTCGTCGTCGGCGGGTCGCGCGGTCGGGTTGCAGAACGTTGTCCCGCGCTGGTCTATGACCCGGTCCGGGATGCATGGCGCCAGGCGGCCGCTCCGCAGCGGGCCTTCAGCGACACCAGGACTCCCGTGATCTGCGCGCCACTCCCAGGCGGGCGGGCGGTGGTGGCAGGCGGAAGCGACTCGCGTGGCGTGCCCCGAGATGACGTCGAGATCTGGGATGGCGACCGCTTCACCCCGGGTCCGACGTGCCCCCATCCCCTGCACAGCCCCTGGCTCGCCACGCGCGACGACGGCACCGTGGTGGTGGCCAGCGCCGCGGGCGTCTACCTGCTCCTCCCCGACGGCACTCTCCGCGCGCTGGGCCGGCCCCGGAGCACGCGCGTTGCCGCAGCCTACGCCTTGTTGCCCGACGGAAACGTGCTCGTGGCGGGTGGTGAAGGAGCCAACGGCCTCCGCAGCGTGGAGATGTGTGACGTGGACTCGGGACGTTGGAGCTCGCTGGACGCCATGGACTGCGCCCGGGCGAACGCCGACGGTGTCACGCTGGGCAACGGACTGGTGCTGGTCCTGGGAGGAGGCACGGGCCGGACGATCACGCGGAGCGCGTTGGCCTGGGATCCCCGTGAGAACCGCTGGTTCCCTTCCGGCGTCACGATGAGCTGGCGGCACGAGGCCCGACTGGTGGCGCTGGGTGGAGCACGCGCGCTGGTGGTGGGGGGCGTGGACCCGCAGACGCGCACCATTCCCGCATTCTGCGAGCAATGGGAGGACGACGGCGACACCACCTGCGGTTTCACGCCGCGCTCGACGTCAAGAGCCAGGCCCGTGGATCAAGGCGCGCGCGACCGGCTGGTGCTGCAACGCCTGCACAAGGACTGGGACGAGGCGAACCGCGAGCTGTTTGGTGGCCGCCTGAAGCCGGTGGTCATGGAGCTGGCCGACCTGCAGCGACGCATTGCCGAGTGGAACGCGGACCGGCGCTGCATCCGCTTCTCGCGTTCCTCCTGCCAGGAGCTGCTGTGGCCCCAGCTGCGCGAGGTCCTGCGGCACGAGATGGCCCACCAGTTCGTGGCCGAGGTCCTGGGCGTTGTCGACGAGGAACCGCATGGCGCCGCGTTCCGTGACGTGTGCACACGGTTCGGGATTGATGCGCGGGCCTCGGGGGCGCCGGCCACCAAGCTCGCGCCGGAAGAGGAGGCGGTGCGACGTCGGGTGGAGAAGCTGCGCGCCCTGAGCCGGAGTCCCAACCCGCACGAGTCCGAGAGCGCCCAGGCGCTGGCGGACAAGCTGGTGGCGGACTACCGCGAGCTGTTTGTCGACGGGCCGCAGGACGAAACGGACGGCGCCATGTGCGTCCGCCACGTTGGCGTGCACACCACGCGGCGCAACCTGTTTGATCACGCGGTGGGACGCTTCCTGTCCAACCACGGCGGTGTCCAGGTGATCTGGACGGATTCCTTCGACGTCCAGACGGGCGCCTCGGGGCTGGTGCTGGAGCTCCTTGGTCCGGCCGCGCACGTGGAGCGCGCCGCGTACATGCACGACTTCCTGCGCCGCGCCGTCGAGCAGCTCTGGGAAGCGGACCAGGCCAGCGGCGGCCGCGCAACGCAACGGCAGCGGCTCAGCTTCATGGTGGCGGCGGTGGAAGCCTTCGAGCAGAAAATCAAGAAGGTCGAGCAGGAAGCGGAACACGGCCTGGTTCCCCTCCCGCGTGCCCGCGTGGAAGCATTTGTGCGCGCGCGTTATCCGCGGCTGGTGACCTCCCGCTCGCGCGCCAGCGTCGACGAGGATGCCGCCGCGCGCGGCGCGGAAGCGGGGCGACGCCTGGACTACCGCGAGGGCGTGGGCAACGGCGCGGGCGGACCGAGGCTGCTGGGCCCCGGCGCACGTTGAGCGGACCGATGGCTCCTGGTGCATGCGGCGCTGCGGTCGCCGAGAACCGCGTTTCTCGACGACAACCCGAGGACATGCGACCCGCAGGGCGGCGAGGGCCCGCCGCACGCCAGCCCGCGCCCGCTCACGACGTCGGCAAACCCGATGGGCATCTGGTTCTGGCGCAGCCCCCTCGCCTTTCCCGTCGCCTGCCCACTACCGTCTTGCACGCCGACGCCGCCCGGTAACACGCCGACGCCGCCCGGTAACACGCCGACGCCGCCCGGTAACACGCCGACGCCGCCCGGTAACACGCCGACGCCGCCCGGTAACCGTTACCGGCGGGTGTCGTGCGGTAACCGGCGGGTGTCGTGAGGAGGACGGGGGGCTTCGGACCCAGGCGTGAGCGCCATGACTACCGCGCGCGTGGACGACGGTGCTAGACAGCGCGCCCCAACGCGAAACAGGAGCGAGACACAGCCATGGTGAGCATCAATCTGAGCGGCAAGCACGCACTGGTGACCGGCGTTGCCGACGACGGCGGATTCGGCTGGGCCATTGCCAAGAGCCTCAAGGCCGCCGGCGCCAAGGTGTACCTGGGTTGCCACCCGCGCGTGGTGGGCATCGTGGAGAAGCTGCTGCGTCGGGCGGGCTCCGCCGCGGGCCGCGTGCTGCCCTACGGCGTGGAAGGAGAGTTCCAGCCGGACGCCATCATCCCCTGCGACGTGGAGTTCGACACCAACGAGGACATCCCCGCCGACCGTCGCGAGGTGAAGGGCTATGACGGTGACGTCTCCATTGCCGGCTGCATGAACGCCCTCAAGGAGAAGGCCGGCGGCCTGGACATCATCATCCACGCCGTGGCGTTCAGCCCGGAGATTGCCGCCAGCCACCTGGAGACCAGCCGCAAGGCCTACCTCGCCGCGCTCTCCATCAGCTCCTACAGCCTGGTGGCGCTGGCCCGCGCCGCGCTGCCGCTCATGGAGGGTCGGGAGGGGTCGGTGGTGGGGCTGAGCTACATCGGCGGGGAGCGCGTGGTGCCGTACTACGGCGGTGGCATGAGCTCGGCCAAGGCGGCGCTGGAGCATGACGCGCGCCAGGTGGCGTACTTCGTGGGGGACAAGGGCCACCGCGTGAACATCATCAGCGCCGGCCCCTTCCCCAGCCGCGCCGCCCGCTCCATTGGCGACATTGGCACCATGATCCAGCACGTGAGCGAGAAGAGCCCGCTGCGCCGGCCCATCAGCGCCGAGCAGGTGGCCGACGCCACGCTGTTCCTCTGCTCCCCGCTGGCCGCCGGCATCACCGGTGAGGTCATCCACGTGGACAGCGGCTACCACGTCATGGGCGTCTGACCGCCCGCCCGGGCAGGGCTTGGACGGAAGCATGTGCCCCGGCCGAGGTGGGGCTTGACGGCGCCGTCAACCCTTGTGGAAGGATGCGGCGGCGCGCCCAATGGCCTTCTCGAGGGCGTGCGCACCCGGCAAAGGGGTCCTACGGATGGGCAACCACAGCATTGGCCAGATCTTCCAGGAGGGTGGCGTCTTCATGTACGTCACCCTGCTCTCGTCGGTGGCGGCGGTCGCCATCATGATCGAGCGCGCGTACGTCCTGCTGTTCCAGTACCGGATCAAGACCGGACCGGTGAAGCAGGCGCTCCGGGAAGCCATTGCGGAGTTCAACATCAGCCGCGCGCTCCAGGTCTGCGCCCTCAACCCGGAGCACCCGCTCTTCGTCGTCATCAAGGCGGGCCTCATGAAGGCCAACCGCCCGGAGAAGGAGATCATCCGGGCCATGGAGGAGGCCACCCTGGAGGTCAGCCCGCGCATCACCCGGCTGACCAACTACCTCAACATGCTTGGCAACCTGGGAACGCTGCTGGGCCTGCTGGGCACGGTGTTCGGCATGATCACCGCGTTCGGCGGCCTGGGCACCGCGGACGCCGCCGCCAAGCAGGAGATCCTGGCCAAGGGCATTGCGGAAGCCATGTACAACACCGCCTTCGGTCTGCTGGTGGCCATCCCCTGCACCGTGGCCGGCGTGTACTTCACCAACCGCCAGGAGCGCCTGCTGCAGATCCTGGATGAGTTCACCATTGCGCTGTCCGCGGGCCTGACCGCCGCCAACCGCGACGGCAAGGGCGCGCAGGCCGCCGCCGGCCAGAGCCCCAGCCGCCCGCCGACGATGGCTCGCTGAGGCGGAGCGCCACCGCGCCATGGCACGACGCAGAAAGGCCCAGACGGATCAGCCGATCAACGTCACCCCGTTGATCGACATCCTCAGCAACATCGTCTTCTTCCTGATGTTGTCCATCAGCTTCGTGCACCTGCGCGTGATTGCGGCCGCCATTCCCCAGACCAGTGAGTCCAATGACCTGGACACCGAGGTGGCACTCACGGTGAACGTGCAGATGGGTGACTACGGCTTCCGCGCCCAGGCCCGCGACCCAACGAAGGAGAAGGTGGAGAAGAAGGAGTTCCCCAAGCAGGGCGCGCGCTGGGATTACGAAGGACTCAGCACCTGGCTGCGCGACATCAAGCTGGCGCACCCCAAGAGCGACAGCGTCATCCTCGTCCCGGAAGCCAACGTGCCGCTGACGCACGTGGTGGAAACCATGGATGCGTGTCGTGAGGCACCGTCCAAGAGCGGCTCAGGCATGATCCCCACCTTCCCCAAGGTGGTGCTCTCCAGCCTGGTGAAGTGAGGAGGGCACCATGTCCGGCGACGGGATGCGCAAGAAGCGGCACAAGCACAAGCACCCGGAAGAGCCCAACATCGTTCCGCTCATCGACATCACCGCCAACCTGCTCTTCTTCCTGATGGTGGGCATGGACCTCAAGGAGAAGGCGGAGACCGCCGACAAGATCGAGCTGCCCGCCTCCACCAGCCGCCACCAGGATGAGACGCCGATGGTGAAGCTCACCCTGAACGCGGAGTCCCTCATGCTGGAGGGCCTCAAGCAGGCCACGCTGAAGGACGGGAAGTTCCAGCCCGCGGACATCGACAAGGGGCGACTCACGCGGCTGACCGCGGAGCTGGAGAAGCGTCGCAAGGCGTTTGAAGCCAGCGGGCTGGACCTCTCCGAGGAGAAGAACCGCCCCGTGGTCTACTTCATGGCCGACCGCAACCTGGAATACGAGAGCGTGGAGCTGGTGATGCGCTCCGCCGGACAGGCCGGGTTCCCGCGTTTCCGCTTTGCCGTGATGATGCGCTGAGCGTCCCGCCTCCCGGGCACGTTCTCCGTCGACGCGGCGTTTCCGCGCAGGCCCAGGCCAGGCTTGCGGTGGGCGGTGTGCGTGCCGGAGGGCGTTGTTACAAGACGACATGCACAGCACGTGGTGGGGCACGGAAGACGGGCGTGCCACGCGACCCTGGTTGCAGGAGACCGTGCGGGCGTTCGCGCAGGACAGCCTGGTGCCCACCGGAGCCGCGTTGGACCAGATGGCCACGCCGGAACAGGTGATCGCGCCCGAGTCGCCGCTGTGGTCGGTGTTCACCAGCGCGCACGCCAAGCGCCTGGACGGGGCCTTGGTGCTGGAACAGGACGGTGGGCTGGGGCTGGCGGGCCCCGAGCTGTACGTGGTGGCCGAGGAGCTGGGCGCCGGCAGCGTGGACCTGGCCGCTTCCGTGCTCATGAACGGCATCCCCTGGTGGCTCCTGCTCGCGCTGGGGCGGCATGATCTGGTGAAGGAGGTTGTCCGCCCTCGCGACGACGCCAGGGGAAGGGCGCGGGTCACCGCGTTGGCCCTCACCGAGCCGCACCACGGCTGGCCCCAGCTGGCGGTGGGCGCGCACGAGTTCCAGGTGCCCAAGGTGGCGTGGGAGCTGGCCGCCGTGCGCGACGGTGACGACTACGTGCTCACCGGCGGGAAGTCCGCGTGGGTGACGCACGGCAGCATCGCCTCCACGGCGCTGGTGTCGCTCACCGTGGAGCCGCGTCGGGGGATGGCGGGCAACGCGCTGGCGGTGGTTCCGCTGGACCTGCCGGGTGTCACGCGCGGGCGCCCCGTGGACAAGTGGGGCCAGCGCGGGATGAACCAGGGAGAAATCCACTTCGACAACGTGCGCATTCCGCGCCGCTTCGTCGTTGCCGCGCCGGAGGACTACGCACCCACGCTGAGCCGGTTGATGACGCTCATCTGGACCCTGGCGGGCGCCATCTACACCGGGCTGGCACGCGCCGCGTGGGAGCATGCGCAGAAGGACCTGGAAGGGCGCACGCAGGACGGTGGCAACCCCCTGGCCGAACATCCCCGCGTGCGGGAGCGGCTCTTTGAGATGGCGACGTTGGTGGAGTGCTCGCGCGCGTTGTGTCGCTCCGTCATGGTCAGCGCGGAACGTCCCAGCCTGAACCGCGCCGCGCAGGTGAAGATCCACGCGTCCCACGCAGCAGAATTCGTGGCCGACGAAGCCCTCACCCTCTCCGGCGCCCGTGGAATGCAGGCCTCTTCCCGCGCCGGCAAGCTCTTCCGCGACGCGCGCGTCACCCGCGTGCAGTTCGGTCCCAACGACGTCATCTGGCAGGCAACCTGAGGACCGCGCCAGGACCAGCTGCCCAGCGGGATTGCTGACGTCGTGAGCGCGCCACGACCCGGGGTGCCGCGGGCCCATGCCGCCCTGGTCAGCGCACCGCGGGTTCACCACCCGCCGACAGTCCACCACGCGCAGCTGCGGTGCATCACCGTCGTCGCGGAGTCCTGGTTCCGCATTCGGCCATTGACGACACACTCGGCGCTGGCCAGGGCGGCGAGGGCCCGCCGCACTCCAGGTCGTGGCCCGCTCACGACGTCAGCAATCCCGCTGGGCATCCTTGTCCTGGCGCGGCGGCTGTGAATGGACCACCACGTCCATGAAGTCGCCCACCGCGTCCAGAACTTGGGCAGGAGCGGGACCGGACGCAGGACCCGCCGTGGACGAGGAAGCACCGCGCCATAGAACCCGGGCATGACCCGCTCCGCGCCGCGCAAGCCGCCCGTCCCCGTGGAACGAGGAGAAACCGTGCGCGAGACCATCCGCTCCCTCTTGCGCCACGGCCCGCTCACCGCGCGGGAGCTCTCGGTGCAGGTGCAGCTGCGCGAGAAGGACGTGGCCGAGCACCTCGAGAGACTTGCCCGCTCGGCGCGGGGTCGGGGTGAGCGCTTCCGCGTGGTAGCGGCCACGTGTCGACGCTGCGGGTTCGAGTTCGGGAGCCGCGCGAAGTTGACGCGTCCGTCCCGCTGTCCCGCGTGCAGCAGTGAGCGCATTGAAGGACCGGCGTTCCTCATCGAGGGCGGGGAAGAGACGTCGGTGTGACGCCCGGGACGTCACGCGCTCGCGGCAGGGCGGTGGGGATGGGCCAGCCACGGGACGAAGTCCAATGACGAAACCAGACGAAGCACAGCCGCGGGGGGCGGCGCCGTCGTGGGATGGCGGGTGGGCCTGCATCCCGCGCGTGCGTCACCTCTGACGTGTGATGACGGGCGGTTCCCATTCAGATTGAGTGTGGGTTCTCAGTGCCTTTCCCCAGGGCTTCTCAAAAGCATTCCCCACCCCCCGCGTGAGCCGTGGGTGACATGCCTCAGGCCTTCGCTGCCTGTCCACTCTTCACGGTGGGCTTGAGCCTGCGG
>JBFMGU010000306.1:0-12191 GCA_040752415.1 Myxococcota bacterium
GTCCGCCTCCTCCGCGCTGCAACCCCGCCCCCGAGCACGCGGGCGCATTCCATGACGACAGGGGCGGCGGGACCGGTTCCCGCCCCCCTCCAGGGCCCCGAGATGCTGCGCAACTTCTTCTTCGCGTTGATCGTCGTGTGCGCGTCCCACGACGTGGTCCTGGCGGAGGAGCCCGCGACCACCGGCACGCTGCGCGGCACCGTGGTGTCCACCCAGGGCGGCAAGCCCGTGGCGGGTGCCTGGGTGGTGGTGCAGGGCTCGGAGGCCAACGCGCAAACCGACGAGAACGGGCGCTTCGAGCTCGCGCTCGCTCCCGGTCGTCACACCCTCAGCATCCTGCACATGGACTTTGGAACGCAGGACGTGGAGACGGTGGAGATCGTCGTCGGGGAGGTGGCGGAGATGCGCGTGGAGCTCACGCCGGCTGCGCCGCAGCAGGACACGCTCACCACCGAGGCGGAAGCCTTTGCCGTGGAGGCCGCGCCGCCCCCGCCTTTTGCCGAGAAGAAGCCCATGGGTGAGACGGTGACCGAGACCATCTCCGCCGCGGAGGTCTCTCGCGCGGGAGATTCCGACGCCGCCAGCGCGCTCCGACGCGTCACCGGTCTGACGCTGGTAGGCGGGCGCTACATCTACGTGCGCGGCCTGGGTGAGCGTTACTCCAGCACGCTGCTCAACGGTGCCACGCTGCCCAGCCCGGAGCCGGAGCGTCGCGTGGTGCCGCTGGACCTCATTCCCTCCGCCGTCATCGAGGAGATGGTGATCCACAAGACCTACTCCCCGGAGCTTCCCGCGGAGTTCGGCGGCGGCACCATTGCGCTGCGCACACGGGGCATCCCCGAGGAGTTCACCCTCAAGCTCAACGCCACCTCGGGCTATCGCGCGGGCACCACCTTCGAGCGTGGGCTCACCTACCACGGCGGCCGCCTGGACGTGCTGGGCGTGGACGACGGCACGCGCGCGCTTCCCACCGACGTCGACCGCGCCTCCAGCAGCCAGCCCCTGCTCGAGCGCGACCAGTTCTCCACGCGCGGCTACACCGCCGGTGAGCTCGAGGTGTTTGGTGAGCGCATGCCCAACATCTGGAACACCGAACGTGCCGTGACGCCTCCCAACCTGGGTGTCTCCGGCGTGCTGGGCGACCAGTTGTGCCTGGGCCCGGTGGTGTTGGGTTTCCTCGCCGCGACGTCGTTTGACCACGAGTGGGCCACGGTGAAGCGCAAACGGAAATACCTGGTGCTGGGCCAGAACGAGCAGCTCGAGGTGGCGCACGACTACGACTTCGAGACCAACGAGCACAACATCGGGCTGGGCGGCGTGGCCACGGTGGGCGCCAGCATCCTGGATCACCACCTCATCACCTTCACCACGCTGCTCAACCGCGCCACCACCGACGAGGCGCGCGTCTACCAGGGCCTCAACCGCGACGTGGGCACGGACATCCGCGTCACCCGGCTGGCCTGGGTGGAACGCCAGCTCATGGCACAGCAGCTCACCGGCACCCACGTCTTCCCCGTGCTCTGGGACGCGCGGCTGGACTGGCGTTACACCTACGCGCAGGCCACACGGAAGGAGCCGGACCGTCGTGAGGTCCGCTACGACCACGAGCCCGGCACCAGCCGCTGGCTGCTCTCCGACCGCCCCGAGGGCAACCAGCGCCTCTACAGCGACCTGCTCGAGCACAACCACGACACCGGCCTGGACGCGCAGCTCCCCATCCCGCTCTTCGACGGGTACCGCCTGACGGTGCGCTCCGGCGCCATGATCAACTGGCGCACGCGACAGGTGGACACGCGGCGCTTCAAGTACCAGCACAAGGGCGCGCGCAGCGGCAACTCCGACGTCATCAGCCGTCCCCCCGAGGAGATCTTCACCAGCGAGAACATCGGCGGGGACGGTTTCCAGCTCGAGGAGGTGACGCGCCAGACCGACAACTACAACGCCACGCAGGTGCTGGTGGCCAGCTACCTGGGCCTGGACTTCCCGCTCTCGCGCGCGTGGCGCGTCAGCACCGGGTTGCGCGCGGAGTATGCGCTGCAGAAGGTCCGCACCTATGAGCTGTTCAATCCCGACGGAAAACCGGTGGAGTCCCGGCTGGAAGGCGTGGACTTCCTGCCCGCCACCACCGTCACCTGGCAGCTGCTGGACAACATGATGGTCCAGGGCGCGGCGGGCATCAGTGTCTCCCGCCCGGATTTCCGCGAGCTTTCCCCGGCCACCTACAACGACGTCACCGGCGGTCGACAGGTCTTCGGCAACCCCGACCTCGAGCGCGCGCTGATTGGCAGCGGGGACCTGCGCTGGGAGTGGCACCCGGCGCACGCCATGGTGGCGCTCTCGCTCTTCTACAAACACTTCCACAAGCCCATTGAGCAGGTGGTGAAGCCGGGCGCGCAGCAGTCCATCAGCTACGCCAACGCCAAGAGCGCCGACAACGTGGGTCTCGAGGCGGAATTCAAGCTGCGCTACGGCATCATCCACGAGAGCCTGGACCCGCTGTACTTCGCGGTGAACGGCGCGGTGATCCACTCGCAGGTGGAGCTGGACGGCAACAGCGGCATCCAGACGTCACGACGTCGCGCGCTGCAGGGACAGAGCCCGTACGTCTTCAACGCGCAGCTCGGCTATGACGACCCGCGCACCAGCACCAACGTGGCGTTCGTCTACAACGTGCAGGGTCCGCGCATCGTGGAAGCCGGAGCGCTGGGCATTCCCGACGTGTACGAGCAGCCGGTGCACCAGGTTGACGTCGTGGCGAGCAAGAAGCTGCCCATGGGGCTGGTGCTCAGTCTCAAGGCGCAGAACCTGGTGGACCAACCCGTGACGTTCACGCAGGGCGGGCAGGTGGTGGAGAGCTTCCGCCGTGGTCGCGCTGTGGTGGTGGGCGTGGGGATGTGAGGAGGCGAGATGTTCCGCGCATTCGCACCTGAAACACCGTGGTACCGCAGCCCCGCCGACAAGGCGCGCGCGCTGCTGGCCCACCTGGAGCCCGGCGAGCACGGACCGCTGCCGCCCGGCATGTTCGGCGGATTCCATCGTCGTGCTTCGCGCGTGTGGAAGTCGCGCTCGCTGCTCGTGACGGGCTCGGTGCTCTGTCACGGCGGACTGGCGCTGAGCTTCCTCACCAACCACCCCCCGCCCGAGCCGCCGCCGCCTCCGTCGGTGCCGGTGCTGCTCTACCAGGCGCCGCCGCCGCCACCTCCGCCGCCACCGCCACCCGCCGCCACCGTCAGCAAGCCGCGCGTGAAACCCATCCGCACGCCCTCCGTGCGCCCCGAGCTCACCGTGCCCAAGAAGGAGCCGGAGAAGCCCGCGGAGCCCGCGCCCGAACCGGAGCCCGAGGCCGCGGAGCCCGAGCCCGCGGGAGAGCCCGGTGGCGTCGTGGGCGGTGTGGCGGGTGGCGTCGTCGGTGGCGTGGTGGGGGGACAGCTGGGCGGGCAGTTGCCGCCCAAGAAGGAACCACCGCCCAAACCCGCGCCGGTGGCGGCGAAGGCGGTGCGTCGCAGCGGAGAGGTGCGCCAGGCGCGACTGCTGCACCGCGTGGAGCCGGTCTATCCCCAGCAGGCCCGCACGGCGCGCACGGAGGGACGTGTGGTCCTGATGTTGATCGTCGACGCGTCGGGGCGCGTGACCGATGCGCGCGTGCTCTCGGGTCCCACGTTGCTGGCCCAGGCGGCCAAGCAGGCAGTGCTGCAGTGGCGCTTTGATCCGGGCCGCAATGGCGACGGAAACGCAGTGATTTCCCAGATTCTCCAACCCATTGATTTCAGGTTGCGCTGAGAGGAGAGGAACATGACTTTCGAGTGGACGGAAATCTGGGCCCACATGGGCCTGGTGGCGCGCGCGGTGCTCTTCACGCTGGTGTTCATGAGCATCTGGAGCGCGGTGATCGTCGTGGAGCGGATGTGGCGGCTGCGCAGCGTGGCGCGCACCAGCACCGAGTTCAGCCTCAAGGCGCAGCAGTGGCTGCGGGAGCGCCGGTTTCCGCAGCTGCTGCAGGCGGAGCAGGAGTACGCGCGCAGTCCGCTGTTCACCGTCGTGGGCGGGGCGGTGCGGGAGTACCTGGAAGGCCTGGAGGCGCAGGCGGTGGGCGACTCCTACGACGTCATTGAAGCCGCGCAGCGCTCCGTGGAGCGGAACATCGAGCTGGAGGTCAACCGGCTGCGCAAGGGGCTGGGCGGACTGGCGTCCATCAGCTCGTCGGCGCCGTTCGTGGGTCTGTTCGGCACCACCTTTGGCATCATCAACAGCTTCCGCGCCATCGGTGTGAGCGGTCAGGGCGACCTTGCCACCGTGGCCCCAGGCATCGCGGAGGCGCTCATCACCACGGCGGTGGGCATCTTCGTGGCGCTGCCCGCGGTGTGGTTCTTCAACTACCTGATGGGCCGTGTCGACGGGCTGGGCGCGGACCTGCGCCACGCCGGCAGCGAGGTGGTGGACTTCCTCATCAAGGACATCGGCCGCCACCAGCGTCGTCCGTTCTCCACCGCGCAAGCCGAGCGGGCGGCGGCATGAGCCACGGTCCCTCCCTCGGCGGCGGGCTCAAGGCGGAGCTCAATGTCACCCCGCTCGTCGACGTGGTGCTGGTGCTGCTCATCATCTTCATGGTGGTGACGCCCATGATGCACAAGGGTCCCGCCGTGGAGCTGCCGCGCGCGGGCACCTCCGAGAAGTCGCAGCCCGGTGGTGGCGCGCCCATGGTGCTGTCGGTGACGCGCGAGCAAAGGCTCTTCCTCGGTGACGACGAGGTGGACCTCCCGCAGCTCACCGCGCGCATCCGGGCGCACCTGGGTGCCAATCCCAACGCGGAGGTGGTGGTGCAGGGAGACCGTCGACTGAGGTTCAAGCACGTGCAGCAGGTGTTGGACGCGTGCAGCGCGGCGGGCGCGCGCCGCCTGGCAGTGGCGACGCAGGAAGCGAAGAAGGGGTCGTGAGATGCAGGTGCCTTCCGGTCGTTCCGTGCAGGCGGAGCTCAATGTCACGCCAATGATCGACGTGGTGCTGGTGCTGCTCATCATCTTCATGGTGGTGAGCCCCAAGCGCGACCAGCAGGTGCCGGTGGTGGTTCCGCAGGAAGCCCCCGCCGACGAGCCCGCGCCTCCCTCCACCACGCCGCCGTTGGTGGTGGCGGTGGCGGAGGATGGTGCGCTTTCCGTCAATGGGACCGCGTTGACGTCGGTGGACGGATTGCCGGCCGCGCTGGAGAAGGAGGTGGGCACGCGCGCGGAGAAGGTGGTGTTCCTGGGCGCGCACCCGGAGGCGCCGTTCGAGCGCGTCGTCGACGTGATGGACGTGGCACGCAAGGCCGGCGCGAAACACGTGGGCCTCATCAAGGAGCTGCCCAAGCCCGCCGGCGGGACGTGAGCGCTTAGTTCGGATTCGTCAGGCCCAGCTTGTCCAGGATGAACCCGTCGGGCATCTCCTGCGGGACCAGAACCAGCCGCTCCACGCCCAGCGTGCGCATCAGGAACTCGACGAGCACCGGGCCGCCGGTGGCCTTGGGGCCATACGCGTTCCACGCCTCGGTGTTGTTGCGGAGCGCGTCAAACGTCGTTCGGTCCGCGAACATGGCCTGCATCGCCATCGCGTCGGCCAGCGTGACGGAGCCGGTGATGATGCCGTAGTTGTCATCCACCTGGCGCTCGCGCTTCAGCTGCTCCATCAGGCCCAGGTACGTTGCGCGGTCGACCCAGTTTCCCCCGGGATTCAGCTTCCCCTGCCGCAGCAGGAGCGACGACCCGTCTTCCCCCAGCGCGATGATGGCGCGCTCCACGCGCTGGGCCTGGATGTCGTTCTGCAACGTCGTCACGAAAGCGGCGGAGGTGTCGTTGGGACTCGCGGCGTCGGGGGGAGTGGCGTCTACGAACGCGGTGGCGAGCGCATCGAGGAACGAGTCTCGTGCCGAGTCGTAGGTCGCGTGGACGAAGGCCGACGTGTCGTTCTTCTTGGCGAAGTGGTCCGCAGCGGCCTGGCGATAACCGAGCTCCCAGCTCCGCGGCAGCACGTCGGTGCCACCCAGCGGCCAATAGGAAATCTGGAAGCTGCTGGACCCGGCATCCATGGCAATCATGCCCGGACGACCGCGCGTGGCGGCCCAGTACCCGTAGCGTCCCTCGAGACCGCCCGGGATGACGGACGCCTCCACGCCCGTGGCGCCGCGCAATGTCGCCAGGATGTCGTTGGCATTGGGTGCACGCCGTCCCCACGACGTGGCCACGCCGCCAACCACCTCACCACCGTCTGCCGCGCACTGGTCCACCAGGATTCTGGTGAACTCCACGAGCTCGTCGACGGCGGTTTCCGGCACCGGCGGATAGGCCGGCGGATTGCTGCCAGAGATGGGGTTGCGCACGTGGTCGCCGAGGTTGAGCTGCACCTTGCAGAAGCGTTCTCCCCTCAAGCTGAGCCGGTCCCCAGGCACAATGGAATCCACCACGAGCTTGAGGTTGCTGCTGCCGATGTCGATGGCGCAGTGATGCTGGCGCCCGGATTGGGGCGTGACGCTCGTCGTGAGCGGGATGTCGCAGTTGATGGATTTGGAGGTGGTGTTGGAGCCGGCGCCGGGGCCGCCGCCCTGGTTGGACGTGCTGCTGCCGCTGTCGCCACGGAGCGGGACGCACCCGGTGAACGCAAGGGCCATCAGCGCGCCAGCAGTGACACGCTTCCCGGACAGAGAAGAGGGCTTCATGTTCACCTTCGTGTTGGGAGGCTGATGGCGTCCGGCGGCGACGTCGGGAGAAGCATTGCCTCCCGCCCGCCATGAGGGAGCGACCTCAGCGCAGGGGTGGTGGTCGGTGATAGCGTCGCTGCCGTTCACGCACCGTCGGCGCCACGCATTGTTCACACGAGCTCATCCGGAATCCACGTCACAACGGCGACCGTGAAGCGCGGAACGAGGTCGCTTCCTTCAGCACATTGGAGGCTGCGCCAGGAAGAGATTGCCCGTTGCTTCGCCAACGTCGTGAGCGGACCACACCCTGGAGTGCGGCGGCCTGTCGCCGCCCTGGCCAGCGCCGAGTGGGTCCTCCGCGGCCGACAGCGGAACCCTGGCGGTCCCCGCGACGGAAAACCGACGACGACTGGGTCTCCCTCGGGCGGTGGACCATGAACCGGCGTGCAACCGCGCGGCGCTGGCCAGGGCGGCGAGGGCCCGCCGCACTCCAGGGTGTGGTCCGCTCACGACGTTCCCGAACCCAATGGGCCCTTTGTTCGCTGACCACCCGCTTACCGACGCTGCCGCGCACGCCCCCGCGCCGGCTCATCCACCACCGCGCGGAAACGCAGCTTGTGCCGGAACACCTTCTCGAACAGCTCGGCCTTCTCGCTGGCGGCCCAGACCTCCATGTCGGGCGCCGCGCTGGCGGTGATACTGACCACCACTTCGTCGTCGGTGATGGACACCTTGAGCTGGTTCACCAGGTGGTGATGGCTGCGGTCCAGGGCCGCCGACACGCGCAGCAACGCCGCCAGCGTGCGCACGCGCTTGCGGTCATTGCGCGCCAACACCGCCCACTCCGGGTGATGCGACCCCGGTCGACCCTTGCGGTGGTAGCGCGTGATCGCCGCCAGGCGCAGGCGTCCCGCGTCGGAGAAACCGGGCAGCTCGCTGTTGGCAATCAGGTACGCGCCGTGGAGGTGGTGCCGGTCATAGGAGACAAAGTGGCCGAGGTCGTGCAGCAGCGCGGCCACCTCCAGCTCGCAGCGTGCGTCGTCGCCCAGCTCATGCAGCGCGCGGGTCCCCTCGAAGAGGCTGCACGCCAGCGCGGCCACCTGGGACGCGTGCGGCTCGTCTACCTGGTAGCGCCGCGCCAGCGCCAACGCGCCCTCCACGCGCACGCGCTCCGGCTCGGTGGGGAACGGCAGCGCCATGCCCAGGCTCTCCACCGCCTCCATCAGGAGCCCCTCCTTGAGCCCGCGCCCGGTCACCTCCACCGTCTTCGCCCCGACGGTGCGCGCCACTTCCAGCAACGCCAGGCCCCCGCCCACGATGATGTCCGCCCGACGAGGATCCAGGTGCGGCAAGGCGCGACGCTTGACCATGGGCAGCTTCGCCATGCGCTCCACCACCTCCTCCATCTCGTCGAGGTCGATGGCCGGCGGGCCCTTGCCGCCGCTGGCCACCTGCCAGAGCGCCTGGATGGTGCCCGCGGTCCCCAGCACGCGCGCCTTGGAGCCCGCGCTGAAGGTGAGCACGCTGCGCGCCGTGGCCCGGGCATGCGCGCGCAACAGCTCCATCTCCGTGGCGGTGGGCGGGTCGGTGCGCAGGAACATCTCGGAGAGGCGCACCGCGCCCAGCTTGAGGCTGGCCACGTCGGTGATGACGCCGTCGGTGGCGCGCGCAACCTCCACGCTGCCCCCGCCCACGTCCAGCACCACGATGTCCCCCGCGGCATCCGGCAGGCCCGCCAGCACGCCGCGCGCAATCAGCCGCGCCTCCTCGCGCCCGGTGAGGATCTGCAGGTCCACGCCGGTGAGCTCCCGGATGCGCTGGATGAACAACCCCGCGTCCTCCGCCTCCCGCAGCGCGCACGTTCCCCGTGCATGGAGCCGCTGCACGCCCCGCGCGCGCGCCACCGCGGTGAGTCTTCGCATGGCCTGCGCGGCGCGCTCGGCCGCCAGCGCGTTGAGCTGCCCGGTCTGGAAGACGGCCTCGCCCAGGCGCACCGGCTCGCGCTCCTCCGCCAGCACGCGCGGCGGCAGGCCGGGCACGTATTCCGCCACCACCAGGCGGACGCTGTTGGATCCCAGGTCAATGACGCCAACAGTGGGGCCACCGCCGGGTTGCGTGGCGCGCTCGGTGGGAAAGCTGGGGGCGAGGCTGAGGGTGGGTCGGGACATGGGCGGCTCCTGGCACCGTGCGGCGCTTGTCCACGCGGGGGCGCGCAGCATGTGCGTGGTTGGAGCAACGGGTCAGCGCCCAGGCGCATGCCCGCGCCCACGCATCCCTCGCTCCGTGCGGACGGAAGAACGGTGGGTGGCGCGGGTGAACCCCGGCGGGGAAGGACGTGGAACGGTCAGAGCGCGGCGTGCTCGACGTTCTCGTCGGGAGCGTGCGCGGGCCAGGTGCCCGTCACCAGGTAGCTCTTCAGCGGCTCAAAGCTCCTGCGGTGATGCACCGTGGGTCCGTGCGCGCGCAGCGCCGCCAGGTGCTCGGCGGTGGCGTAGCCCTTGTGGCGCGCGAAGCCGTAGGCGGGCAGCTCCACGTCGAGCGTGCGCAGCATCTCGTCGCGGTGCTCCTTGGCCAGGATGCTGGCCGCGGCCACCGCCGCGCAGGTGGCATCTCCGTCGACGAGCGGGCGCTGCAGACCGCGCCAGTTGGGGATGCACTCCCGCCCATCCACCACCACCAGGCAGCTCTGCCCTCCCGCCATGGCCACCGCCGCGGTCACCGCGCGATGCATGGCCAGCAGCGAGGCGGGCAGGATCCCCAGCGTGTCAATCTCCTCGACGCTGCAGGCGGCCACCGCGTGCCCCAGCGCCGCCGCGCGGATGGGCGCCAGCAGCTCGGCGCGTTGCTCGTGCGTGAGGATCTTGCTGTCGGCCACCTTGGGAAAACGCTGGCCCACGGAGACCACCACCGCGCCGGCCACCACCGGCCCCGCCAAGGGACCGCGCCCCACCTCGTCGACGCCGCACAGCAGCTCCAGCTCGGCGGAGCGCGCCCAACGGATGCCCGGGTCGGAGCGGGTGACGGTCAACACGCCGCCCAGCGTCAGCTGCTTGGGACGCGCGCGGGCCTTCGCCTTCCGCACCTTGCTCATAGCTGGATGCTCGGGTCCGCCCCTTCCGCCAGCGTGGGCTTGGGACAGAAGTGCACCACCTGGCAGATGGAGCCCAGGAACTGGATCATCTTGGCCAGCAGCGGGTGCTTCACGTCGGGGATGGTGGCAAACCAGCTGTCCATCACCGCCGGCGTGGGCTGCTTGCGGCCAAACGTCTCGATGATGGTCATCTTCACGCTGAGGTACGCCAGGTCCTGGTCCTGCGGCGACATGGTGGCGAACGGCGTGGGCTTTCCCGCCGCGTCGATGGCGGCCAGGTCCCCGGTGTCGGTGAAGGTCACCGAGGCGTAGCGACGGTCGCTCAGCGCGGTGAGGTACTGGCTGGTGCGCGGCTGCAAGAGCGTCCCCACCTGCTCCATGGGGAGATGGAAGAGGTCCAGCGCGGCCTTCATCATCTGCACCACCGCGTCCGCGCCGCCGCCCGGCGGGCCCGCGAAGCCCGGCGGGAAGCCAAAGCCACCCGGCATGCCCGGCGCGGGGAAGCCTCCGGTGGGCGGTCCGCCCGAGCCCACGGCCCACCGCGGCTCGCCGTGCCCGTCGGGGTCCACCATGGCGTACGGCGCCTCGTCGTCGTCCCCGTGGTAACCGCTCAGCCGTCCGCCGCCCACCCCGCCGCCGCTGGTCACCGGGCCGCCGTAGCCGCGGTCGTAGCCCAGCGTGCCACCGGCCCCGCCCGCCTCCCCGCCCAGCTCCGCCTCCAACTGCTTCTCCTCCTCGAGGAGGTCGCGCTCGTTGCCGCTGAAGCCCATGGACTGCAGCTTGGCCTCCAGGTCCGCCTGCCGCGACATCAGCGCCGCGAACTCCTCCGGCTTGGCCCCCGGCCCGATGGCCGCCTGCGCCGCCTCCAGCTCCCGCTGCTTCTCCTCCAGGATGCGGCGCTTCTCGTCGCGCTGCAGCACCTGGTCGCGGAAGGCGTCCAGCTCCTTGGCGTCCTTGATGTCGAACTCCGCCAGGATGCGACGCGTGTTGCTGGTGTCCAGGTCAAACCGGCGCTGCGCCTTCTCCTTCTTCTCCGCCGCGCCCTTGGCGTTGCCCTGCAGGTCGGAGCGCTCCTCGAGGAGGTTGATGTACTGCAGCAGCGAGTAGGCCACCGCGCCCAGCCCCACGAGGTGCAGGAACGCGAAGTAGCGCCAGCCCGGTCCCGAGGCCATGGCGCCGCCCACCGCCACCAGCAGCGCCACCACCGTCCCGCCCAGGCCGCCCAGGAACACCTTGTCCTTGTAGACCGGGGGGATCTCCAGGTTGTGCGCGCGGGTCAGCGCGTTGCGAGCCTCCTCGTCCGCCTTCTTGAAGTCGTCGTGGAGGGCGTGGAGCTGCTTCTCGTAGAGGTCCAGCTGGCGCAGCACGTCGGGGGGCAGCTTCTCCAGGTGCTCGAAGACCCGCAGCGCCTCGGCGGCCTCCGCCACCGCGGTCTCCACGCCCTTCAGCGGGCGCAGCGCCTCCTCCAGCTCAAAGCGACGACGCTGCACGCCGTCCAGCTCGAACTCCAGCTCCTGCTGCACCTTGAGGTTCTTCAGCGCGCCCTTCACCGCCGCCAGGCGCTGCTGCTTCTCGGCGGTGCTCAGGTGCGCGAAGTTGAGCTTGCCCGGCTGCGGCGGCTGCGGCGCGCCCGGCATCCCCGGCATCCCCGGCGCCATGCCCGGCATCATCCCCGGCATCATGGTCATCATGCCGGTCATCCCGGGCACCATGCCCGGCACCATCCCCGGCATCATGGTCATCATGCCGGTCATCCCGGGCACCATGCCCATGGGCGCGGCGCGACGGGACGGAAGCTCCGCGGCGGGCGAGGCGAAGATCTTCACGAACGCGTCGGTGGGCGGGAGACCCAGCTGCGTCTTGAGGAGCTGCGCCACCTCCTGCGGGTTGGAGCTCACCAGGTCAAAGGCGTTGCTGCCGTCGGGGCGCGCGCGGTGCAGGGCGTAGGCGCCGCTCTTGAGGTCGTGGATGAGGCGGTAGGTGGCGCCGTCGCGGCCCTTGATGGTGGCGCCCACGCGGGAGGCCGGCGCGGCGGGGTCCACCACGCGCTCCGCGTAGGAGCGGGCCGGGTCAAAGGTCAGCAGGCCGCGGACGGCGTCGGCCAGGATGGCCAGGCGCGCGCCGCTGGGATCCTTGGCGTCCAGCAGGGCGTTGTTGCCGGCGCCCAGGCCAATCCGTCGCTGCTCGGGGAACTGCTTGATCCCCTGAACCACCAATTCGACCACTTGCATGGGCCGGACCCCGAAGCACGCAGAAACGTCGCGGCTCACCGTAGGGTTGGCCCGCGAGCGGGGTCAAGGCGGGCTGTGTCGCCTATTTCCCGCCGTGACCTCCCTTTTTCTGCACCGGCTTCTGCTGCGGCTTGGTGTTCTGCGCGGGCTTGTTGGGCTGGGCAGGCTGGGGCGAGGGCTGGGCCCGGGCGGGGCTGCT
>JBFMGU010000307.1:0-12007 GCA_040752415.1 Myxococcota bacterium
GGCACGCTTGGGCTCAACTCGCCGGTGACGACGACGCTTCTTCAACTCCAGCCGGGACAGCCGGATACGCCAGATTTTGTCGATGCTGTCCAAAGCGGCTCGCCGCCCTGGCCAGCGCCGAGTGCGTTCCCAACGTGCGGAACGGCCTTCGGCCTGTCGCGACGGGGCGTCGACGTGTCTGCGACCGGCGACCGTTGACAAGAGTGCCACCCGCTCGGCGCTGGCCAGGGCGGCGAGGGCCCGCCGCACTCCAGGTTGTGGTCCGTTTGAGGCTGTCACGACCCGATGGCCAATTTGTCCTGGCGCAGCCCCGACATGCTCACGTCGTCACGGTTGTGCTTCACCGCCCTGAAGGGAACCGCGACGTTCCTGGAAGCGCGCTCAGCCCACCGGAGCCGGTGCAGCAGCGTTGCCCGTCGTCGGGGCGGGAGTGGTGGTGCCGGTGGCGGCGGGCTGCTGCGCGGGCTTGGTGACCGGCAGCTCCTTGTTGAGATCCTCGGCGGAGTGCGCGTTCTTGATGTGCCAGGGATAGACGCGCTCCAGCCCGTGCATCTCCTGCTCGGCGGCGAAGTGGTGCTTGCCCAGCGTCACAATGCCCGGCAACAGCGCGTCCTTGTCCAGCCGCAGCTCGAACGCCTTGCGATGCGCGGTCACCTCCACCTTCTTCTGGCTCTTCTCCTGGATCTTGAGCTGCATCAGCGTGCCCGGCACGCCAAAGCGGTCCTTGATCTCGGTGACGCCCGGGTCCTTCTTCTCCCCGCTCGTCGACGACGTGGCGGCCGCGTCCGCGGGCTTGGCGGCATCCGCCGCGGCCTTCTCCGCCTTGGCGGCCTCCGCGCCCTTCTCCGGGTCCAGCCAGGTCAGGATGCGGTCCGCAATGAACGCCGGGATGTGCTGCAGGTTCACCACCTGGCTCTTCTTGCTGTCCGCGAAGGACTTGCTCAGCAGTGACAGGTCGCTGGTGGTGCAGATGTACTGCCGACCCACCGCCGAGCCCTCCAGCTTCATCAGCTCGTCGTAGAGCAGGCCCACCGTGCCGTTCTCGGAGCGCTCCTTGGCCACCGCCTTGGCGTCCTTCTGGCGCACGTCGTTGTTGGGCGCCATGCCAATCAGCTTGGCGAAGCTGTAGTCGCCACGCCACACGGTGATCTTTCCGTCGCCGTCGTTCTTGATGGCGTCATCCAGTGACTTGAAGCGCAGCGGCGAGGTCTCGTACATCATCTGCTCGTAGCGGACCTTGAAGCCGTAGGGGTTCTCCGTCGAGACGCGCGTGGGATCCGCCTTGGCCTTCAGTTGCTCCTTGGCCAGGTCGAACAGCTTGCCGCGCTGCTCATGCACCTTGGCGGCCAGGTCCTTGCGACCGGTGTCGCGCAGGCCCTGCTCCAGGTACCAGAACTCCAGGTCCACCTGCTGGTACTTGCTCATGGCGCTGGTGGCGTCGGAGCCCTTGGCGCCGGAGACCGTGAACAGCGTGGTCTTGTCCATCTTGGACACGTCGGCCAGCTTCACCAGCAGCTCGGCAACCTGCGGGTGCGGGGAGAGCTTGTAGTTCCCGTCGGCCTTGCGCGCTTCCAGGTCCGGCTCCACCACGAACTTCTCACCGGCCTTGGGTTCCGTCGCGACCTTGCCGTGCAGTGCCACCGTGTCCTTGGTCAGCTCACTCAGCAGCTTCTGCCCTTCCTCCTTGGGCATCATCATCAGCCGACGCGACAGCGTGAAGTACTCGAGCTGGCTGAAGGGCACGGCCTTGCCGCCCATCACCAGCGAGGGCCGGCCCGCCGGGTCGTAGAGGAAACCGTCGCGGCCGAGGTCGAAGGGCAGCCCGTTGAGCAACACCGGCTTGTCCGGGCTCTTCTCCAGCACCTTCAGCCCGTTGCTGACCATGTAGTCGTCAAAGCCGGCGCGCACGCGGTCAGAGCCGATGAACTTCTTGGCGCGCGCAATGCCCTCGGAGACCTCGCGCTTGAACTGCTCGTGGCTCAGGGAGAGGTCGCGGTCCTGGTCGCGCAGGATGGCGGGCGGGAAGTCGTACTCGGAGAGGATGCGGTTCATCAGCACGCGACCGGTGCGGCCGTTGGAGTCGCCGAACGGGTGCAACGCCACGAAGCGCTGCTGGAACTTCGCCGCGGCGCCAATGACGTCGGCGTCGGGCTTCTTCAGCTCCGTCTTCAGCTCGTCCACCATCTCCTGCATCTTCTGCTTGATGACGTCCGGCTTGGGGTACTCCAGCATGCCGTAGCGCGCGTCGTTCTTGCTGCCCGGCAGCTCCACGAACTTGATGCCCAGCGCCTGCATGTTCTTCACTTCGTCGTTGGTATAGGTGCTGGGGCGCGCGTACTGGCGGCCATCCCGGATCTCCCCGCCCTTGTCCCAGCGGAAGCCGCGACCAATCCAGGCAATGCCACGCAGCAGGGTGGCCTTGATGCCCTCGTCGGGGGCGTGGATGGCCTCATTGGCCTTCACCATCAGGTCCACGGAGAACTCGTCGAGCAGCTTCCCCTTGGGGATGTTCTCCAGCATGGTGTGCGCGCGCATGTAGCCACGCCACGCCACGTCGCCATAGGCCCGGGTGAAATCACCTTCCGCGCGGTTGGGCGTGTTGATGAACGTCGCCGCGATCATCATGCCCACGCGGCCGCTCTCGTAGTCGCCCTTGGCCTTGGGCAGCTCGTACGAGGAGAGCTTGAGGTTCGCCGGCTCGAGGTCGCGCGCGGAGAAGGTCTGCTTCTCGAAGAAGACGTTGCCCTTCCGCTCCCCGACGCCGTCCTCCAGCTTGAGCGCCTTGGGCTGGATGGGCGCCACGAAGGCCTGCCACTGGCCGGACTTGATGGAGTTGCTGAGCTGGAACGTCGTCTCGGTGAGCTCGCTCTCGGTGGGCGAGTCGACGCCCTTGGCCTTCAGCAGCGCCCGCGCGGCGCTCTGCATGGACCACGAGTCCTTCTGCAGGTCCTCGACGGTCTTGTTGTTGGCCTTGAGATACTCCCCGAGGTTCTGCGGCTCCTTCTTCTCCTCGGGCTTGGGTTGTTGCGCAGGGAGGCCCGTGGGGGCCGGTGGGATGTAGCCGTGGGATGGGCTCTTTCCGGAGACGACCGTCATCAGCGTTCTCCCTTCCGCAACTGTTCGATGTAGGGCTTGAGCTCAGGAGGCGGCGGCCATTGCGGCCCGGGCGGCGGCTTCCCCTTCCAGTCGATGCCGAACTTGTGGCCGCGCTCGCACTTGTACTCGTCGGTCTCGTCGCCCTCGTACGTGCGCTCCGCCTTGGCGCCACAGATCAGACACCAGTGGGTCTTTGCGTTCTCGCCGCCAGCCACTCCACCCTCCAGGAAGTCCCTCATCGGGTAACCGGATCACCCTACAATGGCGCTCCGGGCCTTTCCACTGAGGGGTGGGCGTTTATCGGGCAGGAAGACCGAAAGTTGCGTGGATCCGCGCGGTTGTGCCCGCCGTCACCCCGGGTCGTAGGATGCGGTCCCCCGTCGTGGAACGGGCAGGAGGTGGCATGAAGCTGGTGATGGGTTCTCGGGCGTACTCGTCGTGGTCCCTGCGACCGTGGCTGCTGCTGAAACACGCGGGGATCCCGTTCGAGGAGGAGGTGCTGAGCTTCAACGCGCCGGACTTCAAGGCGCGCGCGCGCAGCTACTCGCCGGTGGGCAAGGTGCCGGTCCTCGTCGACGGAGACCTGGTGATCTGGGACAGCCTGGCCATCTGTGAATACGTGGCGGAGCGCTTCCCCGAGAAGGGCCTGTGGCCGAAGGAGCAACGGGCGCGGGCCCGGGCACGCTCGGTGTGCGCGGAGATGCACTCCGGCTTCCAGGCGCTGCGACAGAACATGCCCATGAACGTCACCGCGCACCTGCCGGGCCGGGGCTGGAACCTCACCGTGCAGCGCGACATCGACCGCGTCACGTCGCTGTGGGCGGACTGTCGCGCGCGGTTTGGCGCGGGTGGGCCGTTCCTGTTTGGCGCGTTCTCCGTCGCGGATGCCTACTTTGCGCCGGTGGTCACGCGTTTCACCACCTATGGCGTCGCGTTGCCCGACGACGCGCGTGCCTACGTGGACACCATCACCGCGCTCCCCGCCATGAAGGCGTGGGTGGAGGCGGCGCGCGCAGACCGCGATTACGTCGAGGAGGACGAGCCGTATCGGACGCGGGAGCAGGCGGGATTGGGGTCGTGAAGCGGTTCGTGCCCCGCTCGGGCGACACCCCGACACGTGGTGGGCGCGTGAAGCGTGGGTTGGGTTGGGAGGGCGCGGGCCGGTGGGCGCGGAACCCCGGCGGGGCGGAGGGGCTCCCGCGACGGGCATGTCACGTTTTGTTCATGGTGTAATACACCTTTGGAAGAATGTATTGCACCTTGATGACCGACTCGGGCCCACTCACCGCCGGAGACGACGGGTCAGCTTCCCGGTGAGACTGCGCGCATCCTCGACACCCAACGCCGCCGTGATGCCCAGGTACACCGCGCCAAACGCCGCACCAACGACGGCCGCGGTCACCAGCGGATGCACCGGCGGAAGAACCAGCCGCGCGCCCCAACCCGCCGCCGCGCCGGCGCCCGACGCACCGAACATCTGCACCAGCCGCACCGCGCCCACGCCAAAGGAGCCAATCTGCTTGCGCAGTGCGCGGCGGAGCAAGACCCACTCCAGCCACGACGAGACTCCCGCCCCCAGCGCCAATCCCACCGGCCCCAGCGGCAGCCCGCCCACGCGCAGCTCACCAAAGACTCCCGCGGACAGACCAATCTGCGGGATCGGCTCGAACTGCACCATCAGGATGAAGCTCAACACCGACGACACCACAACCCGGATGATGGCGATGCGCTTGGGCGTGGCGGTGTCGCGCATGGCGAAGAGCGCGGAGGAGAAGAGGCGCGTGGTCGTCGACGCGAGCAGGCCCACCGCGTAACCCACCAGCACCACGTAGACGAGCAGCGTCTCGTTCCTTCCGAACCGACCCGTCTGGTACAGCGCCGCCACCCACACGTCGCCCAGCACCACGAACGCCACGAAGGTGGGCACCACGTAGAACGCCACCCGCCGCATGGCCGCGCTGGTCCGCTCCTGCAGCACCTGCACCGCGGCGTTGCGTTGCCGGGAAAGCTCGGGAAGCTCCGCCGCCGCCACCGCCATCCCAAACAGGCTCACCGGCAGCATGTAGATGGTCTGCGCGCAACCAATCGCCGCCACCGCGCCCACCGCGAGCACGCTGGCCATCACGCCGTCAATGTAGCCGCTGAGCTGCACCACCCCGCGCCCCACGATGGCGTCGCTGGCGTTGCGCACGGCGTCCCGCACGCCCTGCAGCTTCAGGTCCCAGCGGATCTTCAGGCCGCGCTCGAGGCGCAACACGCCGGGGAGCTGCACCAGGAACTGCAGGAAGCCACCCAAGAGCGCGCCCACGCCCACCGCCAGCACCAGGTCCGCCGACGCCATGTCCAGCACGCCGCCGCACAACAGGAACGCACCGATGATGGCCACGTTCCACAACACCGGCGCGAAGTAGGGGAGGAAGAAGTGGCGATGGCTGTTGAGGATCCCCAGCGCCCACGCCGAGAGGACGAGCAGACCCGTCATGGGGAAGAGGATGCGCACCAGCGTGATGGTGAGAGCCTGTCGCTCGCCGGTGAAACCGGGGAGGAAGAGCCGCACCATGATGGGCGCACCCAGCACGCCCACCAACGTCAACGCACCGGCCAGCGCGAGGAGCAGCGCGAACACCGCACCCGCCACGCGCCCCGCTTCCTCGTTGCGCTTCTGCTCGAGCAGCTCGGCGTAGACGGGGATGAACGAAGCGCTCAGCGTGCCCTCGCCGAGGAGGTTCTGCAGCAGGTTGGGCAGTCGCAGCCCGGCGCGGAAGACGTCCGCGTACAGCGAGGTGCCGAAGTACTGCGCGAACACGCGCTCGCGCACCAGGCCGGCGATGCGACTCAGCAGGATGCCCGCGCGGACCTTGCCCGAGCCGGAGCCCGGTGGCGGAGCAGCAGGTGCGCCCTCGACGGGAGGTGGTGCCGCGGTGGTGGTGGTCATGCGCGCCCGTCCAGGATCTGCTCCAGCGCCTGCTGGGCACCCGCCCGCACCCTCTCGACATCCACCGGGTCGTCGGGATTCCCCCGCGTGTCCACCGGCGGCGCCACCACGAAACGGAACCGCGCCCGACGTGGCAGAGGCGTCCCCCACACGCCTACCGGGATGGGGATGTCATAACGCTCCGAGCCGAACAACGTGCGCCCGATCCACCGCTCCCGTCCCAGCACGCGCCAGGCGTCGTCGATGCCGAGGCCGGCGACGGGGATGATGGGCACACCCGCGCGCATGGCCAGCCGCGCAAACCCGCTGCGGTTCCCCCACTGCAGCCGACCACGCTCCCGGGACGTCTTGAAGCTGTCGTGGATGCCGCCGGGATACACGCCGAGCAGCTGTCCCGACGTGAGCAACCTTCCCGCCACCTCGTGCTCACCGGGGACCGCGGCCACCAGCTGGAAGAACGACGCAAAGGGCTCGCGCTGCCACACGTTCCGGTCGGCGATGAAGCGCACGTAGCGGCCGGTCTCCTTGAGGAGCAGCGGCACCAGCACGAAGCTGTCGATGCCGAAGAGCGCGTGATTGCCGACGATGAGCGCACCCCCGCTGCGAGGAATGCGCTCCACGTTCTCGACGGTGGCGCGGAAGTAGCGACGGATGACTTCCACCACCACGCGCGCGGACGGGCGGGCCATCAGCTCCACCACGCGCGCCTCCGCTTCCGACGACACCTCCATCCACGCTCCTCATCCCCGCACGCGCCCGCATGGAAGGATGACAACCGTACCGGTGTCAATGACGTGCTAGCGTCGGCGCCGCATGCCCACCACGCGCGCCATCGCGGCCAGCCTGCTCGCCGGGAGGGAGCTGTACCGGGAGGTGGTGCTCAACCGCATCATGCACGCGCGGGAGTCGGTGTGGATCAGCACCGCCAACGTGAAGGCCATGATGGTGGAGCGCCGCGGCCGATACGTGCCCATCCTCGACGTGTTTGCCGACCTGGCCAAGCGTGGCGTCGAGCTGAGGCTGTTGCACGCGGAGCTTCCCAGCCGGCCCTTCCGCGCCGCGTTCGACCGTCACGCGCAGCTGGTGTCGGGTGGCCTGGGGCTGCGCATCTGCCCGCGCGTGCACTTCAAGGCCGTCCTCGTCGACCGCGCCTGGCTCTACCTGGGCAGCGCGAACCTCACCGGCGCGGGCCTGGGCGCCAAGGATGAGCACCGTCGCAACTTCGAGCTGGGGCTGGGCACCGAGGACTACGAGCTCATTGATCACGTGGTGGCGCTGTTCGAGGCCATCTGGAGCGGCGCGGAGTGCGCCACCTGCAAGCTCCACGACGTGTGCCCCGACCCCATTGGCCCCGGCCCCCAGCGCAAGACCCGCCGCAGGTCCAACGACGGTCTGGTCACGTTGGGTCGCGCGCGCAAGCTGCCGCGGCCGCGCTGATCAGTGCAGCGGAACCTCGGGCTTCACCGAGCGTTCCGGCACCTCTCGTGCCCCCAGTCGTCGCGGCACCACCACGGTGAACGTGCTCCCGGAGCCCACCGCGCTCTCCACGGTGATGTCGCCGCCCATCTGGCGGACGATCTGGCGCGAGAGCCACAGCCCCAACCCCAGCCCTCCGTAGTTGCGCGCCGACGCTGCCCGCTCGAACCGCTGGAAGATGCGCGGGAGGTCCTGGGCGGAAATGCCGATGCCGTGATCCTCCACCTCCACGTGGACCTGCTCCCCCACCTCCACCACGCGCACCACCACCGGCTTTCCGTCCCCGTACTTCACCGCGTTGCCCAGGAGGTTCTGCACCACCTGCTGCAGCGCCACCGCGTCCCACCGTCCCAGCACCGGCCCCGGGCTGTGCACCTGGATATCGACGTCGTCACCGTGCTCCTCGCGCAGCCGCGTCACGGTTTCCTGCACCAGCACGCTGAGGTCGGCATCCACCGGGTCCAGCACCATCCGTCCCGCGGTGATCACCGAGAGATCCAGCAGCCGGTCCATCAGCGACTGCAACCGCTCCGCCTGGCGCAGGACGGCATTGAGCGCGCGCTCCGCCTTCTCCGGCACGCTGCCCGGCGTCACCGTCCGTCGCGCGTGTTGCGCCTGCAGCTTCAACGCGGTGAGCGGGGTGCGCAGCTCATGGGAGGCCACGGACAGGAAGTGGTCGCGCGCCTCGACGGCAACCTGGTAGTCGCGCTCGCGCTCCAACGACGCCACGTGTTGGCGGTAGAGCAGCGCCTCGCGGTTGCGCAGCCGGCGATAGATCACCGACGCGTAGACCGCCAACGCCGCCATGCACGTGGCCAGCACCAACCACTCCACCAGCGTCCGCGCCTCCCGCCCCGAGGCCACCTGCACCGCCACACCGGCCAGCACCATCCCCACCGCGGCGCCCAGCGTGGCAATGGGATGATCCTGCAGCACCACCGCCACGACGAGCGGCATGGCCAGCATGAAGTGGAACAGCGGGCTGTGCGTCCCGCCGGTGAGGTGCACCAGCAGGCCAAAGAACACCGGCGTGGACAATCCCACCGCCAGCACCAGGCGCTCCTGCAAGAGCGGCGTCGCGCGCGGCAGCCACAACGCCACCGCCACCACGGTGCCCGCCCACGCCACACGCACCGCGAACGTGAGCGCAACCCGCGTTCCCGGCGTCAACCCGTCGGCCACGGCGAAGATCAGGATGAGCGGCGCGCACCACAGCAGCACGTTGCGTCGCTCACGCCAGGAGAGCGCGGCGGGGTCCTCACCCGACGACGAAGCTTCCCGGACGCTGCCAGATGGTCCTGCCACGTGCCCTCGGTGTCCCGTTCCGCGCCATCATGGCCAAACGCGCGGTGTGACGCCAGAAAACCCTCTGCGGTCAGGCGCCCAGGCGGGCCCACAACTCCTCGTGCAACTCGCGCAGGGAGGGCAGCACCACGTCGGCCAGGGAGAAGCGGGGATCGGCTCGGAAGGTGGGGTGGGGGATGGCCACACAGGACATGCGCGCGGCCTTGGCCGCAATCACGCCGTTGAGGGAATCCTCCACCGCCACGCAGGTCACGGCGGGACAGCCCAGGCGCGCGGCGGTGGTGAGGTAGACGCCGGGGTGCGGCTTGCCCAGCGGCTCATCCTGCGCGGAGTGCACCGTCGAGAACGCGCGGGACAGGCCCACCCGCTCCAGCACGGCGGCAATGACCCGGTGCGGTGAAGACGAAGCCAACGCCAGCTTCCACCCTCGTCTCATCACCGACTCCACCGCCGCGCCCACGCCCTCCGTGCCCTCACCCCGGGTGCGGATGAGCTCACACACGCGGTCCAGGATGCGCGCCTCCACCTCGCGCAGCGACGGAGCCTCCCACGGATGACGTCGGTGCCAGTGCTGCACCACCTCGTCAATGCGCAGGCCCATGGTCTGGACGCAGTCGGCGTGTTGCAGCGGCACCCCCACGCTGCGGAACACCTCCACCTCCGCGTCCTGCCACAGCGGCTCGGAGTCGATGAGCACGCCGTCCATGTCGAAGATCACCGCCTGGATCATGGCCGCACGCAGTAGCACCGCGGGTGGAGGCGCGTCGTGGTAGAGGCGGGGTGTGGACGTCCTCATCATCACCCGCACCGATGACAACGACTGCATCGGCATGGTCTCGGAAGAGCTGCGGCGTCGTGGCGCGCGGCCCATCCGCCTGGACACCGACCGCTACCCGCAGGACGTCCGCATCAGCACGCGCGTGGGCGGGGACCCTCGCGTCCGTCGCATGGTGACGTCCAGCGACAGCTTTGACCTCGGCTCGCTCGGCGCCGTCTGGTACCGCCGCTTCTTCGCCGGGGGTCGACTCCCCGCCGCGCTCGGCGACACGCGGCCCGCCTGCGTCGAGGAATCCCGGCGCACGCTGTACGGGACCATTGCCGCCTCGGGGTGCTTCGAGATGGACCCGCTGGTGGCGGTGCGCAAGACCGACCACAAGGAGCTGCAGCTCAAGCGCGCGCACGAGCTGGGGCTGGAGGTGCCGCGCACGCTGTTCACCAATGACGTCGTGGAGGCGCGCGCGTTCCACGCGGAGCTGGGCGGCAACGTCATCACCAAGATGCAGAGCTCCTTCGCCATCTACCGCGACGGTCGCGAGCTGGTGGTGTTCACCACGCCGGTGAAGGCGGAGGACCTGCAGGACGCGGAGGGCCTGCGCTATTGCCCCATGACCTTCCAGGAGCTGCTGCCCAAGCGCCTGGAGCTGCGCGCCACCGTCGTGGGAAGGCGCGTGTTGACCGCCAGCATTGACTCGCAGAAGTCGGAGAAGACGCAGGTGGACTGGCGCCGCGACGGCATGGGCCTGCTCAACGACTGGCAACCCTACACGCTCCCCGCCCACGTGGAGGCGGCCCTGCTGCGACTCACCGCGGACTTCGGGCTGAACTACGCGGCGGCGGACTTCGTGGTGACGCCGGAGGGCCGGCACGTGTTCCTGGAGATCAACGCCGGTGGCGAGTGGTTCTGGCTGCAGCGCGCTCCGGGCCTGCCCATTGCCGCAAGCATTGCGGAGGTGCTGCTGGGGCAGGCGGAGCGGGCGGTCACCGTCGTGAAGTGAGCGGATCCTCCCGTTGCCGGATGGGCGTTCTCCGTCGGGAAAAGGCCGTCCTCCCTTTGACCGAGGGGTGCGAACACCCGGGCGCGGACCTCGATAACGGGAGTGTCTGTTCCACTCCCACCGGGGATCACCGATGCCCACCTCCGTTGCCCTCCGCCCCGTCTCCTCCGCCCCCCGCCAGCGCAGCGCCGAGGCGCCGTCCCTGCAGACGGTGGCCCAGGGTGGGGCCCTGCTGACGCGCGGCGCGGAAGGCCAGAGCGTGCGTGACCTGCAGCAGCTGCTGGGCAGCAAGGGCTTCCCGGTGGACGTGGACGGTGACTTTGGTCCGCGCACGGAATGGGCGGTGCGCCAGTTCCAGCGCAGCCGCGGCCTCGACGTCGACGGCAAGGTGGGACCCCAGACGCTGCGCGCGCTGCAGGGCAACAGCGGCGCCACCGTGACCGACGGGATGGAGCGTCGCCCCAACGGTGCGCCCACGCCGCGCGCGCCCACCGAGGCCGAGCGCAACTCCCGCCCCGAGGGCACCATCCGCGCCGGTGACCTGCAGCAGCCCCGTCCCAGCACCGCCGGCGCGCCGCCCAACCGCACCGCGGAGTTCCAGTCGGTGAGCAAGGCCGGTCAGCGCAACCAGATGATGACCGGGCAGATCACCGTCAACGGCAACACGTACACCTTCCGCACCGGCGGCCACGGACGCGGCAACCTCCCCAAGGGCGACTACACCATCACGCCGCACCTCTGGAGCCGCAACGACCGCAGCATGAACGTGGGTGGCGTCGGATACAGCTTTGCCATGAGCGACAAGTACGACCCGCGCGTGGGCGGGACCCGCTCCCTGCTGCGCATCCACCCCGACGGCGGCAGCGCGGGCACCGAGGGCTGCATCGGCATCGTCGGCGACGCGGCGACGCAGCGGCGGTTCCGTGAGGACATGCGCGCGGAGCTGGCGCGCAACGGTGGTCGCTTCACGTTGACGGTGCGCTGAATCGGTCAGCCCGAGCCAAAGCGGTATTTCAGACCGCACTCCCAAAGGTGCGGGCGCCGCTTCCCGAACTTTGTCTCAGAGCCCGCACCTCGGCTTTCCGTCGGAGACTCTGCGTCCCGGCGTCTCCGCCCCATGAGATGCGCGCGGCCGGCACTTTGGAATCCAAAGGTGCGGGCGCCGCTTCCCGGACATGTCTCAGAGCCCGCACCTCGGCTTTCCGTCGTCGGAGACTCTGCGTGCCGGCGTCTCCGCCCCATGAGATGCCCGCGGCCGGCACTTTGGAATCCAAAGGTGCGGGCGCCGCTGCACCTTCTCACCGCTCGCCGGCACCTGGGGGTCACGTCGGGGACTCTGCGTGCCGGCGTCTCCGCCCCATCAGATGCGCGCGGCCGGCACTTTGGAATCCAAAGGTGCGGGCGCCGCTGCACCTTCTCA
>JBFMGU010000308.1:0-11976 GCA_040752415.1 Myxococcota bacterium
GCGCTGGTGGGCCTGGTGTTGGTGGCGCTGGCGGCGGGTACGCTGGGCGCGGGCGTCGGCGCGGGGTGAGGAGCGCATGTCCAGGGTGATGCTCGCCGTGGGTCTGCTGGTGCTGGGGCGCGCGCTGGCGTGTGCGACGCCGGAGAAGGTGTGCGAGAGCAACGAGGATTGCTTCGAGGGCACGGTGTGCCAGGCGGATGGGCGCTGCCGCGAGAAGGCGGGCTCCACTCCCGGCGGCGCAGGCTCCACGTCCGCGACCTCCAGCACCGGCTCCACCTCGTCGGGAGGCACCAGCTCCTCCTCCGGGGCGCTGACCTGCCAGCCCGCTGCCGCCGACCCCACGCTCACGACGGGAAATCCCGCGCTGGTGCGCTCCGCGGGTTATGGGCAGCCCACCGGCTCGTCGGGGGAATGGGTGCACGCGCTGGCCACGCTCTCCGGTGGCGACGTGATCCTGGGTGGCCGCTATTACAACGGGCTGCAGCTGGGCGGATGCGTGCTGGAGGACCCCAACGACGCCTACGAGCTCATGTTCCTGGCGCGGATGACGCCGGAGGGCACCTGCGTGTGGGCCCACGCGTTCCTGCCGCCCGCGGGAGGGACCGGCCTGCAGAGCGCGGTGGAGGCCGTGGTCGTCGACGAGGCGGACGGCATCTACGTGGGCGCGCGCACCAACAGCGGCGGCCTGTTTGCCGGGCGGGCGCTGGAGGACCAGGGCGCGGTGGGACTGGTCATGAAGCTGGACGCCACGGGCACCCCGCGCTGGCGCACCTTCGTGGGTGGCGACGAGGCGAGCCCGTACACCGAGCGGGTCATGGCGCTGGCGCTGGGAGGCGGTCGTCTCTACGCGCTGGCGGAGGTGCGGGGCGCGCTCACCAAGCCGGTGGCCCTGCTCAACCAGCCCGGCGTGGATGACGACGTCAACGTGGCGCTGTTGGCGCTGGACCCGGCCAGCGGCGCGCACCAGGCCTCGGTGATGATCGCTGGTGAGCCCAACGTGTTCGGTCACGCGCTCGTCGCCACCGGGGAGGACCGGCTGATGGTGGTGGGCAGCGTCTCCGGGCTGGGCAATGACACCGAGGTGTGGGTGGGGAGCAGCACGCTGGCGCTGGGCGGCGTGGCCACCAGCAAGCGCGTCTTCGTCACCACGCTGGACGCGGGTCTGCAGCAGGTGGCGGGCGCGGTGCTGTGGGGCCGGGAATCCGACGCCACCGTGCGCGCGCTGGCCACCGACGAGGGCGTGTACCTGGCCGGCACGGCCGCGCAGTTCAACGCGGACATCTGCAACGTGCCCGCGCCCGCGCGCGAGGAGGCCTTCGTGATGCGGGTGGATCCTCCCCTCGCCGTGTCGTGGGTGCGCGTGGCCACCACCACCGAATCGCCCAGCTCGGAGTTCCACGGGAGCGTGGGCACCAGCCTGCACCGCGACGGGCTGGGCCGAATCTGGCTGGGCGCCTCGTTCTTTGGCGCATTCACCATGGGGGGTGGGGAGCTGGTCTCCAACGGCGTCGACAACGACGTGGCGCTGGTGGCGCTGGGGCCCTCCGGCGCGCACCTGGGGAGCTTCCAGATGGGCGGCTCGGGTGATGAGTCACCCCGTGCGCTCACCGGGGGCGTGGCCGCGGCGGGTGCGGAACGGATGTGGCTGGCCGGGAGCTACGACCGCGCCGTGGCGTTCCTGGGCGGCGACGTGCTAACCAACAGCGACCCCGCCTACCCCAACATCTTCCTCGTGCACGTCGAGATTCCCTGATGGGCGGAAACCCGGACGGCGCACCGGCCTCCGGATCGTCGTCGTCCAGCGGAGGCATCCGCGCAACGCTATAAGCGCTCAGGGTTTCCACGGGGTTCCCGTGGGGACCCGGTCCTCCGACGGGCAGGAGCGCCCGGAGCGGCAGACCATCCATGATACCGGGAAGAGGTCACGTCGTGGCCCGCCAGGTGCGCGTGTGCGGCACGGGCGGGTGATGCGCCACGCCTCCGTCGGCACGACACCGGATTCCCTCCTCAAAACCCACACCACCACCGTGCCTCGTGGGTGAGTCGCCTCGGGGCGCGGTGCCTTTTCGCGCTGCCGGTTCGCGGCGCGCAGGGAGCCAACATGAAACGCCATCACCTGCCCACCCTGGCGCTGCTCGCGCTGGGGAGCGCGGGCGCGCAGTGTCCGGTCATGCCGGGCGAGGACACCTTCCCGCCTCCGCAGACCGGGACCAGCGGCGCCGGCGTGGTCCGCGTCGACGGGACCGACCGGAGCTACCGCGTGATTCCCGAGGAGAGCCGTCTCCTCCTGCTGGTCCAGAAGAAGTCCGCGCGTGCCTGCACGTTCTTCCATGACCACGCCGTGGCGGCGCGCGCCGTGACGTACTCCTTCTCGCTGGACCGGCAGGCGCCCGGGAGCTCCACCCTCACGGCCCGGGTGGCGGCGGCGGGACTGGACCCGGATGAGGCCACCTCCCGCGACAGCTTCCCGGAAACCGCGGGCACGCGCATGTCCGAGCGCGACCGTCAGGACGTGCGCACCAACATGCTGGAGCAGCTGGACGCCGCGCACCACCCGGAGCTCACCTTCACCGCGCGCAACCTCACCACGCTGGAGGGCGCGGGCCAGGCCGAGGTGACCGCCGACATCAAGGGGCGCACCAGCGTGGTGCCGCTGCAGGGCGTGGCGCGCTGGGAGGGAGAGCGTCTCATCCTGGACGGCACCGCGTCCCTCGAGGGGACCCCGCATGACATCCCCAGCGGCACCTTCCAGGACTGCATCGAGCCGGGCATGGGCATGTTGCTGCACGTGGTGCTGGCCCCGGGCGAGGAGTCCCGTGGCGACGAGGTGGACGTGGTGCCGGACTTCCACCGCGAGTTCTTTCCTGGCCAGGCGGACTGCGGCGCGGTGGGATTCTCCGACGTGGCGCGCACCTTCCTGGTCCGCTGCGGCGGATGCCACGCCGCCACCCCCACGCACGGCGCCACGGTGCCGCTCGTGACCTGGGAGGACTTCCACTACGACACCCGCATGTCGCCCGGGCGCCCGCTCTACCTGGACGTGGCGGAGCGCATCCTGGACCCCGGCCCGCGGCGCATGCCTCCGCCCGACGCCACGCCACTCACCTCCGACGAGGTGGCGCGCATCCTGGCGTGGGTGGCCAGCGGGGCGGAGCGTCGGGTGTGCGTGGCTCCCGGGGGGCCGGCCCCCGGTGGTGCGCTGCCCACGGTGCGCGCGGCGGCCCCGCGTCCGCCGGACGGCGGGAGCTCGTCGGGGAGCAGCTGCAGCCCGTTGGGATATGGCGACGTGCAACCCATCCTGGCCACGCACTGCGTCTCCTGCCATGCACGCGGCGGACCCGAGGTGGCGCTGGAGGATTACGAGGACGGCCTGCTGCACGTGACGCACGCGGCCTACCAGCCGCTCAACCGCTGGCAGGCTTCCCTGGCGCGCATGGAGGACCAGTCCATGCCCCCGTCAGCAGCCGGCGACGACGACGAGGAAGTCCCCAGGCCCACCGCTGCGGAGGTGGCGCGGATGCGCCGCTGGGTGGAGCTGGGCACCCCGCGGGAGGGCTGTGGCGACGGCGGTGTGGTCCTCCCCGACGAGCGGGACGCCGGTTCCCCCGCGCCGGGTGCTCCCGACGCCTCCCCGCCACCAACGCACCCCGACGCGGGCAGCACGCCCCTCCCCGACGCCGGGGGCGCTCCGGACGCCACGCCTCCCCGCGACGGCGGCATCCCCTCCGACGACGCCGGCCGCACGGAGGCGGGCACCACGACCCCGGACGCGGGCGCCCACGACGACGCGGGACCGCCGCCAACGCCGGACGCGGGGCCCCCGCTCAACACCTGCACTTCCGGTGAATACTGGACGCGCGGCGACCACGGCTCCTCGCAGATGCACCCCGGCGGGGACTGCATGGGATGCCACGCGCAGCGCGGGGATGGGCCACGCTTCACCGCGGCGGGCACGGTCATGGGCGCGCTCCACGACGAGACCGACTGCCTGGGGGTCCCCGAGCTGCAGGTGCGCATCACCGACGCGGAAGGCCACGTCCTGGAGCTCACCACCAACCAGAGCGGCAACTTCCGCACCTCCAGCGGGATCGCCATGCCGTACACCGCGGAGGTGGTGGACGCGCGGGGCGCGGTGCGTCGGATGCAGACGCCGCAGTCCGACGGAAACTGCATGCGCTGTCACACCATGGAAGGTGCCCACGGCGCCCCCGGTCGCATCATTCCGCCTCCGCCGTGACGCGCGCCGGCGCCCCGTGCACCGTGGCCTGTCCGCGGGAGTGCCCCTGGACCCCTGCTGCACCGCTCCTCTAGGTTGCTCCCGACGAAGGGGGCGGGGGCTCCATGGGCGCGGGCGACGAGCGGACGGAGGAAGAGCGCGACCTCATGGTCCGCGAGGTGGAGCGCGTGGCCGGTATTGGCAGCTACGTGTGGGAGCCGGGTCGTCGCGTGCGGTGGTCCCCCGGCCTGTTCCTGCTCTTGGGTTATGAGCCGGGAAGCACCGAGCCTTCCGCCGAGTCGTTCTTTGCCCGCGTCCACCCCGACGACCGCGCGCGGGTGGTGGCGGCCTGGTCCAGCGCGCCCGTGGTGCAGCAGATCACGCCCATTGAGTACCGCATCGTCCGGCCCTCCGGGGAGGAGCGCTGGGTGCGCGGCAACGGCGTCTGGCAGCGGGATGAGCGCGGCGGCGTGGCGCGGTTTGCGGGCGTGCTCATTGACATCACCGAGCAGCGTCGGAGCGAGGCGCGCACCGTGTTGGCGTTGCGGCTCTTGCAGGAGTCGCAGCGGGTGGGCGGGATCGGCTCGTTCGTGGTGGACCTGGCCACCGGGGAGATCGACTGGTCGCCCGGCCTGCGCGTGCTCCAGGGCCTGCCCCCCGACGTCAAACCCTCCGCCGAGCTGGGCCGCAGCCTGATGCAGGAGCCGCACCGCTCCCGCAATGAGGCCTGGTTCCACCGCGCCGCCGCGGGGGAGGCGGTGCCGCCGCTGCACAGCCGCATGGTGGGCGCCGACGGGCGGGAGCGCATCATCGAGAGCCACGCCGCGAGGATCACGCTTGACGTGGATGGGCATCCCCGCGTCATTGGCACCGTCATTGACGTCAGCGAGCGGACCCGCCTGGAGGAGAAGCTGCGTGAGGCGGCCAAGGTGGAGGCGCTGGGCAACCTGGCGGCGGGCGTGGCCCACGACGTCAACAACTACCTCCTGGTCATCCACGGCAACCTGCAGCTGGCGGTGGAGCTGGAGGGCGCCGCGCAACAGGAGATGCTGGCCCAGGCCGCGCACGCCACGGAGCAATGCGCCCTGCTCACCCAGCGCCTGCTCGCGTTCGCCCGTCGTCAGCCGGCCAGCGCGCGCGTCACCGACCTGGTGGCCCTGGCCCGCGACACCGCCCGCCTGCTGCAGCGCGTGGTGGGACCGCACATCGAGGTGGTGCTGGAGGTGGAGGGCGGGGGGCACCACGTGCGGGCGGACCCCGGGCACCTGGAGAGCGCGGTGGTGAACCTGGCGGTGAACGCGCGCGACGCCATGCCCCAGGGCGGGAGGCTCACCCTGCGCGTGCACGGTCACGACGTGGCGGAGGGCGGCCCGGTGCCCGCGGGGGGCTACGTGGCGCTGGCGGTGCGCGACACCGGCGCCGGCATTCCCCCCGAGCTGCTGCCGCGCATCTTCGACCCCTATTTCACCACCAAGGGCCCCGGGGAGGGCACCGGGCTGGGCCTGGCGTCGGTCTACGGGACGGTGCGCCAGAATGAGGGCCACGTGCTGGTGGACAGCGTGGTGGGGGCGGGAACCACGTTCACCATCCTCCTGCCGCGCGTGGCCGCGGAGCCGGTCAGCAGGGACCTGCCCGCTCTCCCCGCCCCCTGCGCGGAGCGGGTGGCGGGCACGGTGCTGGTGGCGGAGGACGTGGACGCGGTGCGGAGCCTGACGGCGCGCATCCTGCGCCAGGCCGGCTACGTGGTGCGGGAGGCCGCCGACGGTGCCACCGCGTTGCGCCTGCTGGACCAGGGGCCCGGGGCGGTGGACGTGCTGCTCACCGACGTGCTCATGCCCGGCATGGATGGCGTGGCGCTGGCCCGGGAGGTCCGCGCGCGCGCCCCGGGGCTCCCGGTGGTGTTCATGACCGGCTACGCGGACCAGCGCCTCCCGGCGGACCCGGGCGGGCGCGGGAAGGCCGTCACCTTGCACAAGCCCTTCTCCCCCGCCGAGCTGCTGGCCGCGGTGGGCAGCGCCCTGGCGGCCTTGGGGGACGCACCAGCGCGCCCGTGACTTCGCCGGAGTTCGTGGCGCTTCGCCTCAGGGAGGAGCCGCGGGCAGGATGAGGCGGAACTCGCTGCCCACTCCCACCTGGCTGCGGACCCGGATCTCCCCGCCCAGCGCCCGGATGATGTTGTGGCAGACCGAGAGCCCCAGCCCGGTGCCTTGCCCCACCGGCTTGGTGGTGAAGAAGGGGTCGAAGATCCGCCTGAGGTTCTCCGGCGGGATGCCCACACCGGTGTCGGCAATGGACACCACCACCCGGTCTCCCTCGGTGAAGGTGCGCACGTGGATCTCCCTGGGCTCGCGGCCTTCCGGGATGGCCTGCGCGGCGTTCACCAGCACGTTGAGGAACACCTGGCCCAGGCGGGATTCATTGGCCACCACGGGTGGCGTGGCGCCCACCTCCTTGACCAGGCGCGCGCGCTGCCGGATCACGTTCCCGGCCATGTTGATGGCGGATTCCAGCACGCGCTCCACCCGCACGCGGCCCGCGGTGTCCTCGTCGGCGCGGGAGAACGTCTTGAGGTCCCGCACGATGTTGCGCACCCGGCCCGCGCCGTCGCGCGCGTCGCCCAGGGCCTCACCCAGCTCCCGCAGGCGCTCCCGCGCGGTGTCCAGCGCCGTGGCCGCGGCGGGGGACACGTTGCCCACCTGCGCCAGGAGGAGGTCCGCCACCTCCTGGGCGCTTCGTGAGGCATAGTCCAGATTCGCGTCAACATAGGTCAGGGGATTGTTGACCTCATGCCCCACGCCCGCGGCCAGCGTGCCAACGGAGACCATCCGGTCCACCTGCATGAGCTGGGCGGCCAGCTGCTTGCGCGCGGTGGTCTCCAGCAGCAGGCCCACCACGCTGGGGAGCCCGTCAAAGGTGACGGGGATGGCGGTGATATCCAGGAAGCCCACGCTGCCGTCGCGCCGGAGGAACTGCTGGTCCTCCAGGTGGCACGCGCGCTGGGTGTCCAGCACCTCGCCCAGTGGCGCTGCGGCGGGCGCGCCGTCCCGTGCCACCACGTCCATCAGCGGACGGCCCAGCACCTCGCCCGGGTGCGCCGCGCCCACCAGCGCGCAGTAGGCGCGGTTCACGTAATGCAGCACCCCGCCACGCATCACGGCCACCGCAAACGGCGCCTGCTCGATGAGCGCGCGGAAGCTGGCCTCCGAGCGACGCAACGCCTCCTCCACCCGGAGCCGCTGCGTGATGTCGCGGTGCGTGGCAATGAAGTGGCTGGGCCCCTCGTCGGGCGCAGGGGGAGCGGCGGCGGAGCGGGGCGCGCGCAGGGGCACCACGGTGAGCTCCGCGTCATAACGCGTGCCGTCCTGGCGCCGGTTCTCCACCACGCCCCGCCACACGCCACCCTCCCGGATGGTGCGCCACAGGTCGCGGTGCACGGCGGGGTCGGTGGTTCCCTTGAGCACGCGCGGTGTCTGCCCCAGCACCTCCGCGCGGGTGTACCCGTTCTGCGCGCTGAAGGCCTGGTTGACGAAGAGGATGGTGCCCCGCGCGTCGGTGATCACCAGCGGGTCGGCCACCGCGTCCAGGGCGCGCGCCAGGAGCCCCACGGGATCCTCCCCGCGCTGGCGCTGGGTGACGTCGCGCAACACCGCGGCCGCCACGCCGTCGGCGCCGGAGCACATGGTGCATTCCACGGCAAACGCGCTGCCGTCCGCCCTCCGTCCCTCCACCAGGCACGCGCAGGGGCCCCCGGCAAAAGCGGGACACCGTCCCTCCCTTGGCTGGCACGGTGCGCCCGCGGGCACGCCCAGCAGCTCCGCGTAACGGGCGCCCACCAGCTCCCCCCGCTCCCGACCCAACAGCTCCGTGGCGGAGGCGTTGGCAAACCGCACCACCCCGTCCGATCCCACCACCACAATCGCCGCCGCCACGTCCTGCGCCTGGAGCGAGCTGAGCTGTTTCATGACCCGGCTCGGCAGCAAGAACTGCGCCCGTCCCGTCGTGCACCGCAACGTGTGCCGCGTGCCCCAACGGTGGCCCCTCGTCGTGAGCCAGCGGGTACGGCACCGGCGCTGGGGCCGGGCGGGAGGCCGGAAGCAACGCGTGGACGGCATGCAGAGGCTGCGTCCGGTGCTGGCAAGAGGTGCGCGAGGGGATGGGTGGCGCGCAGGATTTCCGTGTTGGGCCGGGGACCACGGCGCACCGTGGGATCCCGACGTGGAAGGGGTGGAACGCTTGGCATGCGGTGGTGCTCGTCGCACGCGCGCCCGAGCTTGAGCCAGGCTCTCCCCCGGGGCCGCGGGCTCAGGGGCAGGTGGCCACCGCCGCGGGCGTCCACGCTTCCCGCAGGCTGCGCAACGCGTGCTCCACCCAGCGGAAGAGCGCGTCGAGCTCAAAGGGCTTGTGCAGGCAGCCCAGGGGCTGACGGGCCAGGAACTCGCCACGCGCGTCCCCGGGCAGCAGCGCGGTGATGAACACCATCCGACGCGCCAGCTCCGGCGCGCGTTTCTCGAGATGGGCCAGCAGGTCGGGCCCCGCCATGTTGGGCATGAGCACGTCGCAGACGATCAGCGCATAGGACGGGTCCCGCTGCAGCCGCTCCAACGCCTGCACGCCACCTCCCACGCTGTCCACGTCGTACTTCAGGGACAGCAGGCGGTGCAGCGCCGCACGCATCAGGTCGTCGTCGTCAATGATGAGCAGGCGCGGACGGGACTTCGGGCCGGCGGGGAGGGAGGGCATGGGGGGCTCCAGGGACCGCCCGCCGTTGAGCAGCGTCCGTGCCAGCACCCCGGGGCGCACTCCGCCGGCGGCAGGGGCCGCTCCGGCGCGAAGTGTTTTCGTCCTGCCGCTGCGGAGCGCGGGGCGGTGCGCGGGTTCAGCGCGGCGCGGAGGGGGCGCGCCGACGCAACCGCAACCGCTCATCCCGCCGGATGGCGCGCAGGTGCAGCGCGGTCTGGGCGAACAGGAGCGCCGGGATCCCGTCTCCTTCGCCGCGGCGGTAGGACTCCACCACGGCCATCAGCCTCAGGGCGTCGTCGTCAAAGACGTGGAGCACGCGCGGCACCTTGCCCTCCACCGCCACCAGCCCCGTGCGACGACACCCGCGCAGCACCAGGTATGCCGCCAGGTGGTCGTCGCGGGTCTCGAACACCATGGTCCCGCGTTTCTCCGACGATGCCTTCCGGCCCATGCTCACTTCCCGGGCAGGGCAGCTGATGCCTAATGCCCCGTGGCTTTCCCGCGACATCGCGTGCCACGCCGGAACCCGGCAGCACAAGCTCAAAGTGTCTCTTGCCGGCGGCGCGCCTCCCGTTAGCTATGGCAGACCGGGGATGTCCGGCATGCGTCCGGCAGCTGGCTCCCCGACTGCGGAACCGTCAGCTCAACCCTTCGGCTGGCGTCGGACCTGGAAGGGGGCAACCGCGGTGACCACGTCCTGAAGGGTGAAGGGCTTGGTGAGGATGCCCACGGTGTGCTCTTCGGTTCCGGTCCAGCTTCCGCTCATCATCAGCACGGGAACCGGCTGCAGCGCGGGTTGTTCCAGCATGCGACGGCGGGCCCGCAGCCCGTCCAGCACCGGCATGTCCACGTCGAGAATGCACAGGTCGGGCACTTGCCGTTGCATCTGCAACAGCGCCTCCTCGCCGTGGCATGCCTCCAGGACCCGCCAGCCCTCGCGGGTGAGCAGGCGACGCAGCAGCTCGCGGATCTGCGGGTCGTCGTCCACCACGAGCACGGTTGGCACGTGCACCCCTTCCCGGGACTCTCAGTTGGAGGCCGGTCAACGGCCAACGTCTAGCCTGGAACCACTTCAACACCAAATGTCTAGCCCCGTGGGTTCACCCATATCCAGAAGTCCTGGGCGCAACCGACGTGGAGCGCGTAAACGCCCGCCATGGCCTCGGTCACGCTGAAGGAGCTGGGCAAGCGCCTGGCAGATCTGCGCAAGCGGGCGGGCCTCTCCCAGGCCCAGGTGGCCGAGCGCCTGGGCGTCACCAACGAGACCATCAGCCGCGTGGAGCGCGGGGTGCAGTGGACGGACTTCTCCATCCTGGCGGGGATGGCGGAGCTCTACAGCGTGCCGTGGGGCGACCTGCTGGCGGTGTTCCCCGAGGACGGAAACACGCCGCGCCAGGCGGCCATCCAGGAGATTGTGGAGATGCTGCGCGGCCGCCCGCTCTCCGACGTGGAGCTGGTCCGCGACATGGTCCGGGTGCTGGTGCGGCGGCGCACGCGCAGCGGCTGACCGGCGTTGCCCGCGCCCCTCCCAACGGCGCCCCGGTGGGGCGGGATACGCACAACCCGGGTTGCCGGTCCGTGGTGAGCCTTGAGCGCCACGACGGGATCACCCTGGTGGCACCCGGCCCCTTCGTTACCGTCGACGCACCAGGCGGACGGAGGCTCATCATGGAAGAGGAGAGGAACCTGACGCCGTACGTGTGCGCGGTGCTCTTCGTGGTCGACGTGGCCTACGCGCTTTGGAACCTGTCACACCTGCTGGGCTGAGCGGCCGCGCACCGGCTCTGAAGGCCGGCGCCCCGGACCCCGGGCCATCCGGCGGCGCGCCGCCCGGGCCCGCGCGGGTCACTTGCTGAAGTTGAACCGCGTGGCCCGACGCAGGCCCCCCGCCTGCGGCGCGGGCGCGGCTGGCTTGGGCTCTTCCGCCGCCGTCACCATGACCTTGAGCTCCTCCATGCGCTCGAACCCCATGGCGTCGACGCCGAGGAGCAGCAGCCGGTACTCCCCGGGCTGGAACAGGCGCAGTCCGTACTTGCCCTTCTCCGCCAGCGGCGCAAGCTGGTAGCCGCTCCGGCCCCCGCCCTTCACCGCGAACGAGGTGATGCGCAGCTCCTCCGGGTACTCGATGGTGATCATCTCCTTCACCCGGCCCTGGAGGATGCGCCGCCCGCTGGTGAACCGGCACTTCGTCGTCGGGAGGAAGCGGTCGTCGATCTCGATGATCTTCTCCCGCACCTCCAGCGGGTAGATGGACCCGATCCCGATGCTCCCGCTGAAATCCTTGAACGCGCGCCCGCCGAACTCCGGGCCCAGCGCCAGGAACGTGCGCGCCAGGTACTCCACCACGCCTGGTCGCTCCTGCCCCCGTTCGATGAGGCGTCCCGCCAACACCAGCAGGTGCTTGGCCACGCGGGAGGGCGTCCCCAGGCTCTGCCGCATTTGCGCCGGGTCCTGCAGCACCAGCGCGCCAAAGACCCGGTGCTCCGCGGTGGGGTCCTGCAGGACCTTGGCAATGGACGAAAGCAGGTGCTGTTCGTGCGCCGGGCTGTTGGGCTCGACGAGCAGCTCGTTCTCCGGAGCGGCGAGCTCGGCGCTGGGTTGGTCGGTGGGCTCCTCGCTCTCCTGCCGCGGGCGCAGCTTGGGACGACGGCGCTCATCCTGCGGCTTGTCCTCCACCTCGACCTTGTCGCGGGGCGCCTGCACCAGGTCGGTGAGCACCACCTCCGCCGGGTTGCGCTCCGCCTGCGCGGTGGCCGACTGCACCTGCGCCATCCGCTCCTTCAGCGCCGCGTTCTGCTCCCCCACCTCCTGCGCCTTGGCCGTGGCCCCGCCCTGCGCCTCCACGCTCTTGGCGCGTCGCTCCAGGTACTCCGCGTCGTGGTCCTGGTAGTCCACGCCCCGGGCCCCGCCCGCCGCGCCCTTCACCAGGTTCTTGGTCTGGAACCCGCGGTGGAAGTCCCGCGCCGCGTGCGCGCGCAGGGAACCTCCTGCCAAGGGCTTCTTGATTTCCGACATGGCAG
>JBFMGU010000309.1:0-11915 GCA_040752415.1 Myxococcota bacterium
GGCCCCCGCGGCGCAGGAGCCCGCCGCCGCGCCCGTGGAGCGCTGGGTGCAGGTGCACGCCGGCAAGCTGGAGCAGCTGGTGGAGCAGCTCAGCGGATTTGCCGCCAGCTTCCAGGCGCTGCACTTCCGGTTGCGCACCGGCGAGGGCGTGACGGGTCCTCAGCTGCGCGCGGTGCTGGAGGATCTGGACCGCTGCCAGACCCAGCTCAACGAGGTCTCCGACGCGGCCTGGGGAATGCGCCTGGTGCCGGTGGAGCCCATGCTGGTGCAGCTGGGGGACCACGCACGCGGGCTGGCCCTGGACCAGGGCAAGCGGGTGCGGGTGGTGGTGCAGGCCAGCGGCGCCCAGCTGGAACGTGGCGTGTTGGACGCGCTCACCGAGCCGCTGCTGCACCTGGTGCGCAACGCCGTGGACCACGGGCTGGAGCGCCCGTCGGAGCGCGGGGACAAACCTCCCGAGGCCACGCTGCGCCTGAGCGCGGAGCCGCAGGGGCAGGGCGTGGTGATCACCGTGACCGACGACGGCCGGGGCGTCGACCCGCGCAAGGTGCGGGCGGCGGCGGTGGCCCGCAAGGTGCTGGACGCGCAGCGCGCCGAGCAGCTCTCCGACGAGGCCGCGGTGGACCTCATCTTCCTCCACGGCTTCTCCACGCGCAGCGAGGTCACCGACGTGTCCGGGCGCGGCGTGGGGCTGGACGTGGTGCGCGCGGCGGTGGACGCGCTGGGCGGGAGCGTGGCGGTGGGCAGTCGCGTTGGGACCGGCACCACCTTCACCTTGAACGTTCCCGGCACCATCAGCCGCGAGCGCGTGCTGGTCATGGAGTTTGACGGCGTGCTGTACGGCTTGCCCTCGCGCCAGGTGGCGGAGCTGCGAAGGCTGGCGCCGGACGCGGTGGAGCCGGTGGTGGGTGGCGCGGTGGTGCGCGTTCACGACGAGACCCTGCCCCTGCGCGACCTGTCCGCGGTGCTGGGCGGCCAGCGGGTCAAGGAGCCGTGGCTGCTGGTGGTGGAGTCAGGCCACCGTCGCTGGGCGCTGTCCGCTCCGTTGGTGCTGGGAGAGTACGAGCTGTTGCGTCGTCCCGTGGATGCCGCCGTGGCCGCCCAGGGCGCCATTGGCGCCAGCGGGACGCTGGAGGACGGGCGACTGGTCCTGGTGCTCTCCCTGGTGGGGCTCTTGCGTCGCCTGGACGACGGGCGCGGCGTGCGGGCGCCCATCCCGAGCCGGCCCGCCCCGTCGCGCGGACCGCCCCGCGTGCTGCTGGTGGATGACTCCCCGGTGGTGCGGGACCTGCTGCATGACATGCTCTCCCACGCCGGCTACCGCGTGACCACCGCCTCCGACGGCAAGGCCGCGCTCGCGGTGCTGGAGAAGGGCGCGCCCGACGTGGTGGTTTCCGACGTGGACATGCCGGTGATGAACGGCTTCCAGCTGCTCCAGGCGTTGCGACAGCGCTGGCCCACCCTGCCGGTGATCATGCTGACCACGCGGGCCTCCGTCGAGGACCGCGAACGGGCATCCAACCTTGGCGCCGACGCCTACCTGGTCAAGAGCCAGTTCGAGGAGATGGCGCTGGTTGAGACGCTGCGACGCTACGTGGGGAGCGCGGCATGAAGGTGCGCGTGGTGGCGGTGGATGACTCCAGCCTGTGCCGCTGGGCGCTGCGCGAGGTGCTGGAGGCGGACGGGGACGTGGAGGTGGTGGGTGAGGCGGAGGACGGCCCCACCGCGCTGCGCATGGTCCGCGAGCTCCGCCCGAACCTGGTGACCATGGACCTGCAGATGCCGGGGATGGACGGCCTGGCGTGCATTGAAGAGATCATGGCCACCTCTCCGGTGCCCATCCTGGTGGTGACCTCCGAGCCTGCCGGACCGGGGAGCAGCGCGCTGTTCGAGGCCGTGCGGCGGGGCGCGCTGGACGTGGCCGAGAAGCCCCCCGGCGGCGACGCGGCGGCCGCGGCGGCCCTACGCGTGCGCGTCCGCCAGCTGGCACACGTCCCGGTCATCCGCCACCTCCGACGCGCGGCACGCACGCTGGCCACCCCGCGTGATGCCCACGTCGACACGCCGCCTCGTCCCACGCGGGTGGGGCCGCGACCCCTGGTGGTGGGAATCGGTGCGTCGGCGGGGGGACCGGCCGCGGTGGCCTCCGTCCTCGCCGGGCTGCCGGCGGACTTCGCGGCAACCGTGGCGCTGGTGCAGCACCTGGCGGCGGGTTTCACCGCGCCCTTTGCGCGTTTCCTGCAGAGCCGCACCGCGTTGCGCATTCGCGCTTTGTCCGCGCGGGAGGTGGTTCCATTGCAGCCGGGCGTCGTGTTGCTGCCAGCGGAGGGGTTTCACCTCCAGGCGCTGCCCAACGGTTCCTTCTCCAGCGTCGAGGGCCCGCCAGTGGACGGGCACCGCCCGGCGGTGACGGCGTTGTTCCGCTCCCTGGCGGAGGTGTACGGCGCGGGCGCCTGCGGCGTGTTGTTGACGGGGATCGGGCAGGACGGCGCGGTGGGGCTGAAGGCGCTGCGGGACCGCGGTGGCGTCACGCTGGTGCAGGACCGTGAGTCGTCCGCCGTGTTCGGGATGCCGCACGCGGCTGTGGAGCTGGGCGCGGCCAGCCGGGTGCTGGGCCTGGATGAGATGCCCGGCGCGTTGCGCGAACTCGTGGGAGGCCGGCCGCACCATGGCTCAGGATGAGACACTGTCTCAGGAAGAGACAGCCGCGCTGCATCAGCTGGCCCACCGGCTGGGATTGTGGACGGGGCTGGACTTCCAACGGGGTGGCCAGATCATGGCGCTGGCGCGTTATGTGCGCGGGCGCGCGGCGCGGAGTGGTGGGGCATCCGTGCCCTCCTACGTGGGGTCCCTGTGCCACCCCGACGACCCCGAGGTGCTCCGCCTGGTCAACGCGGTGACGGTGGGGCACACCTGGTTCTACCGCGACGGGCAACAGCTGGAAGACATCGCGCGGATCTTTCGCGACGACATCCCTCCCAGCCGCACGATTCACGTGTGGGTTGCCGGTTGTGCCACGGGAGAGGACGCGTACACGCTGGCCATGCTGGCCGCGCGTGAAGGACGTCAGGCGGTGGTGCTGGGCACCGACATCAACTCCGAAGTGCTGGAGCACGCACGACAAGGCAGCTACGGCGCGTTCTCTGCGCGCGAGCTGGGCGGTGGACTGGAGCGCTTCCTGATTGCGACTCCCGGACCCTGCTACCGCCCCGTGCCGCACGTGGCCCGGATGGTGCATTTCCAACGACACAACCTGATGGACACGCCCATCCCGAGCGCCTCGGGCGCGGGGTGGGACCTGATCTTGTGTCGCAACGTCCTCATCTACTTCCAGGCCGGCTTGGTTCCCGCCGCCCTGGAGCGGCTGGGCTCGGCGTTGGCGACGGAGGGATGGCTCGTGCTGGGTAGCGCCGAGGTGTTGGATGAAGTCAGCGCTTCTCTCGCCGTGGAGCCGTTGGGCTCGCACTACGCGCTGCGTCGGGCCCGCGTGCGGCCGTCGACGCCACGGCCGGTGCACACCCCACCGCGCCCCGCCGTCCCCGCCGCGCCGACGGAGAAGGGCAACCCCAAGCTCGCCCGGGCCGCGCGTCTGCTGGCCACGTCCGAGGTCGAGCCAGCGCTAAAACTGTACGAAGAGGTGCTGCGGGCGGAGCCATTGTGTGTGGAGGCGCGACTGTGGCTTGGCTTGGCCCACCACCTCACCGGCGACGCTGTCAGCGCCGTCCGCGCGCTGCGCGGCGCACTTGTCCTCGAGCCTGCGCTGTGGCCTGCCGCCTACTATTTGGCCGTTAGCTATGAGAAACTTGGGCTGCGCGCGGAAGCGCAACGTGAGTACCAGAGGCTGTTGGAGATGATGGGCCGGGACGCACCACTATCAAGGGAGAATTCCCCGCTGGGAGACTTGAGCCTGTGGAAGCATGAGATCGGAGGCATCTGCCGACGGCGGCTGGAAGAGCTGTCCAAGCGAGGCGGTGGCCATGGCTAGTCGCAAGGTGTTGGTCGTCGATGACAGCGAGATCTGCCGCGAGTTCGTGAAGATGGCGCTCGAGGATCGAGGCTACAACGTCGTGGGCCTGGAGAGCCCGCTCGGGTTCAGTCGCGCGTTGTTCGAGGAGCGCCCCGACCTGGCGCTGATCGACGTCACCATGCCGGCGTTGCGCGGTGACAAGCTGGTGGAGCTGGCCATGAAGACCAGCCGTCACAAGTGCGCCATCGTGCTGTATTCGGACCGGCCGGAGCCGGAGCTGGACTCGCTGGCCCGGGCCTGCGGCGCCACCGGATTCATCTGCAAGAACGGCAGCGAGGACCTGCTGGCCGCGTCGGTGCAGAAGTTCATCGACGGCGGAAAGCCCAACTGAGGGCCCGCGCCCTCACGGCGCAATGCTGGTCACAAAGCTGGCCTTGCCGTCCTGGATCTTCAGCACCACCGCGGGCTTGTTGGCGTTGCGCTGGGCGTCCAGGGTGATGCTGCCGCTGGCTCCCTTGAAGTCCTTGGTCTGCGCCAGCGCGTCGCGGATGGCCTGGCGGTCCAGCTTGCCGGCGCGCTTGATGGCGTCGGCGGCCACCAGTGCAGCGTCGTAGCCCATCACCGCCAGGCTGTCCGGCGCCTCACCCCACTGCTGCTTGTACCGGGTGATGAACTGCTGCAGCTCGGGGCGCGGGTCGTCGTTGCTGGTGTGGTTGGAGAAGTAGCAGCCGTCCAACGCCTTGCCGCCAATCTCGAACAGCTTGCTGCTGTCCCATCCGTCGCCACCGAGCAGCGGCACGGTGATCTTCAGCTCCCGCGCCTGCCGGGCAACCAGCGCCACCTGGGTGTAGTAGCCGGGGACGAAGATGGCCTCCGGGTTCTTGCCCTTCATGCTGGTGAGCTGCGCCTTGAAGTCCGTGTCGGCGGAGTTGTACGCCTCGTCGGCGACGATCTTCCCGCCCTTGGCCTCGAACGCCTTCTGGAAATAGTCGGCCAGGCCCATGGAGTAGTCGCTGCTCTTGTCGCGGAAGATGGCGGCGGTCTTCACCTTGAGGTGGTCCGCTGCAAACTGCGCCATCACCGTGCCCTGGAACGGGTCAATGAAACAGACGCGGAAGATGAAATCGCCCGTCTCCGTCACGCGCGGGTTGGTGGAGCTGGGCGTGATCATGGGGACCTTGTTGTTCTGACACACCGGCGCCGCGGCCAGCGACCGGCTCGACGCCACTTCACCCAGCACCACGTGCACCTTGTCCTGGGTGATGAGCTTGGTCACGGCGGTGACTGCTTCTTCCGGCTTGCCCTGGTCGTCGTAGACAATGACCTTGATCTTCTTCCCCAGCACGCCGCCCGCGTCGTTGAGCTCCTTCACCGCGGTGTCAACGCCCTGCTTGGTGGAGATGCCGAACGTGGCCTCGCTGCCGGTCAGACTGCCGTACTCGCCAAACAGGATGAACTCTCCCTCCGCCGTGGGCGCAGGAGCCGCCGGCTGGGCAGGCGCCACGCCCGGCGCGGGAGTTTCCTTCTTGGCTTCCTGCTTCTTCTCCACGCAGCCGGCCAGCAGCCCCAACAGCGCCAACCCCAAAGCTTGACTCTTCATGGATCCAACCCCTCTCCGCCCCGTGGGGCGCTCAAGAACGTGATCGCAGAGATCACGGTTGGACACCCGTCCGCAAGCGCGCGGAGCAGGGTGGGATGGGCGCACGCGGCTTCCCCCGCGCGGAATGTGGGGAGCGGGAAGAACCCGCTGGGCGTTCCAGCTCCAGGCCGCGACGGGCCCGGGGGATGCAGCCTTGCCAAACTTCGCGGCCCCTGGGCATGTTGGGCCCTGCCCGCACCATCCCAGGCGGGACGGCCGCCACGACCTCCAGGTGCCCTGTGTCCCAGCTGCGTGCGAATCCGGAACAACCGCACATCCTGTTGGTGGACGACAGCGAGATCGTCCTGGATGTGATCAGCGAGCAGCTTGAACGCCATGGTTACGCCGTGACGTGCGCCAATGACGTGACCACCGCGCTCACCATTGCGGACTTCACCCGGCTGGACCTGGTGATCACCGACGTGCAGATGCCCGGCTGCTCCGGCCTGGAGATGCTGGCGCGCATCCGGGAGCGCGTCGCGGATGTCCCCGTCATCATGTTGTCGTCGCAGTCGGACATGAAGGTGGTGCTCAACGCGGTGCGGAACGGCGCATTCGACTTCGTCATCAAGGACGAGCAGACGGAGACGCTGCAGTGGTCCATCCAGCGCGCGCTTGCGCACCTGGGCGTGCTGCGCGCCAACCAGCGCCTCATGAAGGAGCTGCGGGACGCCAACCGCGCCCTGGAGTCGCGCGCGAGCCTGACCGATCAGCTGGAGCGGTCCCAGCGGGAGCTGCTGGCCGAGCGCTCGCAACTGCGCGGCGCGCTGGAGCGTCTCCAGGAGGCCACGGAGGGCGGGGCCGCCAGCGTGGCCGGGGACATGCTGGAGCCGCTGCGCACCCTGGAGACCAGCCTGGAGCGCGTGCGGACCTGGGTGAGCGCGGTGGTGCGGGGAGATCCCGCGCCGCTGGCGCATCACGAGATGGTGACGGTGGTGCAGCAATGTGTGGAGGCGGTGTCTGGCATTGGCGCGGGCCTGCGCAAGTTGGGCGTCGCGGACAATCCACCTGCCCCCGAGGCTGCGCCGCCGTTGGTGGGCGCCACGGAGCGTTGACCGCGGACCGCCCACTCCGTGCCCCTGAGCACGCTCTAACGACTTCCTAAACAATTCGAATGACTTCGGATGAAGCGGCCCGGGGCGGCCGTCACAGCTCGAGCATGCGGTCGCTGACCTTCTCGGGGAGCTCCAGCGGCGTGGCGCCACGCAACAGCGTGTAGATGCTGTAGCTCTCGAGCACGCGCTTCACGTATCCACGCGTCTCCTCGATGGGAATCTGCTCCACGAACATGTCCAGCGGCGCGTCGCCCTTGCGCTCCACCCAGCGCGCCACCGCGCCCGGGCCAGCGTTGTACGCCGCCAGGGCCAGCGCCACGTTGCCGTGGAATTGCCTCAAGTGCCGCGCCAGGTGGGCGGCGCCCAGGCGCGCGTTGAGCGCGGGGTCCAGCAGCGCCACGTGGTCGGGCTTCTGGAGCTTGAGGGACAACGCCTCCGCCAGCGCCGTGGAAGGCATGAGCTGCGTGAGCCCCACCGCGCCCGCCCACGACGTGATCCGCGGGTCAAACGCGCTCTCCTCGCGCGCCAGTGCAAACAGCAGCGCCGGGGGAATCCCCGCGGCCTCCGCGGCGGAGGTGATGGCGGCGGCAAACGCGGGGGGATAGGCCAGCTGCCAGACGTGCGCCGTCTCCGCCATGGGCGCGCCCAGCAACTGCGCCGCACGTTGACGACGCACCCACTGGCTTGCGCCCGCCGCATCCCCCACCGCCAGCATCTGCTGCGCCACCCAGAGGTCGGCTCCGTCGGTGCGCGCGCCGGTGGTGAGCAACGCGGAGCCGCGCAACAGGAGCGCCGCGTCCTCGTCCATGCCCACGGAGGAGAGCGCCAACGCGGACGCCGTCACCGCGTCCAGGGCGGCAGGCGGGGTGAGGGGCGGCGGCGCGGCGGGAAGGTCCGCACCAGACCTGGCAGGCGTTCCACCACGACGCAACCACCCCCGCGCCAACGCCGCCTCGTAGCTGCCCGGGTGTTTCTCCACGAGCTCCGTCATGCGGTTCCGCGCCGTCTTCACCTCGGAGGTCAGTCGCGCGCGCCAGTAGGTGGCCCGACGCCACAGCGGCTTGTTCTTCCCGTCGGCTTCCTTGCAGATGGCGTCCAGCCGGGTCAGTGCCTGCGCGGTCTTCCCGCCTTCCAGCGTGCTCCACGCCAGCCACCACCCTGCCTCCATGTGCAGGTCCGCCTGCGGGTACTTCTCGACCACGGTGCCCCAGTACTTGTGCGCCGCCGCCCGCAGCCCGTTGCGCGCGGCCGTCTCCCCGGCGAGCACCAGGGCGTCGTCGGCAAGGTTGCTGTCCGGGTGCTTGGCGGCCAGCTGCTCCAGCACCGCCATGGCGCGCTTGCCGCCACCCTTCTGCGCCACCATGGCCCGACCCTGCAGGAACAACGCGCGCGGCGCCTGCGTGGGACAACGCTCCGCCACCACGGAAAGCGTCTGTTCCGCCTGCGCGTAGCGTCGGGACTGGCGTTGCGCCTTGCCCACCGCAAAGCCGGCCTGACAGCGCAGCTCGTCGGGGAGCGCGGGACAGACGGCGGTGGCGGTGGTCACGCCGGTGCGACAGAGCAGCTCCCCAAAGCGCACCACGTCGTCATTCCGGTTGGCCGCGAGCAGCGCTTCCAGGTGCACCACGCTCCGCGCGGGACCTACTTCCGCTGCCACCACCTCGTCGGGGAGCGCGCCCAGGATCGTCGACACCGCGGGCTCCGCGGGGACCGTCTCCCACGCCGTGATGGCCAACGCGCGCGCGCCGGAGGTGTCTCCCGCGGCGGTGTGCGCCGTGTGCATGGCTGCCAGCAGCTCCGCGCGTTGCCACCCCGGCGTGGCTCCCTTCCACGGCTCGGAGCGCTCCAGGGTGCGGGAGAGGCCCAGCGCGGCGGGGGCGTCGGTGCGCGCGAGCGCGGTCAGGAGGCGGGCCTGGAGGGGTAGGGGAGCGGCCTGCACGTCGGCGTCCGGGATGGGACGGCGGGAGCAGGGCAGGGTGCACACCGCCAGATAGCGGGCCTCCACGGCCAGGCGGGCCAGCGGGGGCAGCTGCGGGTGGTCCCGGAGGGGCTCCAGCGCGCGTTGCGCCAGGGCGGCCTCACCCGCGCCAGCGGCGGCCTGGCCCAGGATTCCGGCGTGGAGGGGCTGGTCGGGGCGGGGCTCGGCCAGATGCGCGGCCTGGAGCGTTTCCAGGGCCTTGTGGGGCACGCCCAGGCGCAGCCAATGACGGGCCTGCTCCAACGGCGGCGCGCCTCCGTCCACGGCCGAGGCCACCAGGGCAACAATGAGGGCAACGCTCTTCATGGGTCTGCCGGGTGGAACGCGCGGTGCGGGCCGCGACATTCTGCGGCACGGCGGCAGCAGTACCGGAATGGAAACCCGGGATCAGCGACGCGCCACCGGCACCGTCAGCGCCCGTGACATGCTCGCCACCGGCAGACCGCTGTGCCGCAACGTGTTCCACCGCGCCACCGGCCAGCCGCGCTTCCACGCCACCGGGCGAAGCATGAGCTGGGGGTTGACCACGCGCGGGTGCCCCACCACCTCCAGCACCGGGATGTCGCTGGCGCTGTCCGAGTAGAAGAAGCTGCGCGTGAGGTCGATCTCGTGGCGGGCGGCGTAGGCGCGCAGGTACGCCAGCTTGCCCGAGGCGTAGCAGACCGGCTCCTGCACGTCGGTGGTGATGCGGCCGTCCTCGGAGAGCGGCGTGGGCGTGGCCAGCACGTCGTGGAGGCCCAGGTACGCGCTCAGCTCCGCCGCCGCGTAGTCCGGCGCACCGGTGATGGCGACGACGAGGTGCCCCGCGGCGCGGTGCGCGTTGATGGCCTCCACCGCCTCCCGGAACACGCGCGGCTTGATGCGGGCCTCCAGGCACCGGTCCACGAAGTCCTGCACCGCCTGGATCTCATGCCCCTCACAGGGCTTGTAGCCCCAGCGGTACATGTTGATCCGCGGGATGAGGTTCAGCTTGTAGAGCAGGTAGCACGCCGCAAACTGAAGACAGCCCTCCAGCGTGCCGTGACCTTCCTTGAAGCCCTGCAACGTCATCTGCTGGATGATGCTGCCGCTGATGAGCGTCCCGTCGATGTCGAAGAACGCCGCCACGCGACGCGGGTGGGCCACGGTGGCGTTCTCGTCGGGTTGGAGCTGGCGGGCGCGCGCCAGGAGCTGCAGGCCGGGGCCCATGGGCTGACCGCTCTCCAGGATGTGGCGCGCGGCGGCGCGAATCCGCGGGTCCGACTCCAGCAGCGCGGAAATCTCCGGCGCGGGGAGGAACGCGGATGGGTCCTGGTGCACGGTGGGCTGGGCTTGCAGGCTCATCGTCGGACGGGGCTCCTGGTCCCGGGAGCGGGAAGGCGTGTCCCTACGCTCAAGAAGGCGCTCTTGGCAAGCTTCCGCCGACCGATGCCACCCCTCGCCGCGCCCGGAAGGACGCGCTGCGGCCAGCGTCGGAAGATGGCGTGGCGGCGTGGCGGGAATGCCAGGTTGTGGCGAAGCGGGGGCGCGCTCGCGTAGGGAGGATGGACGCAAGTCCTCACCGCCTCCTTGCGTCCGCGTTGCCGATGAAGGTCCTGCTGATGATGAGCGACACCGGTGGGGGCCACCGCGCCAGCGCGCAGGCCATTGCCGCCGCGCTCAAGCAGGTAAGTCCCGACGTGGAAACCGAGGTGGTGGACGCCATCCAGGAGGTCTCGCCGTTCTGGCGCGCCGTGGTGGGCCTCTACGGTCCCATCATCCGCGCCGCGCCGTGGTTGTGGGGGATGCTCTTCAAGGTCTTTGGCGGCGGCGGCGGTGCCTGGCTGTGGGGCATCACCGCGCGCGTGGTGGCGTGGACGGTGCGCGGCCGACTCGTTCCCTACGTGGACCGCAAGCATCCCGACGTGCTGTGCAGCACCCACCCGCTCATCAACCAGATTGCCCAGACGGGGCGGGAGCGGTACGCGCGGGAGCGTGGGCGCAGGTTGCCGCTCGTGGTGGTGGTGACGGACCCGGTGACGTTCCACCCCTCGTGGATTGAGCCGCGCGCCGACCTCACCGTGGTGGCCACCGTGGAGGCGCGCGACGCCGCGGTGCGCTACGGCGCCGACCCCGCCAAGGTGCGCGTGCTGGGCCTCCCCATCCGTCCCGACTTTGCCGGCGCGGAAGGCGTGGCCCGCGACGAGAACGCGGAGCGCAGAGAGGCGCGTGCGTCGCTGGGAATCTCTACCGACGCCAGCGTGGTGCTCATCACCGGCGGCGGCGAAGGGCTGGCCACGTTGCCAGAGGTGGTGGACGCGGTGCTGGCGCTGCCGGGCGCACCCGTGGTGCTGGCCGTGGCGGGAAGGCACGAGCGGACGCTGCAACGGCTGAAGGAGCGGATGGATGCCATCTCGTCGGGGCGGCTGCTTCCGTTCGGGTTCACCGACAAGATGGGCACGCTCATGCGCGCGTGCGACGTCATTGTCACCAAGGCGGGGCCGGGCACGATGTTCGAGGCCATGGCGCTGGGCCTGCCGATGGTGATCATGGGCGCGCTCCCCGGGCAGGAAGCGGGCAACGTGGAGCTGGTGGTGAAGGACAACCTGGGACGGGTGGCCATGGGCGGTCCGCACGACGTGGCGCGCGCGGTCCAGGACGTGTTGGCGCACCCGGAGGAACGCGCGGGCATGGCGCGGCGGGCGCAGCAACGTGCCACGCCGCACGCGGCGCTGGGCATTGCACGCGCGCTCCTGGCGCGTGGCGCCACGCCCAGCCCCGACGAGGACAGGGACATGAAAGCAGCCGGATGATTTGCGGAGGCTCCGCTACATCTGCCGCTGACATGAGGGGGTGTGCCGCTTCCGGGAGGGAGGGCATGCCTCCGCGCTGGAGATGAAGACCACCATCCACCGGCACATGCGGATGACTGCGGGTGCCTGCGACGCCACAAGCGAGCTTTCGCAGGCGCCCTTCCCTAGGAGCACGCCATGAAGAAGTTTCTGATCGCCGCTGGGCTGATGTTCCCGCTGGCCGCCGCGCCGGCGTTCGCCGACTACGACTACCCGAAGGAAGAGAAGGAAGACATCACCAAGAAGAAGGGCGCGGGCGCCGCGGGAGACGTGCAGGACGACGTGGGCGCCGGCGCGGCCCAGGACGCGTACCAAGGCACCATGCCGGAGCAGATTGAACAGCCCGAGGGCACCCTCGACACCCAGCAGCAGCCCGGTCAGCAGGACACCACGGGTGGCGCCGAGACCGGTACGGGCATGGAACAGGACGTCTACGGCACGGGCACCGAGGGGACCAAGACCGGCG
>JBFMGU010000031.1:0-56791 GCA_040752415.1 Myxococcota bacterium
GGGGCGCGGCCGCCGGAGCGGGAGCCGGGGCCGCCGGCGCGGCCGGACGAGGTGGGGCGCTGGCCGCGGCCGCCGCGGGGGCGCCGCCCGTCAACGCACGCACACGCTCCAGCATGCTGTTGCTGTCAAAAGGCTTCTGGATCCAGCTCGTGGCCCCCGCCGCGCGCGCCCGGTTCTCGTCGAACGGCTCGCTGCTGCAGGCCATCAGCAACAGCGGCGCCGTGGACGAAGCCGGTTCCGCCCGGAGACGCTGGCACACGTCGTAGCCGCTGGCGCCCGGCAGCACCGCATCCACCAGCACCACGTCGGGACGCGCCTCGCGCACCCGCGCCAGCGCCTCGTCGCCGTTGGCGGCCTTGATCAGTCGGAAGTCCTCATGCGCAAAGATGATTTCCACCACCTTCTGCATGGTCACGCTGTCATCGACGACGAGGAGTGTCTTGGGCATCCGCGGGGGTCTCCGCCACCGGCGTTCAACTGAGGCAACTGCACGTAGGGCTCGTGGGCTCTTAACGCGCGGGGGCTGACCCGCTCAAGTTTCCTGCCGCCGACGGCTCTGACCACGGCGCTTTTTTTGCTCTGCCCGGCCGTTGGACCGATGAAACCCGGTTGTCGCGCCAGTTGGGGGTATGGCAAGGTGCGCCGCTTGTAATGGCCATCACGCGCAAATTTGCGTGCGGTGGTTGATCGCCCCCGGCCTTCCGCCGGCGGCACGGATGGGTCCGAAATGAGACGCTCCCTTTCCTGGTTGATTCCAGCCCTGGTCGCCTTCGGTGGCTGCCCGTTCTGTCCGCTCCTCGTCGACCCAGAGGTGCTGGGTAACCAGTCCCGCCGCGTGGTCGTGGAGGTCTGCTCTGGCGGGAACTTCATCGACGGGAAGGGCGGCACCGACCAGTGCGTGATGGACGTGGGCGCGCAGGATCTCTCCGCGCGCGTCAGCCGCGAGATCAAGCTGCACAACGTGGCCGAGGACCCGGTCAAGATCACCGGCTACGAGTTCTCCTCCGCCTCCGACCCCGCTTTCGCCGTGGTGCACTACCCGGACGTCATCAACCCGGGCGTGACCTCCCAGCTCATCGTCAGCTTCCGACCGCTGCTGGAGAGCACCGTCGAGGGCGACCTCATCCTCCTCACCGACGCCCAGAACACCAACCCCTCCTCCGAGGAGCCCGGCGACGGCAAGGGCCGCATCACCATCCACATGAAGGGCGCCGGCGTGAACAACGGCGTGCCGCACCTGGAGGTCAGCGTCGAGCTCGGCGCGGAGGTCAGCTCCTGCTGTGACCTGGGCTACGTGGCCAAGGGCAACGTGGCCACCTGCCCGGTGCGCCTGAAGAACACCGGCCAGCGCGGCCTGGTGTTGGAGGAAGTGGGCTTCGTGGCCGAGGCCACCGACGGTCCCTGGGAGCCCGTGGGCCGCCAGCCCGTCCCCAATGACCCCACCGACGACGAGGCCTTCACCATCGGCCCGGGTGAGAGCAAGATCATCTCCTTCAAGTTCAAGCCCACCGACGTGCTCCCCCACGCCGCCCGCGTGCGCATCAAGACCAACGCGCCGCGCGTGTGCGGCCCGGTGGGCCAGTTCGCCGACAACATGTGCTCGCCGCTCAGCTACGCGGACCCGTGTCCCTCGGAGCAGGTGGGCATTGCCACCGTGGACCTCAAGGGCCAGGGCGCCGACCCGCCCGTGTGCGTGGCCAAGATCAAGAGCGTCAACGGCGACAGCGTGTTCGACCCGGACCTCATCGAGCCGCTGGATGACGTCGAGCTCACCGCGGAGGACAGCTACACCTCCCAGCCCGACCTCACCGTCACCGGCTACAAGTGGACCATCGTGCGCAAGCCGGTGGGCTCGGGCGTGCACTTCGACAACGACGCCTCCCCCACGCCGCGCTTCGTCTTCGACAACACCTCCACCAACATCATCACCGGCCTGGACCTGGTGGGTGAGTACGAGGCGCGTTGTGAGGTGACCGACAGCCGCGGCACCAAGAGCATCAATGACGCGCAGGCCACGGTGGCCTTCCGCGCCACGCCCTCGGAGGCCATCCACCTGCAGCTGGTGTGGGACGCCCCGGAGACCGACGTGGACCTGCACCTGGTGCGTGAGTTCCCGGTGGACAGCGGCAGCTTCGAGAAGAACAGCGACAACGACTGCTACTACGCCAACTGCAAGCCCACCACCGACGGCCCCATCTGGGGCTCCGCCGAGACCGAGGCGCACAAGGGCCCCAACCCCGTGCTCGACGTCGACGACGTGCAGGGCTACGGCCCGGAGAACAGCAACATCAACGAGCCGCTGCCCGGCAAGTACAAGGCCCTGGTCCACTACTTCTCCGACCACGGCAACGGCGACACCGTGGCCACCCTGCGCGTCTACCTCTACGGCAACCTGGTGGCGGAGTACTTCCGGCTCATCAGCGACGGCGAGTGGTGGGACGTGGGCAACGTGATCTGGCCGGGCGACGCCGCGCCCTCGTGGGAGGAGGTCGACGCGCTGCAGTGAGCGCCTCGGTCCCTTCCCGCGCAATCGCCCCTGGTGGAATTCGCGGGCGCCTCGCACGCTAGCTTCGTGTTGGCCCCGCCAGCTTCAAGCACTCTGGAGTCCATGCCCATGCGTTCGCAGCTCTCCTCGTCCTTCTCCTCCCTCGTGCTCGGGACCATCCTCGTCCTGGGCGCCTGCACGCCGGACCCCGCCGCCCAGGGCGGCACCGACGCCGCGTCCGGCAACACGGGCGGAGGCGCATGCATCCAGAAGAGCGACTGTGCCACCGGCGAGGTCTGCTCCGCCGGCGTGTGCATCCCCGGTGACTGCCAGGTGCGCGAAGACTGCCCGCGCCCTCGTGACCAGCTGTGCTCGGAGTTCTTCCGCTGCGTCCCGGACCCGGACAGCCCCATCGGTGACGAGTGCCCCGCCGGCGACAACGACTGCGACCTGGGCGAGTTCTGCTCCGCGGGCAACTGCTACGACACCGAGAACCGCCCCACCTGTCTGACCTCCAGCCAGTGCACCAGCGGTGACCGCTGTGACCCGGAGGCCGGCTACTGCGTTCCCAACCTGGGCGGCTGCGACCGCTGCGCCGACTACCCCGAGCTGTGCTGCGTCCCCGAGGAGGAGACCTGCGACTCCATCACCAAGAAGTGCATCCCCGTCGGCGGCATCCGCTGCACGCCGGAGACGGTGGAGGAGGACTGTCGTCCCGGGGAGCGCTGCGTCAGCAACCGCTGCGTCCAGTGTGAGACCGACGACGACTGCGGTCCCGGCACCACCTGCGACACCGGCTCGGGCCAGTGCGTCTCCGCCGCGGTGTGCCAGACGGACGCGGACTGTGCGCAGTGGCCTGGTCGTCGCTGCGCGGTGGCAACGCACCAGTGCACCGTGCCCCAGTGCCAGGCCGACTCCGCCTGCACCGGCATTGACCCGCGCCAGCGCTGCAACCTGGAGACCTTCCAGTGCTTCCTGCCCGCCGCGGACTGCAATGAGACCAATGAGCCCAATGACAGCCAGGCCACCGCCACGGCCATGACCCAGTCCGGCGACAGCTACGTCCTCTCCGGCACGCTGTGTCGCGGCAACCAGGACTGGCTGAGCTTCCCGGTGGTGGCCAACCGTCGCGTGCAGGCGGTCATCTCCATGGCTCCCGCCGAGAGCGGCGCGGCGGCGGGCATCGGCGTGGCGCTGTACGGCCCGGCCGGCGGCAGTGAGCTCTCCAGCAGCACCTTCGGCTACTCCACCACCAGCAAGCGCCTCTCCGGCAACGTGGATGCCTCCGGCACCGCGTTCCTGCGCATCAACGGCACGGGCACCGACGAGGACAGCTGGACGTACACCGTGGAGGTCACCTTCACCGACCCGCTGCTGTGCGACACCGAGCCGGGCGAGCCCAACAACACGCTGGCCACCGCCACCAACTCGGTGGTCATGGGCGGCGTCACCACCCGTGCGCTGTGCGGCGACACCGACGAGGACCACCACACCTTCCACGCCAGCCCCAACAAGCGCATCCGCGTGCAGTTGGACTACGACGAGCCGGGCTCCCTGGGCCTCACGCTGTACACGCCGGGCGGCTCGGTGCTGGATGACCCCTATGGCTGGGAGTCCATCGCCGGCAGCACGGACACCGGCGCGGAGGGCGCGGACATCGTCGTGGCGGTGAGCTACAGCACCTTCTTCGAGCCCACCGAGGACGCGCTGGTCTACACGCTGACCATCACCGAGGAGGACGTGCCCACCTGCGATGACCTGGCCATGGAGCCCAACAACACCCAGGCGCAGGCCTTTGACATCACCCCCGGCACCATCACCGGCGTCTCCTGTGAGAACGGCGACAACGACTGGTACACCTTCACGCTGAACCGGTCCTCCCCCGTGAAGCTGACGCTGAGCTTCGGTTCCTCCTATGACCTGGACCTGCGCCTCTACGACGACGACGGCTTCGTCGACAGCAGCGCGGTGAGCGACAACCCCGAGGTCATTGACCAGGACAACCTGCCGGCGGGCAACTACTACGTCGAGGTGGATCCGTTCACCTTCAATGAGGACTCCTATCCCATCAGCTACACGCTGCAGCTGGAGGCGCCCGGCTTCTGCACCGACGACGCGCTGGACAACGACCCGGGCAACGACACGCGCTACCAGGCCAGCGGCATCCGCGACGTGGTGGAAGGCTCCCTGTTCTACGAAAGCTCGCTGCACATGTGTCGTCAGGATGAGGACTGGTTCCGCCTGGTGGCCCTGGGCGACGAGCGCATCACCGCCACGCTGACCGACCTGCCGAGCGCGCTCATCACCGTCTACGCGCCGGGCGGCAGCACGGGCGTGGTGGAGCTGGCGCGCAGCCACCTGATCACCATCGCCGACGAGCAGGCGCAGATCGTCACCACGCCGGTGGATGCGCCGGCCGGTATCTACTACGTGAAGGTCTCCGGCGGCGCGTCGCTGGAGGGCCCGTACTCCCTGCAGATCCGCACTGACGTGGACGTGTGTGAGACGCTGGGCGGCGACGACGAGTCCAACGACGCGCCCGCCAACGCCATCATGGTGACCGCGGGCGTCAACGGCGGCATCTTCTGCCCCGCCGACGACGTGGACATCTGGCGCGTGCAGGCGCAGGTGAACCCGGATGACCCGCTGACCGCCTCCGCCACGTTCGATTCCGCCGAGGGCGACGTGGACCTGGAGATCTGGCAGGCCGGCCAGGCTCAGCCCATTGCCTCCGACGTCGACACCGAGACCGGCGCGCAGGCGGTGGCCACGGTGAGCCACACCGTGACGGTGGCCACCACGTACTACATCGTGGTGAAGCGCAAGCCGGGTGGCACGGTGGGCCAGCAGTACTCGCTGGAGGTCACCGGGTTCGTCCCGCCGGGCGGGAGCAGCAGCAGCTCGGGTGGTTCTTCGACGACGGGCGGCAGCAGCTCCGGCGGGGGCAGCACTTCCAGCAGCGCCAGCAGCTCCTCGGGCGGTGACACGTCCACCAGCTCGTCGGCGTCGTCTTCCACCAGCTCCAGCTCGTCGGGCGGCGCGGACACCAGCACCTCGTCCTCCGCGTCTTCGAGCACGAGCTCGTCGGCGTCTTCGAGCACCAGCTCGTCGGCGTCGTCTTCCACCAGCTCCAGCTCGTCGGGGGGCGCGGACACCAGCACCTCGTCCAGCGCCAGCTCTTCGGCGTCGTCGTCCTCGTCTTCCTCCTCGTCCAGCTCGGGCGGCACGCCGGTGGCTGAGGACTGCGCGGCGGCTGGCGACGAGGATTCCGACGGCTTCGAGAACTGCGCGGACCAGGACTGCTTCATGGACGCCGCGTGTCTGGAGGCCGAGCTGGAGGACTGCACCAACGGCTCCGACGACCTGGACACCGACAACCTCTCCGACTGCGCCGACCCGGAGTGCTACAACCACGCGTCGTGCGTCGGCGAGACGGACTGCACCAACGGTTCCGACGACGCCGACCTCGACGACCTGGTGGACTGCGCGGACACCGAGTGCATGGGCAAGGCGGGTGTGTGCGGCGGCTGATACACTCGTAACAGCACCACAAACGGAGGTCCGTCATGGCGCGGAAGTTGGGTCCTGGACTGGCGCTGTTGCTTGCCGCCATCCCGCTGTCTGGCTGCGAGGGGTGTCTGGACCAAGGCCCGCTCGCGCAGACCTACGCCATCCCGACGGTGTCGCCTGAGACCCTCGACTTCGGCACGGTGGACGTGGCCCAGATCACCCGGTCCTCGTTCACCATCTCCAACACCGGGCAGTGGGATTACGAGCAGCTCACCTTCACGCTCTCCGAGGCCACCGACCCGGCCTTCAAGCTCGGCGACCTGCCGTTCGAGGTGAAGCCCGGCGAGGATATCGCGGTCGAGGTCACCGTGTTCCCCCTCGTGGCCAACGCCATTGAGGGCGAGGTCAAGATTCGCGGGCACATCGGTGGCGGCCAGTACCAGGATCTCACGGTGAAGCTGGTGGCGCGCGCGGAGAACCGCGGATTGCCGGACATCACGGTGGACCCCATGGTGGTGGACTTCGGTCGAATCGGCCGTGGCGACGTCAAGCACGCCTCCCTCACCATCCGCAACGACGGTATCCGGGACCTCATCCTTGATGCGCTCGAGCTCGAGACGTTCGAGGGCAGCCCGTTCCGTTGCGGCGAGTGTCCGTCCTACACGCGCCACGTGATGCGCCCCAACGAGGTGGTCACCATCCGCCTCAGCTTCAACCCGCAGGACGTGCAGGACTACCAGTCCGCGCTGCGCGTCTACGCCGCCAACGACCCCGACGAGCCGGAAACCGAGGTGCTCCTCACCGGCAGCGGCACCCAGGCGCCCACCTGCCAGGTGGACCTCCTTGACGACGTCAGCCAGCTCCAGCCGCAGACCACCGTGCGCCTCGACGGCTCGCGCTCCACCTCGTCGGTGCCGGGCGCGTACATTGCCCGCTACGAGTGGGACCTGTACCGGCCCGCGGGCAGCACCACCGTCGTGGAGAGCCAGGGGCCCAACCGTCCCTCCGGGCTGCAGCTCGCCGTGGAGTGCCCGGACCCCGATGACAACACGCAGACCCCGTGCAGCACGCGCGTGGACGTGCTCGCCGACATCGCGGGGAGCTACGTGCTGACGCTCGTGGTGGAGGACAGCCTGGGCATCCGCAGCGCGCCGTGCTCCGCGGACTTCCGCGCCATCCCCAAGGAGCAGCTCCACGTGCAGCTGGTCTGGGACCATCCCACCGCGGACATGGACCTCCACTTCCAGCGCGGCACCGGCCCCACCTTCCAGCATGAGACCGACTGCTACTTCTCCAACCGCTTCCCCGTGTGGTTCGGCGCCAATGCGGAGGACCCGCGCAATCCGCGGCTGGACGTCGACGACCAGGGTGGCTTTGGCCCGGAGAACGTCAATGTCACCACGCCCGCGCAGGGCCAGTACCGCGTCAGCGTGCACTACTGGAACGCCAAGACCCAGGGTGACCCCTCGGCGAGCGCCACGGTCCGCATCTACGTGCGCGGCCAACTGATGTTGGAGCAGGGCAACTTCTTCACCAGCGACCAGGAGATGTGGCACGTCGCCGACATCGAGTGGCCTTCCGACCCCGAGGCTCAGCCCACCATCAACCCGCTGGGTGAGGTGGTGCCGTACAGCCGCCCGTTCTAGGTTCCCGCTCCATGCCCGGTCCTGACATCGCCATCCCCGGTGCCCTCCGTTCCATGCGCTGGGCTCTCCTGCTCACGCTGGTGACGGCGTGCACGCCGGGCGGCTGTCCTTTCGCCTCCACGCCCGACGGTGGACCCACCACGCAGTGCCGCCTCGACCGTGACTGCGCCGACAACGAGAAGTGCGAGAACGGCGCCTGCGTCTCGCGCTTCGTGTGTGAGACCGACGAGGACTGCGGTCCGCTGGAACACTGCAATCAACTCACCGGGGAGTGTGACCGCGACGTGGCGTCGGAGTGTGGCCCGCTGGGTGAGGGGCGGACGTGTGCGCCGGGACAGTTCTGCTCGCTGGGCAAGTGTCGCGACATTGCCTCGGCCACCATCTGCTCCCGTCGGTTCCAGTGTCCGGTGGGGCAGGTGTGCGACCGCGTCTCGTTCTACTGCATCGAGGAGCTGGACTGCCGTCTGGCCGCCGGCTCCGACGAGACTCCGCCGCTCCCCGAGCTGGAATGCGACCCCGGCGACACCTGCGACCCGAACAACGGCGTCTGCGTCACCGGCGGCGACCCGGAGTGCGAACCCACCGCCACCCCCACCGGCTGCGCCAACGGACTGCTGTGCAACGGCGCGCGCCAGTGTGTGCAGTGCATCAGCAACGCGCACTGCGGACCGGGGCTGCGCTGCAACACCCGCGCGGGTCTGTGTGAGAGCGAGAACACGTGTCGACGGGACACCGACTGCACGCCGCCGCTGGTGTGCGACCGCGTCACCGCGCTGTGCTCCGTCCCGCTGCCCCCGTGCGAGAGCGACTTCCAGTGCCAACTCGGCCAGTTCTGTGACCGCACGCTGGGCACCTGCCAGCCGCGCGAGGGCAAGTGTGACGACGACCGGCTCGAGGACGCGGACACTCCGCCGGCGGCGCGCCCGGTGGACCTCACCAACGCCACCGCCACGCTCACCGACCTCCAGCTCTGTCCCAACGACCCGGACGTCTACGCCGCGCAGCTGACCCCCGGAGACCAGCTCACGGTGCGCCTGCTGGACACCGCGGCCAGCGCGCGTGCCGAGATGACGGTGCTGGGTCCCGACGGGCTGCAGACCATCCGGTACGTCGAGGCGCCGCCGCGTGGGAACGGGACGGTCTCCTTCATTGCGCAGCTGGCCGGCTACTACTACGTGCGCGTCATCTCCCCGACGGGAAAGACCGCCTACCGCCTGGAGTTCGTGCGCGAGCCCGCGGAGGTGTGTGAGCAGGACCTGACCGAGCCCGACGACAACAACCCGTGGGGCGCGCGTCTCTTCAACGTGACGCAGAATGAGGCGCTGCAGGGCTCCCTGTGTCCCGGCGACGGGGACTGGTTCCGCATCCAGCCGCGCCTGCTTGCCGGCGAGGCCGTCAGCGTGGAGCTGGAGGGGCCAGACCAGGAGGATCTTGACCTGCAGCTCACCACCGACGACGGCCTCACCGTCTACGCCACCAGCGAAGGGCCCGGCTCGCAGGAGTTCGTGCGCTACCGCGTGGACGAGGCGCAGACGCTGCTGGTGCACGTGACGCCGTACGGTCCCAGCTCCGGCATCTACGCGCTGCGCGTCACCATCCACCCCGCCTACGTCTGCACTCCCGACGTACTGGAGACCACGTCCAGCGGTAACGACGGCGGCGTGGCGGACGCCGGTGCTTCCGACGCCAGCGTCGAGGACGCGGGTGCCAGCGACGCGTCCACCGCTGATGCCGGTCCCACCGCGCCAGGCAATGATTCGCGCGAGGTGGCCACGCCGGTGGGCCTCGCCGGCCTGGAGCGCGACCTCAGCATCTGCGCGGGCGACGAGGACTGGTTCGTGGTGGAGGCGCGTGCCCACCAGCGCGTGCTGGCCACGGCCACGTGGAGCTACGGAGAGTCGGGTGTCCTCGTGGATGGCTACGCGCCGGATGGCTCGTTGCTCGGTCACGCCAGTGGCGCCACGCTGGCGCCGCTCAGTGTGCCGGGGAACGCCGAAGGGAAGGTCTATGTTCGCGTGAGTCGGCCGGGTTCCTCGTCGGCGTATCACCTGGACATCACGGTCGAGCGGTTGGTGGACTGCGTGACGGACTCGGCGGAGCCGAACAACACGCCAGTGCTCGCCACGGCCGCGCCCGAGGAGGGCCTTTTCACCATCTGCGGCTCCGACAACGACCTCTTCCGCCTGCCCGGCCTGGGTGCAGGTCGACGCGTGATGGTGGACGCGGAGTTCTCCACCGCCGACGGCGACATTGACCTCGCGCTGCTGCTCCCCGACGGAGTCACCGTGCTGGCCATCAGCGACGGCGTGGGTCCCACGGAAGCCCTGGACGTCATCCTCCCCGCGGACCCGCCCGACGGCGGCCACGGCACCTACTTCCTGCAGGTCTTCTCCGCCCGCAGCGACACGGCCGCGCGCTACCTCCTGCGCGTGCAGACCCCGAGCCCATGAGATCCCGTGGGGCAAGCATTCCTGCCTGTCTTTCCCTCGGACTCTCCGTCCTCACGCTCCTCTCCGCGTGCAAGAAGCCCGAGGCCGCCGCCACCGCCAACACCGCCGCTTCCGTCGTCACGCCGGCGAACGCGGGCCCGCGTCGCGTGACCATTGCCACCTCGCAGGAGCCGGACACGCTGCTGTCCATGTTCGCGGAGGTGGGCGCGGCGCAGCAGGTGATCGAGGCGGGCGTTCGCTGGCTCACGTACTTTGACCGCGAGTGGAAGCTCCAGCCGGGTCTCGCCGTCGAGATTCCCACGCTGCAGAACGGTGGCGTGGTGCTGCTGGATGGGTCGGGCGCGGTGGTGAAGGACGTGGCATCCGCGCGCAAGATGCGGGTGACCTGGAAGCTGCACCCGGAAGCGCGCTGGGCCGACGGCACGCCAGTGACCGCGCACGACTTCATCTTCGCCCACGAGGTGCTGGCCGACCCCACGCAGGAGGTGCGGGACCGGACCGTGGTGGAGAAGGTGGAGAAGCTGGAGGCGCAGGACGAGAAGACGCTGGTAGTCCACTGGAAGGAGCCGTACGCGTTCTACCTGGCGTACCGGAACCACCCCGCGCTGCCGCGTCACGCGCTCGAGAAGGCCTATCGTGTCGACGGGGGGCGGACGCTGAGCCTCAAGAAGAGCGAGTTCGGTCGCGCACCGCTGCTCTACGGGCCGTTCATGTTCCAGGAGTGGAAGCCCGGCGAGTACATCCGTCTGGTGCGCAACCCACACGCGCATCTCAAGCCCGTCGTCGACGAGGTCATCTGGCGGTTCGTCCCCAAGGATTCCAGCGCGGTGGCCATGTTGGAGACCGGCGCCGTGGATGCCATCTCCCCCGACGGAACCGTGACGCCCGACGCCGCGCTGGAGCTGTTGCAGCGTCGGCCCAACGACTTCGTGGTGGATTTCCAGCCGGGCATGGTGTGGGCGCACGTCGACGTGAACGTCGAGAACGCGTGGCTGCAGGACAAGCGCGTGCGCCAGGCGTTGTTGCACGCATTGGATCGGCAGGGGGCCATCAACGCGGTGTTCAAGGGTCGCTACCTGGTGAGCCACGGACTCTTCCCGGACCGCCACCCGGGTCACCATGCCGCGCTCAAGCAGTTCGCCTTTGACGCCGCGCGCGCCGACGTGCTGCTGACGGAAGCCGGCTGGAAGAAGGGCCCCGACGGAATCCGCGTCAATGGCAAGGGTGAGCGCCTGGTGCTGGAGCTGGTCTACGCCACGGGCCAGAAGTCCACCGACGATCTCCTGCAGATCTTCCAGAGCAACCTGAAGAACGTGGGCGTGGAGCTGAAGCTGCTGGGCTCACCGCCCAAGGTGTTCTTTGGCGAGACGCTGAAGCACCGCAAGAGCCAGCACCTGGCGTTCTACGCGTGGGTGACCGACCCGTTCGGCTACGCGGAGACCATCCTGCCCAGCCACCAGATTCCGTCGGAGAAGAACAGCTGGCAGGGCACCAACTACATGGGCTACCGCAACACGGAGGCCGACAAGCTGGTGGCGGAAATCCCGCGTGAGCTGGACGCGGAAGCGCGCGCGGCCAAGCAGCGTCGTCTCAATGACCTGTTTGTCGACGAGCTGCCCATCCTTCCCATCTACACGCGCCCGGTGGTGAGCATTGCGCGCAAGGGCTTCCAGAACTGGGCCCCGACGGGAACGCAGACCACGGTGAGCTGGAACGCGGAGCGCTGGTCGCTGCAGTGAACCGGTCCTGACCGCGCCTCACGACCGCGCGCGGTTGGGAATCTGGCACACCGCGGTGCCCATGATTTGTCGACGGTACCGCGCAATCACGCGATAGATCGGCGGCCCCACCAGCCGTGACACGACGGGGAAATACAGGAACGGCACCACCGGCCACAGCCGCGGCAGCTTCCGGGCAATCTGTCGCAGCGCGAAGAAGCCGCCGTGCACGTGTCCGTCGTCGGTGCGCACCAGCATCTCGCGGTCGGCGCGGGCGGGGTCCATCTCCGGGGCACGCGCCTTGAGGCCTTCCTCGTCCTGGTAGGGGATGAACTCCAGGTGCTTCTCCCCCGGATCAAACCGCGTCAGCCAGCCCACCGACGACTGACACAAGCCACACTGCCCGTCGAAGACCACCAGCAGCTTCCCGCTCATGTCGACCATCTCCTGACCACGCGGTGCAGCACGTCAAAGCCCCAGCGGAACCCCTCGGCGTGAACGCGTTCGTCGTGGCCATGATACATCTTGCTGAACACCACGCTCCCCTTGGGGAACCGGGTGGGGGCAAACCCGTAACAGACCGTTCCCAGCCGTCCGTAGGCTTTAGCGTCGGTGTACCCGGGAATCATGTACGGCACCGGAATCCCGCCGGGATCCGCCTGTTTCAGCTCGTCCACCAGCAGCGCAAACAGGGGCGTGTCCGGCGAGAAGGTCAGCGGAGGATCCTCGCTCTCCACCAGGATCTCCACGTCGGCGCCAATGCGCTCGCGGACCTCGCGGACCAGGTCGCGCGCGTCGTGGCCGGGCAGGGTGCGACCATCCAGCTGCGCCCGCGCCTCCGAGGGAATCACGTTCACCTTGTCGCCCGCGCGCAGCACGGTGGCGCTCACGGTGTCCGCCAGCGCCGCGGCAAAGCTGGCCCGCAGGTGCGCCGGCAGCACATTGTCGACGACGAATCCCGCCGTCTTCTCGTTGAGCAGCAGCGGCAGGGCCAGGCGTGCGGGGATGGGCTGCGTGGAGGCAAGCTGCTCGATGAAACGTCGCACCGCGGGCGTGATGTGCAGCGGGAGCCGTGCGCCGCCGAGCTTGTGCAGCGCGTTGGCGAGGTGCAGCACCGCCTGGTTTCCGTGCGGCATGGAGCCGTGGCCGGGGTCGCCGCGCGCGGTGAGCGTGAGTCGCACGGTGCCTTTCTCCGCCACCTGGATGGGCCAGTAGCGCACCGGGCCGATGTCGAGCGGGAACGCGCCCACCTCGCCCAGCGCGTATTCCGCGCGCAAGAGGTCCGCGTGCTCGTTGACCAGGAACTTGCTGCCGTGGATGCAGCCCGCCTCCTCGTCGGCGGCGCCGGCGAGGATGATGTCCCGCTTGAGCGTGCGGCCCTCCTCCTTGAGCGCAATCAGGACGTGCGCGCTCATGGCCGCCATGTGCTTGCAGTCAATGGCCCCGCGACCCCACACCCACCCATCCTTCTCCTCGGCGGAGAATGGCGGCATGGACCACTTCTCCGCTTCCGCGGGGACCACGTCCAGGTGCGCGTGCAGGAGCAGCGGGGGCAGGGTGCCGTCGCCCTTGAGGCGGACCACCACGTTGTCGCGACCGGCGGACTTGTGCAGCAGTCGCGGCTCCAGGCCTGCGCCGAAGAGCGTCTCGGCGAGCAGCTCCGCGGCGGGCGTCTCGTTGCCCGGCGGGTTGCTGGTGTCCAGGCGGAGCAGGGCCTTGAGGGTGGACAACGCCGCGTGGGCGTGGGTCGGGGTGTTGGTGGGGGCGTGGGTCTGGGTGGTCATGAGGGAGTTGTCGTGGGGGGCGGGAGGCACTACTAGCAGCGCGCACGCCCGGAGCGCCTCTGCATGCGCCAGCTCTTGCTCATCACCGCGGTCCTGTCCGTCCTCTGTGGCGGATGCATGTTCCTGCCCCGACCGCCCATCCAGCAGGGTCTGCGCATCACCAATGACCGCTTCGAGGTGATCCGCCTCAACAAGAGCCAGCTCAGCCCGGACCAGCGCAAGGTCCTCGCCGACAGCGGCACGCCCTCGCACATCGTCTTCGAGAGCGAGCTGAAGACGGGCAAGCCGGTGCAGCGCTGGGTCTACACCAAGGACAACGTGATCTACGTGTTCCTCGACGGAAAGAAGGTGGATTACGTGGAGGTGGAGAGCACCGGCTCGGCGAGCCTCCTGGATCCCAGCCAGGCGGAAGAGGGGCCGTTGCTGGTGGCGTGGAAGTGGATTCAGCTGCTGGGGCACTGGCTGCGTCGCTATTGAGGCTCATCTACGCCGGCGTGGGTGCGCTCAGCGCCAAGGACCCGCTGGACCAGGCCGCGCAGGACTACGCGCAGCGTCTCACGCACTACACGCGCTTTGAGCTGAGGACGGTGGAGGCCGTGGCCCGCAAGGGCGGCGCCTCCGACGAGAAAATCGAGTCCGAGGAAGCCGCGCGTCTGCGCAAGCTCATGCCCGCGCGCGCCTGGCAGGTGGCCCTGGACGAGCGCGGCAAGCTCCACACCACCGACGCACTCTCCAAGCGCCTCAGCACGTGGCTGAACAGCGGTCGGGACGTGATCCTGTACCAGGGTGGCCCCACGGGGCTGTCTGACGAGCTGAAGGCCAGCTGCGACGAGACCTGGTCGCTCTCTCCATTGACGTTGCCGCACCGGCTGGCGCGCGTGGTGGCGTTGGAAGCGCTCTACCGCGCCTTCACCGTGCTGCGCGGCGAGCCGTACCACCGCGCGTGAAGCTCACTTCTTGGGCGCGGCCTTCTGCTGCGCGGCCAGCAGCTTCCTGAGCTCGGCCATCACTTCGTCGTCGTGGCCGTCGGGCTTGACGGTGGGCCACACCGCCGCCACGCGACCATCCGGCCCAATCAGCACCGTCATGCGGCTGGCCATGACGCCGTTCCACATGCCGTAGTCCTTCATGAGTTTGCGCTCGGGGTCGACGAGCAGCGGGAAGGTGATGCCGTACTTCTGCTTGAACTCCTTGTGGCTCTGCGCGTCCTGGCCGCTCACACCCAGCACCACCGCACCCAGCGCCTGGAAATCCTTGTGCGCCTCGGTGAACTGCTTGGCCTCGACGGTGCACCCGGGCGTGTCGTCCTTTGGGTAGCTGTAGAGCACCACCGGGGAGCCGCGCAGGTCCTTCAGCCGGATGGTGTTGCCCTGCTCGTCGACGGCGGTGAAGTCCGGGGCCATCTCGCCCACTTTCGGCAGCGCGTCGGCGTTGGCGCAGGTCAGCAGGCCCATCAGGGCGAACAGCACGGTACGCATGGGGTTCCTCCTCGTCGTGGCGGTGTCAGCAACCGGGTGCACGGCAGATTCCCTTCTGGCGCGCCTTCTCCGCCAGCTCGTCGGCCAGGGCCAGTGTCTTCTCCACCGCGGCCAACGCGCGCGCCTGGCTGGCCTCGTCGACGCACAGCCTGCGCAGCATCCCCGCGCCCAGCTCGTGGTGGTGGCTCTCGTCGGGCTGGATGCGCCGCTCGTACAGCGCGGCGGTGTGCACGTCCCCGCGCTTGCGACACAACGCAATGAACTGCTGGTTCTTCACGCACGCCAGCGCCTCGCGCGCAAACGGGCCCGCGGCCATCTGCTCCACGGGGTCGGTGAGGGGCAGCAGGAAGCTGTACAGCGGCGAGCGCGGGTTCTCGCGGAAGGGGTCCCAGCCGGTGACGTCGACGTCCAGCTCGCGCAGTCGCGCGGCGATGAGCCCGTAGTGTTTGGCCTCGTCGCCGGCCTGGCGGGCGAGGAGCAGCTTCAGCTCGGCGGCGAGGGGCAGCGAGTCGCTCACGCCCGCCAGCCAGCGACCGGCCACCTCCGTGGCTTCCAGCTCGTTCTTGAGGGCCAGGCGCAGGAGCACGGGGATCTCCAGGCTGCCCTTGCTCTCAAAGGTCAGCGCCTCGGTCTCGCCCAGCTCGGCGAGGCGGCGGTCCACCAGGGCGCGCAGCTGCGCGACGAATGCGTCGGGGGAGGTCATGGGACGTCGGAGCTAACGGCGCGCCGCCCCGCTTCGCAAGCGTCACGCAAGCTGAGGCTTGGCCGGGGCGGGGGTGGCGGGGCAAGATGCGCGCCCGTGAGAGCCATCCGGTTGGGCGTGGTGGTGGGGATGCTGACGGTGCTGCTGCCGATGGTGGCGCACGCGCAGGGAATCAGCCCACGCCTGCAGAAGCAGCTGGAGGAGGAGAAGCGCCGCGCCGAGGAGGAGGAGGCCGCGCGCAAGGCCGCCGAGGCCGCGGCGGTGCCGCAGAAGCCCTATCCCGGGTTGTCGTCGGAAGACGCCTCGGTGCGCCTGCTGGAGGCCTCCCGGCTCGGTCGCATCCGGGATCCCGCGGCGGCGGAGGCGTTGTTGGCGGTGTTGGTGGAGGATCCGGATCCGGAGGTCCGCGCGCGGGCCGCGTGGGCGCTCGGGCGGATCCGGCATGAGCCCGCGGTTCCACAGCTTGCTGCCGCGCTGGCCGGCGACTCCTCCCGTCGGGTGCGACGCGCTGCGGCCTTGGCGCTCGGCGACATTGGCACCATGGACGCGCGCAAGGCGCTGGTGGCGCGTGTCCAGGACGAGGATTCCCGCGTCGCCGCGGCGGCCATCGAGGGCCTGGGAAGGACCGGCAGCGCCGAAGTGCGCGCGCCCCTGCTCGACGCTGCGCGTGATCCCCGCGCCCTGGTGAGCCTCACCGCCAAGCGCACCCTGGCCACGCTCCCCAAGCCCGCCCCCGCGACCACCGCCCGCGTCCCCCTCGCCGACGTGTGCGGCCGCATGCGTCCCGACGTGTTGTGGTGGACGCAACCGCAGGATTGCACGTGGCGTCGCGACGTCAGCGACGGTGCCTGGGGCGACCCGTTCCTCGTCCTCACCGGCGCGGTGCTGGGCGGCGCGGGCGGCGCGCTGGCCTTGGACGCGGTGCGACCGGGACGGACCGGAGTGCGCGTCACCCCCAAGCGCTCCACGGTGGCCGACAACAGCGCCGCGCCGCTGGAACGCGCCATCCTCGGGGCCATCGGCGGAAGCATGGGCGCGGGCACCGCGTTGGCGTGGACGCTGATTGACGACGTCACCATGAGTCGCGCGGGGCTGATTGCGTTCCTGGCCGCGCAGGGCGTGGGGACGGGCGCGGGGCTGGCGTTGTCGATGTCGATGCCGCGCAACGCCGCGGTGGGAACCATGTTGCTGACGGGAACCTTCGCCACGGTGGCGGCGACGCTGGTGACCTGGGTGCCGGGGGACTTCAGCTACGGCGACGTGGCGTGGGTCTGGACCAGCGCGGCGCTCGGCGCGGGCCTGGGCACGCTGGCGATGCTGACGGTGATTCCCTCGCGCGTGGGGCGACAGCGCGGTCGTGAGGGCTACGTGCATGACCTCGGCGCGGACCTGTTCCCCGGGCTCATCAGCGAATCACCCTTCGTGCTCCCCTGGGGCGAGGTGGGGCGCCTGGAGCTCGCGCTGGGCGCCGGTCTCCTCACCAGCGGCGTGACCACGTTGCTCTCCGTGGCGACGATCCCCTTCTACGAGGTGGGCATCACCCGCGCGCTCGCCACGCTCGGCGCCGCCATGTTGGGCGCCATGGCGACGTCGGCGTTGGTGGCCGCGCCTGCGTTTCTCCTCGGAGATCCCCCGGCGCCCCCGGGCTCGGGCGGCGCGCCGCCAACGCCGGAGCGCGTGGGCACGGGGCTGGCCATCCTCGGCGGAGCGGCGGCGGGCGCGGTGGCTTTCGCGCTGTGGCCCAATGATCCGGGGCAGGGACCCCTCGTCGTGTTCGAGCGGCCGCGCTCCTCGCGTTCCGCGCGTGCCCGCCGTCCCCAGGGTCCGCTCACCCTCACGCCGCCCACGGTTGCGGTGATGCCGCCCCTGCCCGCGCTCGGTTCCGAGGGGCCCAGCGGCGCCGGCGTCTACGTGGGCCTCATCAACGCGCGCTACTGACGCCATCGCGGGCTTTGGCGGTGAGGGTCCGCCCACAACAGCTTGAACCTGCCGCGGCGAGACCCTAAGGACGGCGCCATGGTGCTCATCCCCCAAACCAATCCCACCATGCTCGGGAACGTTCCGCTTGGCGGCGGCGCGCCTCCTGTCCTCATTGCCGGCCCGTGCATTGCGGAGCACTACGAGATGGCGCGCTCCTACGCCGAGCGACTGAAGGAGATCACCACGCGCCACAAGGTGCCCTTCGTCTTCAAGGCCAGCTACGACAAGGCCAACCGCACCTCCGGCCAGAGCTACCGCGGCCCGGGGCTCAAGGAGGGCCTGGCGTTCCTGGGCAAGGCGGCCAGGGAAGTGGGCGTGCCGCTGCTCGTCGACGTGCACGAGTGCCACCAGGTGGGCCCCGCCGCGGAAGTGGCCGACGTGATCCAGGTGCCCGCGTTCCTCTCGCGCCAGACGGACCTCGTCGAGGAATGCGCGCGCTCCGGCAAGGCGGTGAACGTCAAGAAGGGCCAGTTCCTCGCCCCTGACGACGTGGTGCACATCCTCTCCAAGGCCTGGGAGGCGGGGGCGAAGAACGTGTCCATCACGGAGCGGGGGAGCACCTTCGGGTACCACAACCTCGTCGTGGACATGCGCGGGCTGTGGCAGATGCGGCAGTACAAGGCGCCGGTGATCTTCGACGCCACGCACAGCGTGCAGCTCCCGGGCGGCGCGGGTGGCTCGTCGGGGGGGCAGCGGGAGTTCGTGGCGCCGTTGGCGCGCGCCGCGGCGGCGGTGGGCGTGGACGGCTTCTACATGGAGGTCCACCACGACCCGCCCAAGGCCAAGAGCGACGGCCCCAACGCGCTCACCTTCGAGATGCTGGACGAGCTGCTGACCGATCTCGTGCGCATCAACAACGCGGTGCGCGGGCAGGGCGCATGACAGGGCGGCCGTCGCGGGAGCGGCTCAGCGCGGTGCAGCTCGTCGTCTTCGACGTGGACGGCGTGCTCACCGACGGGCGCCTGCACTGCTCGGCCAGCGGTGAGATCACCCACGCCTTCCACGTGCGCGACGGGCTCGCGTTCATGAAGGCCTTCCTGGCCCGTTTCCCCGTGGCCATCATCTCGGGACGACACAGCGCCGGCGTGGCGCGTCGCCTGCGCGAGCTGCGGGTCACGCACATCACCCAGGGCTCGGCCAACAAGAGCGGCTCGTTGCTGTCCCTCTGCGACGAGGTGGGCATCAATCCCCAGGCCACCGCGTTCGTGGGTGACGACGTCAACGACCTCCCCGCCATGCGCGAGGTGGGTCTGCCGGTGTGCGTGGCCGACGCGGTGCCCGAGGTGAAGAGCTACCTGGCGGAGCGCGGCGGCTGGGTGCTGGGCACGCCGGGTGGCGCCGGTGCCGGGCGTGAGGTGTTGCAGGCGGTGCTGGAAGCGCGCGGCTTGTGGAAGCCGGAACTGGATCAGGGACCATGACCGTCGCCACGCGTGCGCTCCCCGACGAGCGGAAAGGTCGCAAGTCCACCGCCAAGGAGCTCAAGCACCTGCTGGCGTACGTGGTGCTGCGCGTCCTGTGGGGCGTGCTGAGCCGGCTGCCGGAGTTCGTGGTGTACGGGCTCGGCGGCCTCGTCGGAAAACTGTTGTGCCGGACCAAGCTGCGCAGGGTGGCGCGCGAGAACATCCGCCTGGCCTACGGTGACACCCCGCCCAGCCCGCGGTTCCCCACCGCCGACGCGCTCGCCGTGGGCTGCATGCAGCACTTTGGTGAGCTGTTCGCGGAGATGCTGCTGATGGACCGGTGGCAGAAGCGCATCCGCGCCCGTCTCGTCGAGGAGGACCCCAACCTCGAGCCGCACTCGCGTGAGCTGCTGAAGCTGGGGAAGGGCGTGGTGTTTGCCACCGGCCACCTTGCCAACTGGGAGCTGCTGGCGCGCGCGGTGGCCTCCAGCGGCTTCCCCTTCGCCGCCATGGCCAAGGCCGCGTTTGACCCACGCGTGGCGGATTGGCTCGTGCGCTGGCGCGCCGGTGGCGGCGTGAAGGTCCTCAACCGCGGCACGGGCGAGAGCGTGCGGGGACTGTTGGAGCGCATCCGCAGCGGGCTGGGCATCGCCGTGCTGGTGGACGTGGATACCAACGTGCACAGCGCGTGGGTGCCGTTCTTCGGCCGCCTGGCCAAGACGCCCACCGCCGCCGCGGACCTGGCCCTGCGCATGGACGCGCCCATCGTCGTGCTCTGGTCGTGGCGCATCTCCCGTGGGCGCTACGGCGCCTCATTCACCGAGATCCCCTACGAGAAGACCGGCAACCGCACCGCCGACGCGGAACGCATCACCGCTGCGATCACGGCCGAGCTGGAACGGGCCATCCGCGCGCATCCCGAGCAGTGGATCTGGTCGCACAAGCGCTTCCGCAGTGCTCCGCCCACCACCGTTGCGTAACCACCTTCGCACCCCTCCGCGCCGCTGCGAGGGGATGCGTACCGCCCTTCGCAGCCGACCGAGGGAATTGGCAGCGTCATCAATTGCAAGTGGCTGATTTGTGACGAGCCTTTGGATCCGGGCGGGGTTGGCAGGCGCCTTGCTGATGGCTCGGGCCGAGACCGCGGAGCTGCATGGCTGGGGGTCCGCGGTGTGGAGGCATTGAATCCAATGAGTCCTTTCATGAAGAAGGCGCTGGGCACCACCTCCAATCGCCAGGGCACGGAGATCCTGGCTCGCACGCTCTACAAGGAGCTGCGCAGCAACGGCTGTGACCCCAACGAGGTCCTGGCCATCTGCACCGAGATGATCGACGAGGTCACCACGGAGCTGGCCAACCCCGACGTGGCCGTTGCCGAGACCGCGGCCCGCGCTTCCTGAAAGTCCATTCTCGCTCCCGGCCCGCTTCCTCCGGGTCGAGCGATATTCAGCAGCCCCTCCAATTCACGCCCCACCTGCGCCGATTTCCAGCGTGTGGTGCGCGTGTGTCCGGGGCGGGCCACACCCCACACGGCGCCGCGTAGAAGGGGGCTGTCTGGGAAGGTGGGGTCTTGTAGGTAGGCGATTTTTGCGGACAATCGGCGCCCGGGGGCCGAAAAGTTGTGCTACAGAACGCGCTGTTGCTGCGCCGCGTTCCCGCCGACGCAAGTGGTTCGTGGACCGATGCCACCCGGGGGGATCACCTTGCGGCGCCGGCGCTGGGAGGCCCCGTCATGAGAAGAGCGAGATTCTCCAGTGGCTTGCTGTTGCCTGCGTTGGCGTCGCTGGTCCTGGCCACCGCCTGTGACCCGGCCCTCATCGACCAGGACGTCAAGGAAGGACCCGACGAGCTGAGCGAGGAGGACCGTCAGTACATCGACGACGTCAACGCGGATCAGGACGCGGACATCAGTGACACGCGCGGTCGCGTGGATGCGCTGGAGAACACGCTGGCCAACCTGTACCCGGTGGCGGCCATCGACAACAAGCTGAGCAGCTCGGCGGTGTCGGCCATCTTCGGGACGGACAGCCCCACGGTGGATCCGGACACGGGTCGCAAGAAGGACGAACAATACGTCTCGGTGGAGCAGGCGCTGCGCTATCTGGCCTCCCGCAGCTCCTCGGGCGGCTCCAGCGGCGGCAGCGGCGGGTCGGCCACCGACGTCACGTACAACCCGGGCGGCGCGGCCAACGCCAACCAGAGCTTCGAGGCGGCGGACAGCGTGGAGGAGGCGCTGAACGCACTGCGTTGGGCGAGCCAGATCCGCATCACCCAGGCCAACACCAGCTGGGCGGGCGGCAACGTGGCCAGCGTGCAGGCGGCGCTGGAGGACCTGGATGACCGCGTGAGCGCGCTGGGCACCAGTGGCGGCGGAGGCAGCTCCGGCTCGTCGGGCGCCAGCGGGCCCGTGGCGGCCAGCAACGTGCAGGCGGGTCCCAACGCCACCGACACCTTTGGTCCTGGCACGTATCCGTGGCTGGATCCGTCGGACAACTACCCGGACATCAACTCGGCCACCAACGTGAAGCAGGCCATCAACGCGCTACGCTTCATCAACACCGACGGCACCTACTTCGAGACCAGCGGTCACCCGCTTGCGTACGGGTACGTGTCGGAGGCGGTGCTGGCGTTGGACCGTCGGTCCAATGAGCTGGAGACGTTCATCAGCAGCTACACGCAGAGCAGCGGCAGCTTTGTGACGGCGGACGGTGTGACCTTCAACGCCAACGGGCTGGACATCCCCAACGCCACCCAGCGCGACACCAGCCCCTACCAGCTCCCTCTCGCCGGCAACACGCTGACGGAGGTGATCCAGGAGCTGACGTACATCGTCGAGGGGAACCGCTGGGCGGACCGCATCAGCGTGGACTTCAGCCAGGCGCCGCTCAATGACAGCCGCTGGGCGCCGGACAGCACCATCCGCGACGGGCAGTTCCGCGTGGGCGCCGACGGCCAATACCTGGACCAGGTGCTGCGCAAGATCCACGAGGAGCTGGATGACCTGTACACCACGGTGCAGAACGGTGGCGGCGGAAGCAGCAGCAGCGGCGGCATCACCGGGCCCATCTACGCGGCGGACGTGCTGTACGACCCGACCACGGCCAACAGCACGCTGACCTTTGGCGGCTCGACGAACGTGGACCAGGCGCTCGGCGCGCTGCGCTACAGCAAGAACGTGAAGTACAACCCCACCACCGCCAATGACACGCTGGTGTTCAGCGACGCGCAGTACGTGGAGCAGGCCATTGGCGCGCTGCGCTACTCCGACCAGGTCAAGTATGACCCAACCACCGCGAACAGCGCGTTGACGTTCGGGACGGCTGGCTACGTGCAGGATGCCATTGGTGCGCTGCGCTACTCCAGCAACGTGCGCTACGACCCGACCACCGCGAACAGCGCGCTGGTGTTCGAGAACACGACGTACGTGCAGGACGCCATTGGTGCGCTGCGCTACTCCAGCAACGTGCGGTTCGACCCGGGCACCATTCCCGAGCTCAGCGGCGCGAACAACGTGCAGGTGGCGATCACCACGCTCTACCAGGTGACCAACGCGGCGATTGCGAACATTGGCACCACGCTGCTGAATGACAACACGTTCATCACGAACCTGAGCACGGCCATCACCAACACCGCCGTGTTCACGACGACGGTGAACAACCTGATCAGCAACTACTTCGCGAACAACCAGCAGAACCTGCAGATTGATGCCCAGCAGGTCACCATCAACCAGCTCAACCCGGCCGACTTTGGCGGCGGCGACCGGGCCGACGAGGCGCTGCAGTACCTGGAGAACGAGAACGACACGCAGAACGCCGACATTACGGCGATCCGCAACGTGACGGACACGACCTTCAGGGACAATCTCCGGGCGTTCCTGGACAGCTATATGGGCGAGCAGACCGTGCTCCAGAACATCGCCAACAACGCGTTCTTCTACAACGCCCTCGCGACGAACAACCAGTTCATCGACGCGCTGTTCAACAATACCTACTTCACCAACAAGCTCTTCGAGCAAGGTGGCGGAGGCGGCTATATCCTCGGCCCGACGGACACGACCCACACGGGCGCCATCAGCGTCGACACCAAGGTGGGTCTTGCAGCCGCGGCTCAGCTGTGCGTGAACAAGTACGCTGTCAGCACGGCGCACGTCTGCTCCACCGTCGAGGCAGCGAACGCCATGGCCAAGGGCATCACGGGGACCGTGGCCGCAGCGCTGGCGGGCGGCGGGCAGATGTGGGTGTGGTCGCCGACAGTGAACGTCAATGCCAACCGTACCCAGACCGGGGATGGTGGCGACACCCTGGTGGCGAATTGCCAGGACTTCCTCTACCAGACCAACAACGTCGCGTCCGGCACGTACGCGCTTTGGGTGGCGAACAACCAGCCGACCGCAGGCGGCCTGACGGGTAACGTGCTGGCCTACCGCCAGGTCAATGGCGCGTGTCAGACGCAGCGCAAGATCTTGTGTTGTCGCTAGAATCTCGCCACTCTCCCGAACGTGTTGCCCGTTCGTCGGCTCGGTCTCGTGCTTGGGCTGTGTGTTGTCAGCAGCCTCATCCACGCCTCCGCCGAGATTCCCTTGGGCCTCGAGGAGGAGCTTCAGGGCGCGCTCGATATCTATGAGCGGGGGTGGCGCGAGCTGCGTGTTGATGCGCTCGATCCCGGCGAGATGGAGGAAGACGCGAGGCTGGGCCAGTCCCTGTTCGAGGACCCATCCTTCCCGTTGGACCTGATCTTCGTCTTTGGCGACGAGACTTTTGAGCTGGAGCGGGGGGGGCGCGGGTTCGGGAACGGCCTGGTTGTGCCGCCGGGGGGCGCACGCGCGCCGCCGAATCTTCGCAGGGTCCACTTCGGGGCGTTCGGAGCTCCCGAGGGTTCATCCTGTCTGGGCTGCCATTCCCGCGGGGGCCTCAACGGAGCGGGTACCCGGACGCAGAACATCTTGCTGGCCGGAGATGGCGAACACGCCTCCAGTGCCTTGGAGCGAAATCCGCCGCATGTCTTGGGACTGGGACCGGTCGCAAAGCTCGCCGAGGAGATGACTACCGAAATCCAAGCGAACGCGGCGTCCGCCATTGATTGGGCACGTCAAAGTGGAGAGGCCCAAACCGTGAGCCTGACGGCCAAGGGGATTGACTTTGGTTCTGTGGTCGCTTTTCCGGATGGCACGTTGGATACCTCCGGACTGCAGGCCATCGACCACGACCTTGTGGTCAAACCCTTTGGATGGAAGGGGAACCTCCCCACGCTTCGATTCGCTTCGGACCAGGCATTCAGTATCCACTTTGGTTTGCAGTCCGACGAGCTGATCAACCGAGCCAAGCTGGCTAGCACGCACGATGTCGTTGGCCCCCCGGAGCCAAACTGGTTTGATCCGGATCAAGACGGAGTCCAAACCGAGGTATCCGAAGGACAGTTGTCATCCTTGGAGACATACTTTTCCCTGCTCGAGATCCCGCTGATCGCTCCTCCAGAGGACGAGACTCTTTTGCATTACTGGTCAGAGGGTGCCAGGCGCTTCGACGAGTTCGGGTGCCTGAGCTGCCACGCAGCCCTGAGACTACAAGATCCCGTTCTGTGCGTTGGTCGAGTTGGCGGCAGACCTGGCCGTTGTGTCGATCTTCGAACCGACTCCGAAGCTCCGCAAATCGCCGCCGTGCCAAACACCCTGGGCCAGCTCTTTCCGCTAACCCCCGGTCAAGGCGGCTACGAAGTAGCGTTGTTTTCCGACCTGCGTCGGCATGACATGGGACCTGACCTGGCGGAACCGCAACCTGACCAGGGCGTTGCTGGACGGATGTGGCTGACCAGGCCGCTGTGGGGGCTCGCGGACACGGCGCCATATCTCCACGACGGTCGCGCGAGCGACGTAGACGAAGCCATCCGCTGGCACGGAGGCGAGGCCGCACCTGCGCGCCAGGCATACGTCGACGCCGAGGAATCCCAGCGTGCAGCGTTGCGCGTCTTTTTGATGTCGTTGACGCGGGAAGCAAAGATCCTGGTGCAATGATGAGGAACCGCGCGTTCACGATTGTCGTACTGCTCAGCGCGGCATGTGTCGGGACAGCCCGACTGGAAGGCCCCGTGCGGGCGGCAGGAGACGGTGGCGCTCCGCGCGCCGATGCCTCGGTGAACGACGCGGGGTCGCATGACGCTGGTTGGCAGGACGCGGGGCTGATCACTTGCGATCCTGGCATTCCAGCATGGTTTCCCGGTGAAGGTCCTCGAACACCATCAATCAGCCTGGATGGCGCGGCAGCGGCCAAGCGGCGTGCGCTGGAGAGGAGGCGGCTGCGTCTGTTGGAGGCGCTTCTGCCGGGAAGCGAGTGGGCGACGCTTCGAGTGGAGCAGGCCGACATCACGTGCGGGCGAGTCGAGTGGCGACGTCTGGTGGATATTGGCAGGGGGATCTTTGAGCATGTTTTCACCACACGTGAGGGTCTCGGCAATGGCCTGGCGGGATTGGATACTTCTGTAGGAACCCGCCCAGCGCCGAACTTTCGCCGTTTCCAATACGCGGAGTTTGGCGGTCCAGAAACGGTAACGTGCACCAGTTGCCACTGGAAAGGAGGGGAACACGGTGCTGGTGATCGCACCGACAACAGCTACCTGTTGGGCGACGGAGACGCGTGGAGCACCCACGACGAAAGAAACCCGCCAGCCCTGCTGGGGCTCGGCTGGGTACAAATTGCGGCTCAGGAGATGAACGGCGAGCTGGCGGCAATTCGAGACCTGGCGATTGCGGAGGCGCGTCGAGACAATGCCTTCAAATCAGTTTCGCTCGTCGCCAAGGGAATCTCCTTTGGAGAGCTCCTGGTTGCGCCCGATGGGTCGGTGGATGCTGCAGGCGTTGTGGGGGTGGACAAGGACCTGGTCATCAAGCCCTTCGGCTGGAAGGGTGTGTGGCCCAACATCCGACGATTCGCGGAGGGTTCGCTGCAGTTCCACTTTGGCATCCAATCGGAAACGCTCGTGGAAGAGCACAAGCAGCATCCCATCCCTGAGCGCGTGGGTAACGGCCCCAATCCGGACGACCCGGACAACGACGGAGTTGTACGGGAGCTCACGCAGGGACAGCTCAGCGCGCTGGAAGCCTACCTTGCCACCCTCGAGGTTGGCGTTACCGAAGTGCCGCAAGCCTCGGAGTGGGCGCAGGCGTGGATTGCTGGCGAGGCGTTGTTCTCATCCATTGGTTGCGCAACGTGCCACGTGCCGTACCTGGAGGTCGATTCCTCGACTTATCGGATCACACCAGAAACCGGCGGCCACCCCGACGTGGTCATTGACCTCGCGCAACAGTCCGCGGAACCACGTCCTCAGCGCGATCCGATTACTGGTCGATACCGGGTCTATTTCTATAGCGACTTCCGCAGACACGACATGGGCGACGAGATGAGGGGCCCGAACATCGAGCGGGGCGTGGGGCGAACGACATATCTGACGCGGCGACTGTGGGGGCTGTCCCGCAGCTCGCCCTACTTGTACGACGGCCGAGCAGCAACGTTTGACGAGGCCATTGCCGCGCACGGTGGCGAGGCGGCGGGCGCGCGTGATGCATTTCAATCGCTTGAAAGCGCCCAACAGGGTCAGCTTAGGATGTTCCTGTTGAGCCTTACGCGTGCAAGGGACGCCATAGTCCGGTGACGCCCGCTGTCACGTGGTTTGTCAGGGCCGGCGCATCGCAGCAAAACCGGCTCAGTTACTTGAGCTGAGGAAGAGTCGGCCATTCCGGGAATCATGAATGAACATGTCCAATTGCCCTTCATGATCGAAGTCGCCGATCCACATACCTGTACCAAAACCCGGATTGCCCTGGAACTCACCCCAAAATGCCAACGAACCGGCGCTGGACCCAAGCCAGACGAGAACGGTGCCGCCCATGGACATGACGTCGGTGTTGCCGTCCTGATTGAGGTCCAACAAGACGAGTTCGCCGCCGGCCCCGGGAATGCGAGTATCCCAAACGCTGCCACCAGATCCAACTTCCCATCGGCATCGAGGTCGCCAGCTTCAACGGCGTAGCCACTGTTTCCGACCACGCCCGCCTCCGTGAACCCACCAGTTCCATCGCCCAGAAGCACTTTGATCCCAGAGCTCACACCCGCGAGGTCCGGTTTGCCATCACGGTTGAAGTCGCGAACAATCACGCCCCCCATCGGATGAGGAAGCTCAATGGGCTCATCAAAGGTCCCGTCGTTGTTGCCGAGCAGCACCGAGATGGCTGTGCCGGTCCGGGTATCTGCCACGATGTCCAGCGCGCCGTCTCGGTCAATATCCGCAACCGCGGGACTATCCGTGCCGTGGGTTAGTGGAAGGACGCTCGGCGCCGCAAAGGACGCGCCTCCCGTGCCAAGCAGCAGCAGGCATGAATCCGTCGTCCCAGCGAGAAGCACGTCCAGATGACCGTCTCGGTTGATGTCAGCGACTGCAATCCCGCTTCGGCCGACGTCGACGTCGAGAGGAGACTGAGGATGCTCTTGGAAGCCACCGGTCCCGTCCCCCACCAACACCGAAAGGGTCCCCGGTGAGGCGGAGTTTGTCATCAGCACGTCCAGCTGCCCGTCGCGATTCATGTCCCCGAGCGCCGCGTCCCACGAACCACCGGGACCACTGGGGATGAAAGACGCGTCCCCGAACTGTCCTCGCCGAAGATCGACGTCAATCAGCGCGGACGCCGGCGTTCCTGGCTTGGCGTGGAGCTCCGGTGTGATTCGGATGGTCACATCCGCTAGTTCCCGGAACCCCAGGTCGGCCGTGGCATCCCAGACAAAGCGGTGGGGTGCTCCACCCGGAGCACGTTGTTTGATGCCCTCGGGTCCGGGGGCCATCGATGCGCGCGCGTAGTTTGTTCCGTCCGTGGAGTACTCGATTCGCACGTCCACGGGACGGTCATCCGCCTGAGTCAGCTCATACGTGACGCTGAAGCAGGACGCGGAGGTATCCACCGCCACATTGCTTGCAGTAGGTGGCTCCAGGACCAGCCACGTCCATGGTTGGTCGGCGACGACAGACGTCACGGCGTTCCCGGCAGCGAACCCGGTGGCGGAGGCCTGAACGCTGATCCGTCCCGGCGGCAGCGTGGGCAACGCGGCCACGGCGAAGAGGAAGACTTTGCTGCCCAGGGGCGGCAGGGGGCCTGTCTGGGGTGGGACCGTGAAATGCTGTCCGATGTACGCCCCCGCGCTGGAGAAGAACGTCGGCGATACGGAAACAAGGTCCACGGCATTCACGTCGTCGTTGTTGCGGATCGTTACCGAGACATCCAAGTCCGCTTCTCCGGGGACGACGTCCCGCTGCGTCGAGAAGACCTTGACGATCTGAAGCGCCGGCGGAACAGAGGCATCGGGCTGTGCTGCGTCGGGAACACCGGCGTCATGCCCCGCGTCGCCGGGTGGCTGGCCAGCATCCGTCGTGCCAGCGGACGATGTGGCGCCTCCAGAACTCGACGATGAACTGGGGGAGCCACCCGAACCGGTCGACGCGCTTGTGGTGGCAGCGGACGCTGACGAGCTCAGTTGGCTCGACGAGGAAGCGCCCGATGCGAGCCTACCCGACGACGAAGCGGACGAGACGCTGCCAGACGTCGACGCCGAGCTGGTTTGCAGGCCCCCCGATGATGCGGATGACGACGAGGTCAAGCTGGAACCGCCCGCCGGCTCCTGTCCCTCGATGCAGACCTCCCGCGCCTCGTCGCACTACCACCCGTCCTGACAGTCCGCGTCCGTCTTGCACACCTCCGCGCGGAAGAGCTCGCAGGACGTCACGCCCAATACGCCCAGCAACAGGAACGCAGAACGACGCATGGCTCACTCCCCGCCGACGGGCGCGAGCAGCAGCCCCACTCCTGCCGCGCCCAGGACCACCGCCACCACCAGCACCACCGCGCCCACTCCCAGGCCAACACCGCCCGACGCCATCAATCCCACCATCATGTTCACACGCTGCGTCAGATCCTGGCCCGTTTCACCCTCCGCCGGCGTCAGGCTTCCCGTGCTGGACCGGGGCGCGGTGGCGAACTGGTACACCCCTACGCCCCCAACCAAACCACCCACCAATCCCACTGCCAGCGAAACCAGCAAGACCCCAACCGACGTGACCGCAAGCGCGCCGCCACCAATCTTCAACGGCGGAATCCCGCCGCCACGCTTCTTCTCCGCCGTCGCGGCCACGGGGGCGGCGGGGGGCGGCGCGGAGGCGTCCACCGTCTTCAGCACGAATGCGCCCTCGACCAGGTCCGCGCGCACCTTGGTGGTCCCCTGGAACTCCACCGGGATGTACAGCTCCCCCGCGCGCACGTTGGCGCCCGTCACGCGCACCACGTGCGTTCCCGGCAACAGGTCCGTCATGGGCCGGTCCAGCGGCGCCTCCCCCACGTCCACCCCGTCGACCAGGATGCGCGCCCCCTTGACCGGACACTCCACGATCAGCGTCCCCACGTAGCGCTCCGGTGAAAGCATCCGGTAGCTCAGGGCCAGTGCCTGGATCTTCGCGTCGTCCTCGCTGCGGTTGGTGATCGCTTCGCTGATGCGCCGCTCCTCGCTCCCGGTGTCCATCCGGATGCTGCGCAAATCCACCCGCAACGTGATGCCTTCCCGACGGACCTTTCCAGCAATCAATGCATCCGCCGTGAATTGCCTACCCAATTGCGCCAGGCAGGTTGCATTGCCGTCGCATTTCCAGCCCGCGCCCGTGGCCTGCTCGGTGCCCAGGATGGTCTGGTCGCGCGAGATGACCGTGTGCTGCGGAACCCGACCCAGCGCCTCCCGCAGCCGCGCCTCCACCGCCTCCACCTGGGACGGCGGAATGTCCCCGCCCTCCAGCGGCAACATCAGCACCGAGCGCGGTCGGGCGGTGGGCGGCGCGGGCAGCCCCGGCGTGATGCGCGTCAGCCGCGGGTCCATCTGCCCCTGACCGGCAAACCCCGCCAGCACGCGGATGGCCTGCGGGTCGCTGGTGCGCGCGGCGCCACGACGGATCACCGCCCGGCTGCCCGCGTCAAACACCACCACGCCCGCCCACGTCTCCCCCTCCTGCTTCCACTCCGTCACGAACACCACCGACGTGGCCCCCAGCAACGTGGCCACCTTCTGCGCCACCGCCGGACCCACCTCCGTGTGCGGCACACGCAACGCGCCCGTGGAGGTCAGCAGCGACTCGAACGCCAGGTCCACCTCCAGCACCACCTCACGCTCACCCAGCTCCACCCGACGCTGCAGCGAGCGCAGCCCGTCGCGCTCCACCCAGAGCCGGTAGCTCCCCCGCGGCGCGGCCTCCGCCAGCTTCAGTGGCGTGGGCCCCAGCCGCCGGCCCTCCAGGAACACCACGGCGCCATTCGGCTCGCTGGTCACCGCCAGCGCGCCCACGCCGGCCTTGGAGACCTCCGCCCGCGCCCCATCCATCAGCCGACGCATCCGGGGCGGGTACTCCGCCGCATCCAGGTTCAGCAGCGGGTTCACCCGCACCGCGTTCTGCAGGTGCACGCGCGCCTGCCGGCCCACCTCGGTCTCGCCCTTGCCGGTCTCCTTGTTCCCGGCAATGGCCAGCAGCACGTTGGCCGCGCGCAGTCGCGCCAGCTGCAGCGCGTCCACCTTCTCCTGCGTCAGCTCCGCGTCGGCCTCCAGGAGCTCCACGGCGCGCACAATCGCGTCGCGGCTTTGCTGCAGGTTGAACTCACGGAAGAGTTTCTCGCTCTCATCCATGAGCTGGCGGATGCGCGCCATGTCCTGCGTGCCGGCGGCGCCGGTGGGACCGAGCATGCGTTGGCGCGTCTCGTCGTCGGAGAGCACCACCTGCTGTTGCGCCTGCAGCTCGGTGCGCACCGCAGAGGCCACCGCCGTTGCGCTGGTGCCGGGCGGCTCCAGGGCCACCACCGCCACCCGCGCTGTCACACCGGACTCTCCCGCGCCCACAAGCGCGAGTGACATTCCCACAGCAACCCACAGAGCCATCACTGGACCCCTCCGTCGGGATCCCAGCGGTTAGCCCAGGTGGGCGCCCTCCGGGAAGCGCGCGGAAGGACGACGTTGGTGGCTGGCGGGACCGGAAAAAGCGGAAAGCCCCGCCAGCACTTTCGCGCCGAGCGGGGCTTCCCGGTGTTCCTAAGCGCTTAGCGCAGGGGATCAGCCGTTGCGACGCACCACCGCGGTGTCGTTGCCGCGGGCGGTGTTCACGTTGTTGCCGGCCTCGATGACGGCCTGGCCAGCCTTCTGGAGCAGCGCGCCCGCGGTGTCCACGCCGCGCTCGGCCGCCATGAGGGCCTCCTTGGCCACCAGCACCGCGCCCTGCGCCGCCTTCAGCGCCGCCGCGTTGCCCGTGTGGACCGCCGCCTCGAGGGTCTTCTCGGCGGCCGCCAGCACGTGACCCGCCGCCTTGGCGACGTTCACGCCCGCGCCGGCGATGTGGGTCAGGCTGCTCAGCCACTGCTTGCCGGCGACGTCAAAGGCCTCGCCGGAGAGCTTGAACATCTGCTCGCTGAACAGCTCAGCGCGCGGATCACCGAGGATGGTGCGGGTGGTGATCTGCGGACCACCCAGGCCCGCCACCTCGCGAGCGCTGTTGCCGGCGCCCACCAGGCCCTTGCCCAGCCACTGGAGGGCCGCGCCCACCGCGTCGCTCACCACCTCGCCGACCGCGGAGACCGCGCCCAGCACCGCCGCGCCAATGCCCTTGCCGGTGTTGGCGGTGGCCTTGCCAGCCTCGAAGGTGGCCTCGGCAACGTTCACTGCAGCGCCCAGGGTCTCAACGCCAGCCTTGCCCGCGTGCTTGCCGGCAGCGGAGATGTCCTTCCCTGCCTCCTTGATCTCCGCGTTGGCCGCCTTGCCCAGGTCCTTGGCCGTCTCCGCCAGCTGACGATCACGCACGAAAGCCGGGGGAATGCCGCGGCCGCCGCCACCGATGGTGTTGCTCATGTGTCTCTCCGAGTACCGGGACCGCTCCGTGAGGGCCCCGCCGTTGGATCCCGCCCACCCCCATGGTGAAGCGGGTTGCTGCAAAAAAGGGTCCCCGTTTATCGGCCGGGGACCCCTTTAGTTGTGCCACAATTCTCAGCCGCTGATCAGGTGACCCAGCGTCACAATCAGCTCGGGATTGCCGCTGATGCGGATCCGACCCTCACGGGTGGCCATGCCCACATCCAGCTTGCCGCGGGTCATGGCGCTGAAATCCACGTCGCTCATCTCCAGGATCACGTCCGGGCGGTCCGCCGCGCCGCGACGCACCTCCGCCTTCTTGAGATCCACCGTCCAGTCACCACCGTCGTCGCCGGAGAGGCTGATCACGTAGACGGCGCCAATGGTCTTGGCCTGCTTCTCCGAAGCCTTGAGAGCCTTGGGAAGCGCCTGCTCCAGGACCTGCGCCGGGGTCACTTCAATCGGGCCGCTCTTGCTCTTCAGCTGTGCTTTGGACATGGGTGGAAACCCCTCGGAATCGCGCCATCAGACCGGGCGCGAGGTACGTGGAAAAAGTGGCGCGAAAGCTAGGTGGATCCCACGCGCCGGGCAAATGAACGGCCGCGCGCGCCCCGCTGGCTCTTGACGCGACGCGTCAGCCACCCGACGAGCGCCAGGCCCAGCGTGGTGGAGGGATCCCCCAACGGATCCGAGCTGCCCGGACAGCCGCACCCGCCCAGGGGAGGAACCGGCAGGGAGGGCGGGGGGCGCCGGCCGTGGCGTTCCAGCAGGGCGAGGTAGAGGGCGGCCTCCGCGGCGGAGTTGGGGGCGCCAGCGCGCTGCTCCAGCCGGCCCGCGAGGCCAGGGGAGGTGGGGGGCACCGGCACGGAGGCCAGTCCCACGTGGCCAAACACGCTGGGGCCGGTGGCCACGAAGTCGTCCAGGAGGCTGCGGGCCTGCTCCTCCCGCCCCGGATCCCCGCGCGTGGCCACCAGCAGCTGCCACAGGACCAGGGGCAGCATCAGCTGGCCGGGGTCCTGGAGCTGCAGGACGGCGCGGGCGCGGCCGAGCGCCTCGTCGAGCAGTTGCAGGCGTTGGGTGGGGGATTCCTGCAGGAGTCCGCCCGAGCCAAGCGCCAGCGCCAGGGCGTGCAGCGGTACCGGCTCGTCGTCTCCCCGGGTGAGCAGCTCGGTGAGCCCGCGCGCAATGTCGTCGGCGTAGGCCTGGGCCGCCTGCTGACGCTCCTCATCCCCCAGCGCGCCCATCAGCCACACCGACTGTCGCGCCCCCACCAGCGCCGCGGCGGCCTGCCACGCCGTCTGGGAGCGGGTGGGGCGGTACCACTCGTCGGCGGGGCAGGGAAGGTGCGCTTCCTCGTCGTGGCAGGCGAGCAGCGCGTCCAATGCCGCGGTGGCGGCGTCATCCAGCGCGCGCAGCGGCGCGGTGGGATTGGGCAGCTCCACCGTGGTCAACGCACGCTCCACCACCTGGCCATGCGCCCACAGCCCCAGGGCCAGCCCGTCGACGGGGAAGCCAATGGCGCTGCCCAGCTCCCCGTCGGCATAGAACCCGCCCGCCACCGAGCCCGGCGGCCCCACGCCGTCGTGGCTGCGACGTTGCCACTCTGCCCACAGGCGTCGATGCCGGAACGCCGCCTCCAGTCGTCCCGCGCGGCTCAGGGCCACGTCGACGAGCGCGGCGTCCGTGGGCCGGTCGATGCCCAGCGCCGGCTGCGTGGTGGCCGAGGCGACCACCGCGCCACTCCGCACGTCCGTCATGAGCTCCAGGCTGATGAGCGCGCGCAGCGCGGCGGTGCGGGCCGAAGGCTCGTCGGTGTCCGGGAGCGCCACCGAGTCCAGGATGGCCGCCGCGGCTCGCTCGGTGTCCTCGCGCAGGACCGGCGCGGGCACGCGTTGCGCGTCGGAGAGGATGGCGGTGGCGCGGGAGGGCGTGTTGGCCAGCGCCACGTAGAAGGTCACCTCGGAGGTCCCGCTCGTCGGGAGGGGGGCCAGCAGGGCCAGCGTGCCATCCCCCAGCGTCACGCCGTTGCCGTCGAGCGTGCCGTCGCGGAGATCGGCCAGCGCGTCGCGCGGGAGCACGTGGCCGGCGCCCTCGTCGGAAGCGCCCACCTGGAGCTCCGCGGGGCGGTCGCAGCCCACCGCCAGCGCCACCGCGCTCAGCTCATCCAACACGCCCAGCAGCCGCGTCGCCGCGTCCGTGTCCGACGACGAGGGCAGGGCCAAGGGCAACGCGCGGCGGCGCGCCTCCTGACGCGTCCACGGCCAGGGCGTCAGCGCCACCAGCGCGTCGGCGCCGTCGTCGTGCAGGATGGCGAAGCCGTTGGGCTCCTCCGCGTCCGGGTTGTCGTCCAGGAAGTCCGCCACCGGCAGGCCCTCCCACTTGTGTGCCGAGGGCGCGGGGTGCGCGAAGAGGAACGCGGAAAGCCCGCGCAGCTCCCGTCGGGGAACGACCTCCAGACGCAGGATCAACACGTCGCGGTCCGCGAGCACCAGCGCCTCCTGCGTCAGCCGGATGGTCTCGTTCTCCGCCGTCCAGCGCGCCACGCGGCTGATGTCCGAGGCGTACCCCGCCGTGCGCACCGAGAACGACGCGTCGGAGAATGGCAGCAGCACGGGGCCGTTCCCCTCGTCGACGACGACACCGAGGAACATCCCGTCGGTGATGGCCGCGCCCATGCGCGGGAGGTCGCGCGGGTGGACGTCATGCGTCTGGTGCGCGGTGACGTGGTGCAGGTGGTCGTAGAACGAGGGCGAGGGCCAGCGCAGCACCGCCACCTCCCCGTCGGGCGTCATGCCCACCGTGAGCTGGCCGTTGCCGAGCAGCGCGTCCATGCGCGAGGGACCGTCGAGCCGTTCGATGGCGTCGGGATCCTGCGACGCGACGAGGAGGGCGAGGATGCTGGCGAAGGCATTCATCCAGCCTCCAGGACGCGCAGCGCCGCCTCCATCGCCTCGCCCATGGTGCCGTGCACGGGGAGGCCGCGTCCGCGGATGCCCGCGCCGTGGTCCATCCCGTGGCCCACCCCCACGAACGCGCAGCCGAACGCCGCCGCGGTGTCGACGTCGACCAGGCTGTCGCCCACCATCACGGTGCGGGAAGCGTGCGCGCCCACCGCGTCCGCGGCGCGACGCAACAGCGTGGGGTCCGGCTTGAAGGGCAGGCCCTCCGCGGCACCCTCCACCGACGCGAGCAGCGGCAACACCCCCAGTGACTCCAGCACCCTGACGCTGATGTGTCGCGGCTTGTTGGTGACCACCGCCGCCGCCACGCCGCGGGCGCGCAGGTCCTCCAGCAGCTCCCGCGCCCCGTCGAAGAGCGCGCTGTGTCCCGCCGGGTCCGCCTCGTAGCTGGCCTGGAAGATGCGCACCGCGCGGTCCAGCAGGTGCTGGTGCTCGCGCAGCAGGCCGGACATCAGCTCGCGCGCGCCGTGGCCCACGCAGCCGCGCACGGTGGGCTCATCCTGCTCGCGCAGACCCAGCTCGCGCAGCGCGTGGTTGGCGTGGAAGCAGATGTCGCCCACCGTGTCGACGAGCGTTCCGTCCAGGTCCAACGCGCACAGCCGCACCACGCTCACTCGCAGTCCGATCCCGCTCCCGTGCCGCAACGGCAGAACTGGGGACTGCCCCCGGCGCGAGTCAGCTGCGTGTACTGCCACAGCGTCTTGAAATCGCGCTGATTGTTGCTGAAGCCGCTCTCGTTCTTGGTGCGGGCCGGGTCCCAGGGGCCAATCGACTCGTTCACGAGGCACACGAACCCGAGGCGGTGGTACACGACGGAGATGAAGTGCAGTTGGGTGGGATCACCAGGCTCGAGGTAGCCCGCCGAGAACTTCCGCGCCGCCTTCTGCACCTGGATGAAGGGCTCCGCATCCAGCGTGCGGATATAGGTTTCGAAGGCCTGCGCAGCGGTGTCAAAGCGAGAGTCCACGTCGAAGAACGGGAAGCTCAACGGGTTGCCACCCTTCAGCATCACGTCGGTGGTGATGTACTGGTTCACCTCCGAATCCGAAGCCCCCGCCTCCGCCTCCCACGGCCCGAAGTCCGTCATCCACAGTTTGGAGAGGGTCTGGTAGGTGGTGGCGTCGGGACTCTTCTTCTCCGCGATCTGCCAGAAGTATTCCGCGGGCACGACCCACGCGTTGCTTCCGGGGTCGAGCTGCGGGCCGGGAGCCTCGACCTTGAACTCCATGGACCAGGTGCTGGAGTGCTCGGTGCAATTGGTGGAGAAGCTCTCATTGCAGTAGGTCACGCCCACCGTGCCGTAGCGCACCAGGTCGCCAGCCTTGAGCGGGAACTCCGGCGGCGGCGGACCGGCGTCCTGCTGCGCCACCGCGGCGTCGGGCGGGCCGGCGTCCGGGATCACGTTGAAGACCTCCCGCTCACAGACGCACGAGGACAACGCGGCCGCGCCGAGGGCGAGCGGCAGCAGGTGACGGGCGGGAAGACTTGCCAGCGACATGGTGACTCCACAGATGACGCATCAGACGCGAAAGGGACCCGAACCCTACCCGCGCCCCGGGGCCGGTTCAAAAACCTCCCGCGCACGGGCCCCTTGACGCGCTGTGTCAACGCTCCCGACCAGGGCAGCCGCGCTCTTCCCTGCCGAGGGCGCTGGATGGGAGGAGAGCGGCTCTGCCGGGTCGGGCCCAGAAGGGCTCGTTGAGGTCGCACGCAAGTGTGGATGGCGCGTTTCCGCAGTTTCCTGGGCATGCTGGCCACCGCCGGGTGGTGCAGCTTTGCGCTGATGCTGCGCCCGGTGTGGCGACGGAGCGTCATTGTCCTGCAGCCCTACTGGGCCCGCACCGTCATCTGGTGCGCCGGCGTCAAGGTCAACGTGGAGTCCCGCGCCCCGGTGCGCCCGCCGGTCATCTACGTGGCCAACCACCAGAGCGGGCTGGACATCCTGGTGATGATTGCCTGGATGCCCGACAGCGTGCGCTTCGTGGCCAAGAAGCAGATGGCCAGCGCGCCGTTCACCGGCTGGTGCATGCGCGCGGCGGACTACGTGTTCATTGACCGCAGCAACCCCGACGCCGCCAAGGAGTCCCTGCGGGAGGCCGCGGCGGACATCAAGCGGGGTGGGCGCAGCGTCATCATCTTCCCCGAGGGCACGCGTTATCCCCCCGGTTTCCTGGGACCTTTCAAGAGCGGCGCCATCCACATGGCCGCGGCGGCGGGTGTGCCGCTGGTGCCGGTGGGCCTGACGCGCACCGGGGAGCTCATGGAGCGTCGCAGCCTGGTCTCCAAGGCGGGGCTGGTGCACATCCGCATTGGCGAGCCGGTGGACCCGCGGGAGTGGGTGGGACGGGAGAAGGAACTCAAGGAGCTGCTGCGGGCGAAGGTGCGGGAGCTGGCGGGGGAGAGCGCGGCGCAGGACGCGGACGAGGCGCTGGAGCTGCAGGCCGAGCGGGGCCGGCTGCCGAGCACCGGCACGTGAAACCGCGCACAAACGGCCCCGACCGTGCTAGTCGGAGGGGTCGACATGGCTGAAAAAATCATCCTGGCGGAGGACAACCAGGCCATGCGCGAGGCGCTGGCCGAGGCCCTCACGTCGCAGCGCGGCTACGAAGTGGTGCAGGTGGGGAACGGTGCCGACGCGGAGGCCGCCGCCCTGGCAGGGGCCAACCTGCTGGTGCTGGACCTCCTGTTGCCCAAGAAACAGGGCTTCCAGGTGGCCGAGGCCGTGCGCGCCGCCGGCAAGGACATCCCGATCATCATGATCACCGGCGTCTACAAGGACGCCAAGCAGATCAAGGATGCGAAGGACCGCCTGGGCGTCAAGGAATACCTGATCAAGCCCATTGACGCGGGTCTGTTCCTGAACGTGGTGGACGCCGCGCTGGGGAAGGCCACGGCGCGCAGCGGTGCGGCCGCCTCCTCGACGACGACGGAACGCGCCGCGGAGCCCATGCCCGCCACCGGCAGCACCATGGACATCCCCGCCGGTGCGCTCATCTTCCGGGCGCAGGCGGAGCGTCACAGCGGCGTGCTGGACCTGGCCGGTGAGCCCGACCGCATGCGCCTGTTCTTCTACCGGGGCGTGCTGGTGTTCGCGCAGAGCAACCGCCAGGGGCGCAACCTGGCCGCGGAGCTGGTGCGGCGCGGGATGATGTCTGACGACGCCATGACGCTGGTGCTGGAGGAGATGGCCAAGAGCTCCACCGGCCTGTTCAAGGCGCTGAGCACCCTGGAGCTGTGCGACGAGGCCAGCGCCAAGGAAGCCTACAAGGCGCTGGCGCCGCAGATCTGCGCGGATGCGGCGGGGTTTGTGGGGCGCTTCAAGTGGACCGCGGGTGAGACGTTCACCAAGATCCTGCCGGTGGTGAACTCCCCGACGCTGCCGGCGTTGATGGAAGGCCTCAAGAACGTGCCGCCGCAGGTGGCGGAGAAGCTGCTGGAGAAGAAGAAGACCCAGCGCATGAACCGGGGTCCCAACTTTGACCGGCTGAACCCCTCCGTCGAGGCGGCGCTGGGGCCCGACGTGTCACGCGCCATCAACGGCCGCGCCCGTCTGGGCCAGATTGTCGAGGCCGCACAGGGCGCGGACGCGCGCGCTTCCCGTCTGCGCCAGGCCTACGCGCTGCTGTGTCTGCAGGCCGCGGTGGCCAGCGAGGGAGACGCCGCGGGCGCGCCCGCCGCCGCCGAGGTGAGCAGCCCGAACCTCTCGACGCCGCCGCCGCCGAGCGCCCCGGCGCGCACCGTGAGCGGCCCGTCCATCCCCGTCCCCAACATCCCGCTGCCCACCATCAATGAGGCGCCCCGTGCCGCGCCCGCGCCGCGCGGTGGAGTCAGCGTGATGCCGGCGCCCCCGGCGCCCGCCGCGTCGCGTCCCGCCCCGCCGCCCGCCGCGCGCCCGGCCAACACCGCGGGGTGGGCACCGGAGATGAAGGCGCTGATGGCGGAGGTGGACCAGCGCTTCGCCTCGCAGAAGGACTGGACGCACTACGAGGTCCTGGGCATCACCGACAAGGACGACCTGGGCACGCTGAAGAAGGCCTACTTTGCGCTGGCCGGGAAGTTCCACGCGGACAAGTTCAGCGGCGTGGACCTGGGCGACGCCAAGGAGCGCGTGGACGCCGTGTTCGCCCGCATCAGCGAGGCCTACGACGTGCTCTCCAAGCCGGACAAGCGCGCCGAGTACGAGGCGGAGCAGAAGCTGAAGGCGGCCGGCGCCACCACCAACCTGGGTGCCATCTTCGAGGCGGAGAGCAAGTTCACCAAGGCGGAGCAGCTGCTGGACCGCGGCGACTTCATCTCCGCCAACAAGCTGCTGGACCAGGCGCTGGAGCTGGACCCCAAGGAGCTCTACCGCGCGTACAAGGCGTACGTGGGCTTCATGGCGGGCGGGCGGAACAAGGCGCAGGCACCCGCGGCGCTCAAGGAGATCGACGAGCTGAGCAAGCAGGTGGCCATCCCGCGCGCCGTGGAGTTCATGGGCTTCATCCACAAGGCCACCGAGAACTACCTGGAGGCGCGTCGCTGCTTCCAGGCCATGCTGGGCGTGCAGGGGGCGAACCGGATCGTCGCCACACGTGAGCTGGAGCTCATCAAGAAGAAGCTGGAAGAGGCCCAGGACGCGGCCAAGAAGGGCGGCGGCATGCTGGGCAAGTTGTTCAAGAGCTGAAGCGCAATTGGCCAGCGGGCCATGAAACCGCTACAGCTTGACGCGTGGCACATCCCTCATCGTCCGACGACATCGAGTATCCCTTCCCCGTGCACAAGGTGGTGGACCTGCTGCGGGCCCACGGCGGCGGGCCGCTGCACCTGCGCGAAATCCGGCACGAGCTGAACGTCCGCCCCGACGATCGCAAGGACCTGCGCACCGCCCTGGCCATGGCCGTGGAGGCGGGCGTGCTGGAGCGGACCGACCAGGGTCGCGGCTTCCGGCTGCCCATCACCCACGACGTGGTGGAGGGCGTGGTCTGGCGTCACGAGAAGGGCTACGGCTGGCTGACCGGCACCGGCGTGGGCGGCGGCGGCAAAGGCAATGACCCGTTCATCTCCCCCGACCAGATGGAGAGCGTGCTGCACGGCGACCGCGTGCGCGCCAAGGTGATCCCGCAGGGCGGGGGTCGCACGCGCGCGGTCATCCTGGAGGTGGTGGGCAAGCCGCGTTACGTGGTGGGCGTGTTGCGCAAGCGCGGGCGCCACACCGCGGTGGAGCTGGAGGAGACCGGTGAGCAGCTGCACGTCTCCGAGGGGCCGGTGGAGAGCTGCGCCGACGGCTCCGCGGTGGAGGTGCTCATCAGCGAGCGGCCCAGCACCTACCGCATGGGCATCTGTCGACTCATCCGCGCGCTGGGGCGGCCCGGGGATCTCAAGGTCGAGATCGAGAAGGTGCTCATCAACGCGCAGATCCCCATGGTCTTCAGCGAGCTGGCGCAGGAGGAGGCCAACGACGTCAACGACGCCATTGAAGCGGTGGCCGCGGCGGACCCGGATCGTCGCGACATCACGCACCTGCCGCTGGTGACCATTGACGGTCCCACCGCCAAGGACTTTGACGACGCGGTGTGCGTGGAACGTCACGGCAGCAAGCACGTGCTCACCGTGGCCATCGCCGACGTCAGCTTCTACGTGCGGCCGGGCAGCGTGCTGGACCGCGAGGCGTGCGAGCGCGGCACCAGCGTGTACATCCCCGGTCGCGTCATCCCCATGCTGCCGCCGCGTCTCTCCGACACGCTGTGCAGCCTCCGTCCCCACGAGCCGCGGCTGTGCATGGTGGCGCAGATGACCTTTGGCCACGGCCCGCGCCCGGAGAAGGTGGACCTGTTTGCCGGCCTGATGCGCTCGCGCGCGCGGCTCACCTACGAGCGCGTGGCGGAGGCGATGAACGCGGGGCTGGACGCGCTTCCCGAGGCCAAGGGCTTTGACCTCAAGGCCGCCGCCGACCTGTACCGCAAGCTCCACTCCGCCCGCCTGGCGCGCGGCGCGCTGGACCTGGACCTGCCCGAGATCGAAGTGGACCTGGGCGACGACGGGGAGCCGTTGGACCTGCACCTGTCCGCGCGCCACGACAGCCACCGGCTCATCGAGGAGTTCATGCTCGCGGCCAACGAGGCGGTGGCGAGCTGGTTTGCCGAGCGGGAGCAGCCGTGCGTCTACCGCATCCACGAGGATCCCGACGCCGAGAAGCTGGACCGCTTCCGCGTGCTGGCCAACGCCCACGCCATTGAGGTGCGCCTGCCTCCCGAGCCCACGCCCACCCAGCTGGGGCGTTTCCTGGAGGCCCTGAAGGATCACCCCGCGGCGCGCCCGCTGCAGACCGTGCTGCTGCGCTCCATGATGCAGGCCCGCTACGAGGTGGTGAACGCCGGCCACTACGGGCTGGCCTCCGAGGCGTACCTGCATTTCACCAGCCCCATCCGTCGCTACCCGGACCTGCTGGTGCACCGTCAGCTCCGCGCGTTGCTGCAGGGGGCGGCGCGCAAGACCCCGCACGCCCATGACCTGCTGCCCCACGACGAGCCCGCGCTGGCCGTGATGGCGCAGTCCTCCACGCGGACCGAGCGCAAGGCGCAGGAGATCGAGCGGGACGTGCACGCGCTGTACGCGGCCCACATCTGCGCGCGTCACATTGGCGAGGAGTTTGACGGCGTCATCATGGGTTGTGAGGAGTTCGGCCTGTTCGTGCACCTGTCCGAGCTGAACGCCGACGGAATGATCCCGGTGGCCTCGTTGGGGCCGGAGCGGTTCGAGCTGGACCCGCACAAGATGATGCTGGCGGCGCCACGCAGCGGTCGTACGTTCCGGTTGGGGCAGGACGTGCGGGTGCGCATTGTGGACGCCAGCCTGCAGCGCAAGCGCGTGACATTGGGGTTGGCCGAGGGTGTGGTTGGCGCGGGCGTGCCCGAGGAGGAAGAGCTGGAGACCACGCGGGCGCGCTCCGCGCGGGTCTCGCCGTGGCGACGGCCGGAGGCGGAGGAGAAGCCGCCGCGGCGTCGGGTGGCGGCGGGGACGCACAAGAAGGCGGGGCCGCGCGGGAAGCCGGGGCGTGGGACGGCGCGGCCGGGTCCGCGGGGAAAGTCGACGGGTGGCGCTCGCAAGGGCGGAGGCCGCAAGCGTCGATGAGCGAGATCCTGCGCATCTACCAGCTGGCCGAGGACGCTCTGCCGCAGCGGGACTGCATCCAGCGCGCGTGCTGCTGCCAGTTCGCCCAGACCGGGCGCGAGCCGTTTGTCACCGAGGCGGAGATGCAGGCGCTGCAGGAGGAGCTGCGAAGGCAGGGGCGCAAGATCCCGCCGCCGCGCGACGACGGAGCCTGCCCGCTCCTCACCGACGACGGCATGCGCTGCAGCGTGTATTCGGCGCGGCCGCTGGGGTGTCGCACGTTCTTCTGTCGGGAGGCGGGTGGTCCGGCCACCGCGCGGGAGATGCGCGACGCCATCCAGGCGCTCAATGCGCTCGACGAGAAACACCGTCGGGGGAAGGCGGGGAGCCGAACACTCACCGATGCGCTGGCGAGTGCGCGCTCCGGGAAGCCTACGCACCGTCGGTGGCGGTGATGCGGGAGCACGCGGGTCAGCGGTTCCCTCTCCCTCTCCCCACGTGATGCGAATCAGGTGACCGTCGGTGTCGGCGGCAGCCGAGGCTGCACCCCACCGTCGGGGCGCCGGATGCGGACCAGGTGAGAAGCGAGAGAGGGAGGTTCAACGCCGTGTCCGCGGTCGACGCGACGGCTCACTTCTTCTTGAAGATGTCCAGGATGCCGCCGGCCGGCTTGTTGCGCGCCTCTTCCACGGCCTGCTTGGCCTTCTCCGCGCGCATGTCATAGACGCGCACCTCACGCGCGGCGTCCGCGTGCTTGGAGTCAATCTTGTAGGCCTGGCGGATGGACTCCTCCGCGCGCACGACGTCACCGTTGGCGCGCTGCAGCAGGCCCAGCTTGTAGAACGCGTCCGCGTATTTCACGTTGGCGGTGAGCGACTTGAGCTCCGCAACGGCCTTGGCGCGCCGCTCCCCCTCGGGTCGACGGGGATTGAGGCTCAAGGCCCACGCGTACTCGGTGCGGTACTCGGCGAGGTCGGGGTCCAGGTCCTTGGCCTTGGCATACTCCGCCTCCGCGTCCGCAAACTCCTTCTTGCCCATGAAGATCTTGCCCTTCTGAGCATGCATCTTGGCCTCTTCCGCACGACGAGGCCGGGCCTTGGGCGCCGCGCCTTCCGCCGTGGAGAGCTCCCGCTTCTTGAGGTCCTCCAGGTAGGACTCCCGCAACTTCTTGTCCTGCAGCGTGCGGTACGCGTCGCCCACCGCCGAGAAGATGGCCTCCAGCTTGGGCTTGAGAACGTCGACCTCGTCGGGAGCGGCGCCAGCCAGGCGGTCCGGGTGGTACTTCTTGGCCAGCGCGAAGTACGCGGTCTTCACGTCGCTCTCGGCGGCCTCACGCTTGATGCCCAGCAGCGCAAAGTGGTCCGTCTTGGAGAGGGTGGCGTGCACCTTCTCGATCTCCTCCTTGAACGCCTTGAGCTCCGTGCTGGCCTGCGGCGGGGGAGGCGGAGGAGGCGGAGGAGGGGCGGGAGAAGGCGCGCTGGCCGCCGAGCTGACCGGCATCTGCTCCACGTATTCGAACTGCCCGTCGCCACCACCCGCGGCCTGCTCTCCCTCCAGCGGCGGACGGTACACGTTGGCGTGCAGCTTCTTGCGCACGAGCTGTTGGCCCTTGGCCTCGGCCACCGCCTTGCGCACCTCCACGGGGACCAGCGCGCGCGCCTTGTTGCCCTCCGCGGTGTCCAGGAGCTCCGCGGCGTGCAGCGCGCGCATCAGGGACAGGGCCTTCTCCGGCTCCAGGCAGGCGTTGCCCTCCAGGTCCTTGAACTTCCGCGGCAGCTTCAGCAGCGCAATGAACCCGCGTTCCTCCGCCGTCAGCTCACCCCACGGGAGCTCCATCTCCGGGGTCAGCCCGTCGCGCCAGACCACGGCGCGGTCACGCATCCGCGCGCCAAAGTCCGCGGTGCCGGCCGGGTCATGGCTGGAGAAGAACTTCTGGAACGTCTTTTCACGCTCGCCCATGGATCAGCCCATCCCGCCCGCCGAGCATCACTCGCCGCAGTAGCCCCATTCCAGATTCTCGCCGCCCAGGAAGCTCAGGCAGGGGGCGCCAGCGCGATCACAGGCGGGACCGCCGCCGCCCAACCGACGACAGTACTGGTAGCAGCGACCGGTATCCCCGCCCAGCAGGTCGCTGCAGAACAGCCCTTCCTTGCAGCTGGGGAGGCTGTTGCCCTCCTCGGTGTCGCAGAGGTCCGCCAGGTTGCCGGTGCCCGCGCCAAGACACGCCGCGGCCGCGGGATTGGTGGCGAAGTGGATGCACGACTCCTGGGGCGCGCAGCAGCGGCCGGCGTTGGGATTGGTGTTGCAGTCGCTCTGCAGGAGGAGGTCGCACGGGGCGAAGCACAGGCCGCCGGTGGGGCCGCCCTTGAACCACAAGCACTCCTGTCCGGAGGGGCAGGCATCCTGGTTGTCCACGCCGCAGTCGCCCTCCTGGCAGAAGTTGCCGGTGGCGTCGGCCCAGCAGATCTGGTCGGTGCCGCACTGCTCATGGCTGGAGCAGGTGGGGCGACAACGGAAGTCACACTCCGCCTCCGTGCCGGTGCGGCAGCGGCTGGGTTTGTCGGCGCACACGGAGGCGCCCTGGGCGGACCCGCGACACAGCTCCGAGCCCTGGCACTTCTCGCCGATGTCCAGGGACCCACGCTTCTTGCACACCTCGCGCTCACCGACGGGGGTGTCCTCCTTCACGCACTCGTAGCCCACGTCGCAGCGGGCCTTGCCGGGCTCCGGGTCCTCGCACGGCGCGTCAAATTGCAGGCAGCCGCCCGCACCGCCCAACGTCAGCGCCGCCAGGATGAGGAACACGTTCTTCATGGCCGCTCTCCCGCCTCCCCGTCACCACGCCCATCCCATTCTGGCCCGGGCGCGTCCGACCCGCCACCGGCCAGGATCGCATCCATGCTCTTCTTCTCCGACATGCCCCAGCCAATCAGCGCAATCCCGCCCGCCAGCGAAGCCACGGCGAGCGCGAGGGCCACGACCGCGAGCCCGGGGTGCACGAACCCGACGATGAGCGAGATGCTGCGCGCGGTGTTCTCGCGCTGGCTGATGAAGTCACGCTGGATGGAGCCGCTGGAGTCCGGGAGCCAGTAGGGGAAGCCCAGCGCCAGGTAGAAGGCCACGCCGCTGACGACGAGGAAGGTGCCCATCAGCACCACCGAGAGCGCGGTGAGCGGGAAGAGCAGCGCCCCCATCACGATCTTGCCCATGCCCACGCCGGAGCCGCCGCCGGTGGGCGCGCTGTAGTTGCTGGTGGTCTGGGTGCTGACGTCCTTCTGCGCCGCCGCGGTGGTGCCGCCCTGGGCGCTGCGGAAGCCGCTCTCCATCCACTGGTCCAGCTCCTGGCGGTAGCGCTCCCCGGTGAACGAGCGCTGGCCGGATTGCAGCGGGTGGCCGGTCCCGTCGACGAGAACCGCGGACACCCGCACGTCCGTGGCGGAGGACTGCACGCTCATCACGAAGACCTGGTCCACCTTGGCAAAGCGCGCCAGCTCGCTGAGCACCGGGCCCTGGCCGGCGGTGACGTCGGTGTGGATGCGCGCGGTGATGTCCTCCAGCTCACTGGCCTTCAGCGTGGGCTTCAACGCCAGCTGCACGGTCTCCTCGGCGCGCGCACTGACCTTGATGGTGCGACCCGCGGAGCGGTAGCCGGGACGGACCACGCGCAGCAGGTGCGGCCCGGGAGCGAGCCGATCCACGACCATGGGCGCGGGGCCGCGGAAGGTTCCGTCGACGTAGACCTCCGCACCGGCCGGCGTGGTGAAGACGCTGATGGCGCCGCGCTCCGCCTCATCCACCTTGCGGGCCGCGTCCTCGAACGCCTTCTTGGCCTGCTCGGGGAGCTTCTCGTAGGTGGCGCTGCGGTCCAGGACCAGGGCGCGGCGGAAGGCGTCGCGGGCGTTGTCGTTCTCCGCGTTGAGCGCGTAGGCGGCACCCAGGCGGAGCAGCGCGTCGGTGTAGGGCTTGATGTTGTCCACGTACGCGGCGCCCTGCTCGAAGGCCACCACCGCCTCGTTCAGCGCGGCGAGGGCGGGGTCCACCTCCAGGGCGTCCAGCGCGCGGGTCCCGCGATCCAGCGCCGCCATGGCGCGACCCACCGCGGCGCGGCCGGGGGACTCCTGCGACTCGTCGAGGAAGGCCTCGAGGTCCAGCAGCTGGTAGCGGGGGTTCCGGGCGAACGCGCCGCGCGAAACAAAGGCGCCGGTGGCGGCGGCTTTCTGGCTGGAGGAGTCCTTGGGGACGCTCAGGACCAGCAGGGAGAGTCCGCCCTCATCCGCCCGCGCGGCCGGCGGAAACGCGGTGAGGGACAGCACCGGGAGGGCAAGGCACCAGCGGAGGGAGCGTGGCACGGCGGCACTCCAACACGAGGAGATGGGGTCGTTGGAGCAACGTGTAGCAGGACGGGGAGGGGAGATGCACCTGTGGGATGGCGCTGCTCGGGGATCCCGGGGAGGACGACGAGGAAACCGGGTGCGGTCGGGACCCGCGCGGGTGACCGCGACAACCCGGCCACGACCACGCCCACGTTCACGTCCGGCGTCTCCTGCGCGTTCCCGGGGTGAGCGCCGCTTAGTCGTCGATTAGTGCCAGGATGGCGACGTAGACGGCTTGCACGGTCTTGGCCATGCGGGGGAAGTCCAGCGTGTCCAGGGTGTCGCGCGCGGTGTGGTAGTTGGGGTTCCGGTAGAACGCGGTGTCGGTGATCATGACGGCGGGAAAGCCCTGGTCCCAGTAGCTGCGGTGATCCGAGAAATCCACGCCGGCAATGAGGCGGGGACCGTTGATGGACCGGATGGGCAGGTCGGTGGCGCCGGCCATGGCGCGCTTGACCCGGCGGGTGAGCGACCCGTCGACGAAACGGCCCACCACGGCCATGAAGTTCCCGCGCGAGGGGTAGACCAGCTTCATGATGGACAACGGGAAGCGCTGGCTGCCTTTCTCGTCGGAGAAATAGCCCAGCATCTCCAGCGACAACATGGCGCGCACGCGGACCCCGGCCTCCCGCAGCGACGCGGCATGGACCGCGCTCCCCATGGATGCCGTGGCGAAGTTCGGCGGCTCCTCCAGGGTGAACGCCACCAGGTCAACGGGGCGCTTCAGCGGCGTGGTGGACAGCAGGTGCGCCAACTCGATGAGGACGGCCACGCCGCTGGCATTGTCGTCTGCGCCGGGGAGGGGGCCGCAGGTGTCATAGTGCGCTCCCACCACCAGGCGCTCGCCCTCCCGGGGACCCAGCTCCGCCACGACGTTGCGGTACGTCCTCCCGGCTACCAGGTAGGGCTGCTCACGCGTGGCAACCCCCGCCTCTTCCAGCTGCTCCCGGATGTACTCCGCGGCGGCGCCCAGGTGCTTAGGGTGACCATAGTCACGGGGATGAAACGTCTCCGAAAGGGCGCGAACATGGCGCTGCATCCGGGAGGCATCCACCGCGGGGAGCGGCTCCTGCTTCCGACGGGAGGGAAGCACCGGCTGGGTCCCCAGGAACCACAACACCACCGCGGACAGCGCCGCGAGTCCGACGAGGACCGCCACCAGCGTCACCATGCGGTGCCACTCCACACCTGCACGGGCGCCGGATCAAGGCTCCTCAGCGACGGACGAGGCGCAACACCAGGCGCGGAACTTGCGTGGTGGGCGAGATGATCATCTCTCCGGCGAGGAACTCCGCGTTGCTGGGCCGGATGCCGATGCGGGGGAGGACCTGGTCGTTGCCGGCGGGGTCGAGGTCCTGGATCTCGATGGCCACGCCGCTGTCCTGGAAGCGGCCCACCGTGGACGTGCAGGAGCCCGACGTCCACCGGGGCTCGAACGTCTCCATCTCCTCCGCCGTCACGCTGGAGCCGTCCGTGCACCACATGCGCATGGAGATGTCGGGGGGGGAGTTGTCCGGATCCCACGCGTCGCCGTTGTCCTTGGTGGAGGCGATGACGGCGGAGATGGGTTGAATCTCGAACACCGCGTTGGGGTCCAGCTCGGGTCCCGAGGGGCCCAGTGCGCCACACGACACCGTCACGCCCGCCGCCACCGCGGCGAGGCCCAGGGAGGCCAATCTCTTCATGGTTCCCTCCGGTTTCACGCAGCCCATGGCCCCCGGCCCACAGGCAGACCGGATATACCGACGTCGAACATCATGGTCAGAAAGCTGCACGCGGACGCGGACATGCTGACGTCGTTCCCGTGATGCGGACCCTCAGCCCCAGCCGCGGATGACTCCGGGAGGCGGCGTGGGAGAGATGGCCACCAGGTTCGCTCCCGACGAGCCCGCCACCCGGAATCCCCATGCCTCCAGGAATTGTCGACGAGACTGCAGACCTTCCGCCTCCGTCTCCAGGACCAGCAGCGGTGCGCCCGGTTGCATCAGTCGACGAAACTGCAGGAACAGGCGCGCGGGCTCCTTCAGGATGCGGAACACCTGCGAGGTCACCACCGCATCCACCCGACCCGCCGCGGGCGGTGGCCGATCCAGCGTCAGGTCGAAGACCGCAAAGGTTGCGCGGGGCAGGGCACGTTCCCGCGCGGAGCGGATGTGCGCGGGGGAGCGGTCGTAGCCCAGCAGGCGCAGGTCCGGTCGCCGACGACAAATCTCCGCGGCCAGCGCGCCGTTGCCGCACGCGGTGTGGATGACCAGCCCGCCCTCCGGCACCGCCAGGAGCAGGTGCTGCTCCACCAGCGTCATCACGACGTCATCCACGCGGTCAGACCTCCAGCCCCAATGAGCGCATCAGCTCCAGCGCGTTGCTGCGGGTCACCACGCCGGGACGCATGCGGTAGTCGAACACCATCTTCCCCTGCACCATCTCGTCCTGGAAGTGCATGTTCACGGCGTGCGGGCCAATCCGTTCCGCGGCGCTGGCCAGCGCCAGGTCATGCGTGGTCACCAGTCCCAGGGCGCCGCGCTTGAGGAACGCCACCATCAACGCCTCCGCACCCACCACGCGGTCATGCGAGTTGGTGCCGTGCAGGATCTCGTCGAGGAGGAAGAGGAGTGGCGGCGAGTTGCCGGCCATGTCCATGAGCTGGCGCAGCCGGGTAAGCTCCGCGAAGAAGCGCGAACGTCCCTCCTGCAGCGAATCCTCCACCCGCAACGTGGCGCCAATGGCAAGCGGCGTGAGCGTCAAACGCTGGGCCCGCACCGGCGCGCCGCACATGGCCAGCACCGCGTTGGTGCCCACCGTCCTCAGCAGCGTGCTCTTCCCGGACATGTTGGAGCCGCTGATGATGATCACACGGGTCTCCTCGTCGAGACGGACGTCGTTGGGGACGCAACGCGGCAGCAGCGGGTGCGCCAGGCCTTCGCCTGCGAAGCGGGGCGGGCCGTCCACCACGTCGGGGAAGACGTCATCCGGGTGCTCGTAGGCGTAGCAGGCCAGCGCGCACAGGGTCTCCAGCGCACCCACCGATTCCAACCAGCGCGGAACGGACGCGCCATGCGCGCCACGCCAGCGATCAATCTGGATGGCGAACTGAAGGCTCCACAACAGCAGGAACAGGAACGGCAGCAGCAGCTGGTTCTGTTGGAGCTGCATCAGCTCGGTGCGCCGGGCGAGGCGGGAGATGGCCGCGGACGCGGTGCCTCCCTCCGACGAGAGCGCGCCGTGCAGCTCCTTGAGCAGCGGTGCCTGGAAGGACTCCCGCTCCAGCCTCTCCGCCACGAGCGCAAGAAGCCGCAGATGCTCTCCCGGACGGTTCAATGCACCGATGACCCGGATCAGCCGCGGTCGCGCCGCGCGGTACACCGCCCAATCCACGAGCGCGAGGATACCCGCGGGCCACCAGCTCCCGCCGAGGAAGAGCGCATGGATGAAGGCGCCAAGGGCGGCCACGCCCAACACCGCCAGCAGCGGCTGCAGCGCGCGCCACGACGGAGGGAAGACCGCGGGAGCCGTGGCCCACGTCCGCAACAGCACCGCGTCCAGGGACGTCTGCAACTCGGGGCCGACGAGGGCGAGGTCTTCGCGCAGGTCGAGTCGGTTGCGCAGCTCACGCACGGCTTCCTGGCGCGCCTTTGCTTGCGCCACGGTGGCGGGGGTCTTCAGCCAGCGCGCCAGGGTGGCTTCAGCCGGCGCGGTGCGCACCGTGCACAACAGCTCATGCAGGGAGCCGCGGCCGAAGATGTCCAGGTCACGCGCGTAGGGGTGCTCCTCGTCGGCGAACTCCGTTCCCGGGCGACCCTGCCCCGCCCAGCGGTTCGCGAGTCGCTCGATGGCGCGCTGGTACAGGGCCGCGGCACGACGTGAACGCTCCAGGGCGCGGTTGATGCGCTCATGCACCACCAGCAACGCCACGAACACGACGGCCGGGATGCCAAGATAGGACGCCGACACGTTGTCCCGGAACGCCATCCACGCGATCACGACGCCGGCGCCGAACACGGCCACCCGCGCGGCCGCCACCGCGGCGTCCCGTCGGTCATGCAGAGCCGCAGCGTCGAGGTGGAGCTGGAGGCGGCGTGCGTATTCCTGGGCGGGAGGGGTGTCCATGTGTGGAGCGCATGCATAGCGGTCCGTGTGACCCAAGCTCCAGTGGTCGGGAGCCGTGCGCGTGACTGGCACCCGTTGCGTCCATGCTCACGGCGTGGTGGATGGCTATAATCCCGTATTCCCCGTTGACACTTCGGGACGTGACCCGTCGCAAGGACGCGGTGTCCCGAGGTCCAGAGCAGCCGGAAGAAACCGACGACGCTGGTACCGGGAGCGGCCAGCAGCGCGCGGCCCAGGCGCGGCGCGCACACGCTCTTTCGCCGGCAAGGTGGATCCCATGAGACGCATGTGGTGCATGACGGGCCTCGCGGGCCTGAGTGTGGTCTTGGCGTGCAATCCCTCGGAAACCGGGTCGGGCGGTGGCGGATCCTCGCCGGGAGGTGAGTCCACCGGGGGGAGCAGCAGCTACAGCTTCGTGGGCCCCAGCACGACGAGCGGCGGACCCGTGACGTCGAGCAGCGCTGCCGCGAATTCGTCCAGCGTCGGCGGCGGATCGGGCGAGCCCACGTCATCGACCTCGGCGACCAGCAGCTCCAGTGCCTCGTCGTCGGCGTCCTCGTCTTCGTCGTCGTCTTCCTCCAGCGCGTCCAGCAGCACGGGGGGCGCCACGTCCTCCAGCAGCGGTGTCACGTCGTCCAGCTCGGCCGCGGCCACTTCGTCCAGCGCGGCAGCGACTTCGTCGTCGTCGTCATCTTCCGGCGGGACGAGTCTTGCCGCGGACTGCGGGATGTATTGCGACGAGAACCTGGCCGCGTGCACCGGTGCCGACGCGCAATACGCCTCCCGTGACGAGTGCATGTCGGCGTGCAGCGCCATGCCGTTGGGGACGGATACGCAGCTTGCGGGAACCGAGACGGCAAACAGCCTGGCGTGCCGACTCCACGAGACGCGTGAAGCGGCAGCGGTGACCGGCGAGTTCCGCACGCAGCACTGCGGCTATTCCGGTCGCACCGGCGGCGGCGTGTGCGTGGACCGCTCCGACGCTGGCGCGTGCGATCACTACTGCGATCTCATGATGACCTACTGCACTTCCGATCCGCAGTTCGCCAGCCGTGAGGAGTGCATGGTCCACTGCGACGCCATCCCGCAGGGCGTCCCCGGCCAGGTGGCGCGCAACACCGTCACGTGTCGCATGGAGCACGCCATGGCGGCCTCCAGCAATCCCAGCGTGGAATGCGACCTGGCGGGTCCGCTGAGCATCTCCTGTGAAAACACCACGGGAGAGGCCATGTGCGAGCACTACTGTCAGCTCATGCGCCGCTACTGTCGGGCGGAGTACGGCAACCTGCAGTACGTGCCGGAAGCCCACGACGAGCACTGCATCACCAGCTGTCGTGCCATGCCGCCGGGGCAGATGGACGCCATGGTCGGGAACAACCTGGCGTGCCGCTACAACCACATCCTCACCGGCGCCCTCGACGACACGCTGCCCTCGGCGTGCATCTGGGCCGGGCCCACCAGTCGCGGCGAGACGCACTGCCAGGACACGCCGGATAATCCCTGCGACCACTACTGCGACGTCATGTCCATGGGCTGCGGCTTTGGCCCCGTGCCCGCGTTGTATGACTCGCGTGAGACGTGCCTGGCCCAGTGCGACGCGAAGACGCGCTACTACAACTACGGCGCCTCCGTGGATGCGAACACGCTGGAGTGCCGCGAGTATCACGCCGCCGCGTCCCTGTTTGACGTCGAGGAGGCACGCGAGGGCCACTGCGCCGCGGCGGCCATGCAGTCACCCACGTGCATGGCGATTCCCGCGGTGGTGAACGGCTGCACGGAAGGGGACTATGTGGACGGCAACGCCGCGCCGCACCTGAACAGCGGGGTGTATGAGCCGCGCTGCATCCGCGTGAAGGTGGGCACGGAGGTGACGCTGCCCGCCAGCTCCGACAACCCGGTGCAGGCGCAGTTCAACGTGGCCGGGGTGAACAACCCGTTCCAGGTCAACGGCGGTCCGCCCGCGGTGGGGTCGACGTCGTCGGTGACCAAGGTGCTCAGCAAGACGGGATTCTACGGGTACTACAGCACGCAAGCGGGGCAGCCGGATTGGCTCATCCAGGATCCCGGCAAGCCCGTGGTGGGCACCATCTGGGTGGTCCCCTGACGAGAACGCGGTGCTCCCGGGGATGTTCCGCTAGAGTGCGGCGTCCTCGGGAGCCCGTTGCATGATTGGTCCGCTGGCAGTCCTGCTCCTCGTGGCAAGCGCTCCGCCGTCGGAGGAGTCACGTCGACTCGCGGTCCTGCCCGTCACCGTCAAGGTCACCGGCGACCAGGCCAACGCGGCCAGTCTCTTCCTCACCAACGGGCTGGCCGCCGCGCTCCCCGAGTTCCGCGCCTACGACGTCGTCAGCATGGACGAGGTCCAGGCCATCCTCACCGCGGAAGCCAACCGCGAGAAGATGGGCTGCGACGACGCCACCTGCCTCACCGAGATCGCCGGCGCGCTGAACGCGCAGCTGCTGGCGGTGGGAACCGTCACGCAGGTTGGCGAGGCGTTGATCTGGTCTCAGCGTGTCGTCGACCAGCGCAGTGAACAGGTTCTCCACGCGGCGTCCATCCACGCGCGCTCCCTCCAGGGCCTCGTGGCGCAGATCCGCGAGATGGCGGCGTTGTTGTGTGGGCGCGCGGAGGCGGTGTCCCTGAAAGGACGGAAGGCCCGCGAGCGGCTGGGGTTCACCAGCGTGGCGGATCTGCAGGATTTCCGTCGCTACCGGGAGGAGCAGCGCGAGCTCAGCACGTCCGAGGCGCTCACGCAGTACATCATTGCTCACAACGTGGAGAGCAACCGGCTTGCCGTGGCCGAGGCGGCGGCGTTTGGGATTGCCGCGGTCGTCACGGCGGGCGCGGTGGGATTGCCGCTGTTGGGCGGGGCCATCTCGAGCACCACCGGAACGCTGGTCCCGTCGTTCGTGCTTTCCCTGCCGCTTCTGGTGCTCATCCCCGTGGCGTTGACGGCGGGCACGGTGGGCGTGGTGCTCAGCGTGGTCGACGCGCTGAACCTGGGACGCCTGGAGGTGCACCGCACGGGGTGTTGCCGCAATGACGCGGACATCCAGGATGCCGAGAATGACGACGGAATACGCACCGTGTCCGCACTGAGCATCCTGGCGGGAGCGCCCTTGTTGTGCGGCGGCATCTTCGTGGAAGCGGCGCTGGCCCAGGTGCTTTACAGCACGTTGTTGATCGCCTCCCGACGTCCTGAGCCGGTGGTCGCCTTCTCGCAGGAGGAGAGCGCGCTGCTGGGACCGCTGCTGTTGTGCACGTGGTGCAGCATGCCTTGCCTCATTGCAGCGCAGCTCATGGTGTTCAGCCCGGCGGGACTCTTCCTGCTCCTCTGGCCTTCTCCGGAGGCACTGAAGGACGTGTCCGAAGGCGGCGCTCCCGACGAGGAGGCGCCATGACCGCGGCGATCATGTTTCTCCTGACGCTCTCCACGCAGACGCCCGACGCCCTCGCGAACCAGCGCGCGCTCGTGTTGCCGATGAGCCTTCCCCAGGCTCCCTCGTCGGACGTGAAGGCCGCGGCGCCCGGTGTCGAGGCCGCGCTGGTGGATGCGCTCACCCGGCACGCCACCTTCCGCGTCATCGGGCGACAAGAGATGAACCGCATGCTGGACCGCGCGGTGCAGGAACAGCTGCGCGGCTGTGACACCGACGAGTGCCTGGCGCAGATCTACCAGGCCATGGACGCGGACCTGGTGGTGACCTCGCAGCTCTCGCTCGTCGACGGCGTGTGGGGCCTGCAGGCGGCGCTGCTGGAGCGCAAGACGGGGAAGGCGGTGCGGCGCATGTCGGTGCGTGCGCGATCGTTGGATGGACTGCTGCGTTCCGTCGAGCAGACCGCGTTGCACCTGGCGGGCGGCGCGCAGGTGGGATTGCAGGACCCGAAGCTGCAGACGCGCCTGGGAACCGATGCCACCGGAGTCCGCCTCCTGCGCGACGCCATGGAAGAGAATCCCGACGACGACGTGGCGCAGTCCTGGACCGACGTGATCATCGCGCGGAACACCGAGAGCGGATGGCTGGCGCTGGCGGAGGGCGCGCTCGTGTTCGCCGGTGGCGTGCTGGCCAGTGGGACGGGGCTCGCGGGCTACCTCGCGGAGAGCATGTTCCTGGGCGCGGTGTACGCCGCCAACTTCGGTCCCGACGCCAACGTGGGTGGTCTGCCCGTGGTTCCGTTGATCCTGGCCGTCCTGCTTCCCGCGCCCTGCATCGTGGCTGCGTTGGTTCCATTGTTGGCCGCCGCGACGGTGGCGATCGTGGATCAGCTGGACCTTGGCCGGGTGCCGGCGGCGCGCAAGGGTTGCTGCCGTGACGACGAGCGGATTGCCCGCGCGGGCGAGCCGGGTGTGTTGCATCGCGTGGCGCCGGTGCTGGCGTTCGCGGGTGCGTGTTGCGCGCTGCTCGGGCCGGTGCCGCTGTTCTGCAATCCCGGCGGTGTCATTCCGTTGGAGCAGGGAACGCTCGGACCGGTGCTCTCGGTGGGCTGGCCGGTGGTGTTGCTCACGCTCGCGCTGTTCCTCCCGGTCGAGTCGTTGTGGACCGTGGTGCTCAGCTCCGGTGTCTCGCTCGCGGCATTCGTCGCCGGGGTTGCGCTCGTCGTCAGCGGGCGGAATGAGCTGGTGGACGAGGAGGAACCGTCAGGGAGCAGCGTCGGGGGTTGATGCGTCCGGGGAGAGGCCCGCGTCGCGGGGCAGGGCCGCGTCGACGGACACGGAGGCATCCGGCGGAGGCGCGGCGTCGGGGACAATGCCCGCGTCGGGGCGGCCGGCGTCGACGGAGATGGCCGCGTCGGGAGGGCCGGCGTCCACGGTGATGCCCGCGTCCGTCGTCACGGTGGCGTCCGGTGTGGTTCCAGCGTCAACGCGACCTGCGTCCACGACGATACCGGCATCCACCACGGGTCCGGCGTCGGGGATGTACTGGCAGGCCTTCACGCCGTCGCCCCACACGTCGGGATCGGCCAGCTCGCAGCGCATGCCGGGCGGACACGTGCTGGAGATGGCATTGGGGTACTCGCAGATGAGCCAGCACACGGACTCGAAGTTCACGAAGTCCTCGAAGAAACAATAAGGGTACGGCTGCGGCAGGTTGGGCGGGATGCCCGGCGGCGTCTCGCAATACAGCGACGTGCCCATGGGGTAGCTGAAAGGATCGTCGCAGGCTTCGCCGGGGCCCGCGGTGGTGCCGCACAATCCCAGGGTGCCGCCGGAGAGCACGCCGTCGACGCACTGCTCGCTGGCGGGGCACTCGCAGTTGTCACCGGGGCACTCTGAGAGGGTGCAGGCCAGCTTGCAGGCGCACAGCGTGGGCGCGTCGGGGTTGTCGACGAGACGGATGAGGTCGGGCTCGCAGAACGCCATCTCGTCGACCATGCCGGTGAAGATGTCGATGCACTGCTCATCACGCCCCAGCATGCGGAGACACGCGCCGGTTCCGTCGCCAAGGTCCACGCACTGGCGACCGGCCGCGCATTCCGTGCCCGCCACCGGGTTGCACTCCGAGACGCAACGGGCGCCCACCTGGCCCAGGCTCACGCAGCGCAGTCCCTCGGTGCAGTTGTTGAGCGCGGGGTTGCACACCTCCTCCTCGCCCACCGGCGGAATGGTCACGTTGGCGTCACGCTGTCCCGCGTCGCGACGGGTGATGGACGCATCCGTGCCGCCGTTGTTCCCCGCGTCCTGCTCCGGACCCACGCAGCGATTCACCGTCGTGTCGCAGGTCTGCCCCGACGGACAATCCCGATTGGAGGCGCAGCCCTCCGCACACGTTCCGTCGCGGCAGAACTGTCCCGAGGCGCAGTCGGAGTTGCGCTCGCAGCGCGTTTCGCCGCTGTTGTTGTTGCCGGTGTTGGTCAGGGGATTGGGGCCCGTGCACGCCGCCGCGAGGCACAGCGCGCCCAGGAACAACCAGGAAGGCTTCTGCGTCATGCCCCGCAGTCTGCCACGAGCCGCCGCCCGTCACCCAGGCCGTTGCGCGTTCCGAGTGTTGGTGTTGCGGATACACCTGAAGGCGGAGCCGAGAACAAGGCGCCATTCCTGCGACGCCGTCGAACACCTAACCCCCCCGCATTCGACCCGCTGCGCGCACTCGCCCCCCTTCCCCAGAACCATTTTCTCGTCGTCACCGGGCTGGGGGAAGGGGGGCCATCGGGGAGGTCCAAGCCCCTTTCCGACGAGGAACCGGTCCTGCGCCCAAGGA
>JBFMGU010000310.1:0-11862 GCA_040752415.1 Myxococcota bacterium
TACAGATTGGCCGGTTACGTATGGGAGCCAGCGGGCCCGTGGGCCGCTGGTTTCCCGGTCGGAATCTGGCAATTCCGGTGCTTATCTCCGTGCCAACCCCCACTGTCTCTTAGCCCCCCAGCCAGGCTTTGTGGCCACGCCGCCTGGCTGGTTTGTTCTTGGGGCCGGGGGGGCGTGGGAGCGCAGAGCACGCGCAATGCCAATCCACTTCTCGACGGAAATCGCGTGGGAAGACGGTCCGGGCCTGTCTGAATTTCGGACAGTGTGACTGAAAATCGGACACTCCCTCAAATCTGCACGCCCAGGGAGATGTTGTACTGGAACGCCGGGAACACCGCGGTGAAGGGCGGCGGACCGGATTCCACGTCTGCAATCGTGTCCATGCGCACGAACATGGGATGCAGTCCAAAGATGAAGCCCAGCCCCGCGTAGCCGCCCAGCGTCGGGAAGCTGCGGAAATGCAGCAGCGGGCTGTCATCCTGGACAATGAAGGTGCGCATGGCGGTGCTGACGCCGAGCATTCCGTACGGTTCCAGGAAGAAGTCGAGCTTCCGCAGCCGGTAACCGAGGGTTGCGCCGAGAGAGAGCTGGTTCACCTGGCGCAGCGTCTGGTTCGGAGTGATGCCTGACAGGCGACCAATCCACTGCACGCCCAGCGGCACCGTGGTGGCGGGCCCCACGGAGATGAGCCGCGTCATCCGACCGGAGATCTCGCCGCCCAGCATCACGTCCCCGAACACCGGACGACGCACACCCGCTCGCGCGCCGAAGTAGGGATCCACGGTGCTGGCAAACGGATTCCCCGCCGTGGGGCTACCCAGGAACCCCCCCATGACGTCGACGTTGACACCAAGCGGCGTGGGCGGCGGCCGCTCGGGCAAGCGCTCCAGGGGAGTCTCGTCATCGCGGTTGGTGTGCGTCGTCGAGGCCGCCGGCTCCTTGTCCACCTTGGTGTCTCCCTGCGGGGCGGCCACCAGGGACGCCCCCAGCACCCACGCAATCAGAGCTGGCATGGGAACGTTCCTCCGTTCTTGACCAGCGCGTTCTTGCCCGTGAAACCGGTGCACTGCGCCGCGACGTTGTTGACGGGCGCCGGGTACTCCAGCCGCCCAAAGCGGTCGCACATGGCCTGGCACATGCCGCTGCGGGCGTCGTTTCCCGTCGTCGCAGGCAGCTCCTGCAGGAAGCGTCGGATGACCTGGCGCGGGTCAAAGCGTGCGTTGACCAGGTAGTCCTCGCCCAGCCGTCGCAGCGCGCGCAGCATGGCGGGCGTGTAGACGGTGCGGGCCAGCTCCACGCGCTCATCCTCGTCGACGGGGGCGGCGCCGGTCTGCGGGTTGGTGATGCCGTGATAGAACCCGCGACCAAACAGCGTCCCGAGGAAGTAGTAGCTCAGCGTGCCCTCCTCGGCCTGACGGACGTACGCCTCGTCGTAGATGATGAAGTCACGCTCCGGGTCAAGCTCCACGGCGAAGTTGCGGTCGCGCGTGGAGGGCTCGTTCTCGTCGTAGGAGAGCGAGCGCGTGAAGCCGAAGTCGGGGCGACCCATGTACGTGTACGCAATGATGTCGGCGAAGCCCTCGTTGATACCCTTCTGCAACAGCGTGGAGGCCTTGCAGTCGTCGATCTCGTCGTCGGGCGTGTCGTCCGTGCAGAAGTCCTGGCCGCCGTAGAGCTCCTGAACCTTCCGGCGGAACGCCTCGTCGGAGATGTACAGGTTCTGCTCGAAGACGCGGTGACCGAACTCGTGGGCCAGCACGCCGGGGTTGGTGCCCAAAGCCACTTCCGCGGTGGGGAGCGCGTCGCGCAGGAGGATGAAAACGTCGGCGCTGGGGTTGTACGCGGCGTTGTCGGAGAGGATGAGCGGCACGCTGGGTCCGCCCAGTCCCGGCACGGAGCAGCTCACCACCGCTTCCGGGTCAAACAAACCCACCGCGCGCGTCGTGGCGGCGCGGGAGTCATCCTTGAGCACGTCGCGCAGGAACGCCTGCACGCGGTCCAGGTGCACGTAGGCGGTGAGCATGGCCAGGCTGTCGTGGTCCGCGGGAATCACCGCGTTGTCGACGGAGCCGTCCGCCAGCACCACGGGCTGGATGTTGTACTGCAGGTTCACCTGCGTGGGTCTGGCCACGATGTGCAGCGCGTAGAAATCGTCGCGGGACAGGCTGGCCACGTCGGGGGTCAGCATGCCGCGACACGGATCCCCCGCCGCCACCTGTCCGCCGCCGCGGATGACCACGCGCTTGCCTTCCAGCGTGTCGATGGCGGGGTTGTACGGGAGCGGCAGGCCCTCGTTGGCGTTCAGGAAGCTGTCCACGTACGAGTAGACCAGCGAGAACGTGTCCGTGTTGTCGACGAAGTCGAAGTGCTCGACGAGGACGTGACTGGTGCATCCCCCACTGAGCAACAGGGATGCCAGCAGGCAGATGCGCTTCATGGCGCGGCCTCCTCGCGCTCCAGGCGGATCTCCACCTCGTCCTGGGCCTGCGGATAGATGAGGTTCACCAGCATGCCCGCCAGCGGCCAGGAGCACAGCGCGGTGCCCGCGGCCATGCACGGCAACGCGAGACAGCCCACGGTGAGCGTGTTGAGCGCGGAGAGCTGCAGCAGCGCAATGACGCCGCCCAGCGGATTGTTGCCGTTGGCCAGCATGCCGCCGACGAAGACGCGGACGGGGTCGCGGTTGAGCGTGTAGATGAGGCAGCAACCCGTGCCCGCGGACAGGAACGCGCATCCCAGGCTCCCCACGAAGGAGCCCCACTTGAGGAACGGGCCCATGCGGTCACGCGGCACGGCAATCCGACGGGTGCGGTAGCCTGGCTTGCTGACCACCACGTCGTGATCCGCGCCGCCCACATCTTCCCGGAAGGAGCGTTCCTCGGAGATGTCCTCGCCGTTGGCCACGATCTTCGCGTCAGCGGGCTCGGTCTTGATCTGCACCGTGCTGCATGCCGTGCCGAGGATCAGCAGCGCCATCACGACACATCTTGAAGCAGGGAAGGGCGGGAGCATGGACGTCCTGGTTCCGTCGTGGAACGGCCCCACACTATAGCGGTTGCCCGCGGCGCAAACGGAAACCCGCAACGTCGGACCTCCGGTCCGCGTGCCATCACCACGTCTTGACCGCGCCCCGTAGCCCGTTAACTCACGGGAGGCCTGCGGTCCCACGGTTGCTCGCTGACGACGTGAGCGCACGGCGACAACCGGGAAGACCGCCAACACGTGGATTCGTCCCTGGGCGGGAGGGCGTTGCGCATGCACGTCATCCTCTGTGCCGGCATGCTCCTGCTGTCCGCGTGGCCGGTCCCGGCGGACGGGCAATCCCCATCCATGTCCAACACGCCCGTGCCCGCCGCGCGGACCAGCTTCACCATCCACCGTGACGACGACGCCGTGCTGCGGGCCACGCATGCGCTCGTGGGCAGCGCGGTGGCGGTGATGCCGGTGGTGGTGATGGCCCTGCCTGCGTTGATCTCCACTGCCACGGAAGCGCTCTCGCGTCGCCTGGCGGCCGTGACGACGTCACTGGGGGAGGGCGTCGCGCGCGTAAGAGCATCCGTGGTGCCGGGGATGGTGACGCTCCTGGCCAGCCTGCGCAGTGCCGCGTTGCTGCCGTTGTTGGGCATCGTCGCCGTGGGGACCGCGGGGACGGTGATCATGGGGCTGGCGGTGACGTCCACGTGGTTTGCGCGTCCCGTCGGAGCGCGGGCCACGGAGCGCAGTGCGCGGCTGGTGAACATGTTCGCGCGGTTTGCGCTGTGGTCGCTGAGTGTGACGGGGAAGGGCGTGGGGATGCCTGCGCTGCACGCGTGGGTCACGGCGCTGCAGGGCACCGACGTGGCCGAGCAGGAAGCGGAGCGGGCCCGGGAGGACGCCACCGCCCGGTGACGCTCACGCTGCGCTCTGCTGCGGCGACGCACCGCGCAGGAAAGCCGCCATCCGCGCCACCAGCTCCGGCGTTCGTGACGACGAGAAGAACTCGCCCCCTTGAGAGAGGAAGTGGTCGAGCTCCGGCAACACCTCCAGCTCGGACCCAGTGGCTTGCAGGCTGCGCCAGGTGGACGCGAGTTGGTCCAGGTTCCGGATGCGCAGGCCGGCGTTGCTGCGACCCGCCACGAGGATCAGCGTGGGTGTCTGCAACGGCCGGGTGATGCGCGGCGCGTTGAAGATGGAGTGGAGGAAGGGCAGCACGTCGCCATGGTCGAAGCGCTGTTGACTGAGGCTCATTCCCGTCGGACGCGCCTGTTCTGACGGCGGGGCAATGAACGCGGTGTAGAAGCTGCTGATGATCCGCACCGCCCCCGGCACGCGGTTCTTCGCCAGGCTCCGACGGAAGTACCAGTTCATGACGTCGGGATTCTGCTCCGTGATGTCGAGCAGCGGAGCCAGCAGCGCGGCGCGCGGTGTCACCGGTGCGTGCTCCAGGAGCCGCGCCACCGCGTACGCACCCATGCTGTGCGCCACCACGCCTGGGACCGCGCCGTGCTCCTGCGCCGCGTGTTCGACGACGAAACGTACATCATGGATCAGGTTGTCCAGCGTGAGACTTCCGGTGGATTCGCCGCTGTTGCGCGGGCTCATGGTGATGACGGTGAAGTGCGCCGCCATTTCCTGCACCAGCCGGTCCGACGCCGCCGATCCCCCCAGGCCCTTCACCACGACGACCGGCATCGCACTCCCGCCGACGAACGTGCGCACCTCGAGCGCAACGTCCGGTTCCGGATTCAGCGTGCTCACGCGCTCCTGCATGGAGGCACGAGTATCACGCCGTCGCAGCGCGGAGCAGTGCGGCATATTGCGGACCCAGTACGTCGGGGTTTCGCGTCTGCGCTCGTCGTCGTTGGTCGCGTTGCAGCTCCTCCCGCCACGCCGCATCCATCACCACGCGACCGAGCGCGTCCGCCAAAGCCACGTCGTCACCCGGTGGCACCAGGCACGCCGCGTCCACCATCTCCACCAACCCGCCCGTCCGCGACGCGACGACCGGCACACCACACCCCTGGGCCTCGGCCACCACCGCCGGTGCCCCTTCCGGGGACACACTGGGCACGGCAAGCACGGTGATTGCCCGCATGAACGCCGCCCGGTCCGACGGAGCCACCATCCCAGCGAACGTCACCTTTGCCCCCGACGCACTCGCCTGTTGCTCGAGCGATCGACGCTCCGGCCCGTCTCCTCCGACGAGAACGCTGAGTGTCCCTCGTGCGGCGGCGCGCAGCAGGACATCCACGCCTTTCTGGGGAATGAGCCGCCCCAGGAATCCGACGTCGTGACGCGGAAAGGACGCGCTGGAACGGGAGAGCATCACGGGCAGCGGAAGGACCGTGACGTTTCGTCCCAGCACCACCTCCGTCGCCCTTGCCAACTCCTCGGACGGGGCCACCACGCCTTCCACCCGCGTGCCCATCATGCGCGTGAGCAGACCACCGCCGGGAACTCGTTGCAGCAACCTGACGTCGGACCCGTGGGCGTGCAGCACCACCGGCGGTCCTCCCAGCGCGCGCGCCACCACCGCCGCCAATCCCGCGGGCACCAGCCAATGCGCGTACACCACGTCGACATCGCGACGAAGCCCGAGGATGCCGCGAACAAACGCCGTCGTGACGCCACCAGAGAGCAATCCACCGCGCAGGACACCGAGCTCTCGCGCCAGGCGGACGGGAGCGCCGGCGCCGTAGAACAGCGTTTCCCTGGCAACGGGCGCGTACCTCACGCGGATCGCCGGGACGCCTTCCACGACGTCATCCAGCGGCCCCGCCGCATGTGGCGCCATGACCCGCACTTCGCACCCGTTCGCCTGCAACGCGCGACACAACGGGACCAGGAACGCGCCCGCCGCGTCGCTGGCATGACGTGGAAAGGACGTGGTGACGACGAGGACGCGCGTCATGGCTCGTCGGTGAAGACGCGGAAGAACTGGCGGGGAGACTTCTTGCGTTGGCAGCGCGTTGCGGCGCTCATGTAGCAGACCGTGAACGCCCGACGCGGCTGCGCCGTGCGGTTCACGCCGGAGCGATGCCACACGAAGTTGTGGACGAGCATCGCCTCGCCGGCGCGCGCGGGAAGCGGCAGGGCCTTCTCGTCGGCGTGTGCGGCCTCGAGTTGCTCCTTGGGCACCAGCCCCCCGAACTCCCGCGCGAGCCCGCCCAGGTGGCTCCGGTCCATCACCTCCACGCAACCGGAATCCTCCGTGGCGTCGTCGAGCGCGGTCCAGATCTGCAGCGTGGGCTGGCGGTCCAGGCCCCACAACAGGCCACCATCCTGGTGCCACGGCTGCGGGGTGCCGCCCTGTGCCGCCTTGTTGAAGATCACGGCGCGGTAGATGGCCACCTCCCCGTCGATGTGCGCGCGGGCAATGCGTTCGAACAGCGCGTTGTTCATCCACGCCCGGAAACGCTCGTCACGCTCCAGCTTCTCCAGCTTCCGGTACTGCAGCGAGGGGCCGATGTATCCCTGGCCCAGCGGCAGATCCTCGTACGCGTTGTTGGGCGCGTCGTGCTGGAAGAACATGCCGTCCACGCGCACGCGGCCCAGCATGAGGTCGTCGCTGCGCTCGCGGAGCTGGGCCAATCCCTCGTCGCCAAGGACCCGACCCAGCCGCGCCCATCCGTGCTCGCGGTAGTGCGCCAGCACCGGCTCCAGGTTCATTCGCTCGACGTCAGGCAACAACATGGCTCACCGCGCGTACGACGCGTCCGTTCCCTGGAACCCACGGTGCATCTCGTTCACCCGTCGCCGCACGTCGTCGGTCAGCACGCGCGACGTACCGGACACCGCCGCTTCCAGCTGCTCCACCGTCGCGGGACCCACCAGGATGGAATCCACGCCGGGCGCGCCCGCGAGCCACGCATACGAAAGGTCCATCAATGACATGCCCGCTTCCCTCGCCACCGCGCCGTACGCATCGACGAGCTCGAAGAAGCGCTCCGACCAGTAACGACGCTGGTACATGGCGTTCCCATCAAAGCGCGAGCCCGCGGGAATCGGCGCGTCCCGTCGGTGTCGGCCGGTGAGCAGACCTCCGGCCAGCGCGTTGTACACCGTGGTGTGGATGGGGAACTGCCGCGTGAACTTCCAGTACTCCACGTCGAGCTGACGGATGAGGACGTTGTAGAGCACCTGGGACGTGGCGGGCGGCGCCATGCCGGTTCGCTCACAGATGTTCCGCATCTGCAGGATCTGCCACGACGAAAAATTGCTCACGCCCCAGTGCCGCGCCTTCCCACTCGCCAGCGCCTCCTTCACCGCGCTCAGCGTCTCGTCGAGCGGCGTGCGGTAGTCGGGCGCGTGCAGGTAGTAGAGGTCCACGTGGTCGGTGCCCAGGCGGTCCAGGCTCTCGTCGAGCGCGGCGCGGATCCGCTCGGGAGAGAGCCCCTCCGGCTTGCCACCCACGCGCATCAGCCCGACCTTCGTCGCCAGGCGCACGTCCTTCCGTCGGGAACGGGCCGCGCGCCCGACGATTCGCTCGGACTCTCCGTCGCCGTACACGTTCGCGGTGTCCCAGGTGGAAAGCCCCAGCTCCAGCGCGCGCTCCATGATGCGCACCGCCTCGGGCTCCGGCGTGCGACCACCGAAGTTCATGGTTCCCAGCGTGAGGAGGGGGCGCGCGTCGGGGGGACGGGGTGTGAGCCAGCGTTCCATGGCTTGGCGCAATAGCCCTTGCGCGCGTGCGCGCCAACCGCCGTCAGCGTGAGGTCAGCCGCTCACTCCACGAGATCGATGGCGCGTGCCGTCGCCCGCCGGAAGTTGTCGCACGCGTCGAGCTGCCGACCCGCGCGGAGCAGGGAATGGCCTGCGTCGATCTCGTCGGCGATCCGCGCGAGCGCGCGCGCCTCACCCGGGCTCGGAGTGCTGAGGGCGGATTCCGCGGCCTCGTACTCCGTCGTCGCGATCGCCGCGGCGGTCAGCCCGAGGAGGTCCACCAGGCTCGAGAGGTCCCCCGCGCCTTCGGCCTCCGCGGTGAGGAGGTTCCCAATGGCTGCCTGCAGCTTCGTGATCGCGCCCACCGGGTCGCCGTCGTCGAGCTTGGTGAGCGCGCCGTTCGTGGACGGCCCTCCGTGGTGATTACCGACGAGGTCGTCTCGTGCGGCCTGAAGCGCGGAGAGGATGTCGGGGGCTGTCTCGCCCGTGAGCAGCTGCTGGATGTCGTCGGCGACACTCAGGATCGCGTCAGCGGTGGAGAGGATGGCGTACGGCACGCTGGACAACGACGGAGCGAACTCACCGACGCGGGGGGTCTCGATCGTGAGCACATAGTCTCCGGGCGGAAGCGTGATCGAGGGCGTTACCGTCGCCACGCCGTTCGCGTCCGTGGTCGCCTCTTCCGTCAACGTGCCGCCGGAGCCGGTCAGCGTGAAAGTGACCGGAATGCCCGCCAGCCCCGGATCCTCCGGATCGTCCTCAGCGCTGAGGCGGACCTGGAACGTGGTCGCGGTGCCCGTCGGGGAAACCGCGAGGAGTCCTGCAAGCCCGAGCCTGGTCGACCGAAGGACCACCTCGACCGACAGCGGCGCAACGGTGGTGACGGCGTCATTCGTGAGGCTCCGGCCGCGAATGAAGATCGTGCGCGTGCCCACTACGGCATTCGCGTCCGGCGTCACGGTCATCCGCGCGAATGACGTCTCACCAGCACACAGGATGCGCGCGCCGGGAGACATCGTCCAGCCCGTGGGCAGGTCAATCGCCTCGAACACGAACGTGTCGCATGCCTCACCCGTGTTCATCACCGGCACGTCGACGATGTTCTCGCCCGCGGCCGTCAGCCGGACCGGGCCGCCAACATCCACCGGGTACGTGTCGACGAGCACACCCGGGCCGCGCACATCCAGGTAGGCGCGAACGGTCTCGCCCGCAACGCCGATGGCCCGCACGGCAACCTGCGACGCGGTGCCGTCAGCCCACGGCTGCGACATCGTCCGCTGCGGCGCGGCCGCATTCGCGGCATCCCACGCCTGGAAGCCCGCGGCAGGTCGCATCAGGCCAATGGGATCGACGTCGGGATCAACGCCCAACGCGTCGTCGTCGATGCGCCAGATGACCAGCCCGTTGGCGTTCGAGCCTTGGTCATACGTCCCAGGTGTCATCCTCCGGTTCTCGAGGAGGAAGTAGTCGCTCGTCCCGCGGTCGGGGTCATAGAGGATGAAGGCATCCCCGGTCGTATCGGCGCGGCGCACGTCGTAGTAGCCGTCCTGCGTGACCACGGTTGGCGTGATCCACCCCCAGTGCAGCTTGTTCCACGCGCTCGGCGCAAAGTACGTGTTGTCCGCGGCCCCGCACGTCGCAGCGCCGATGTCGAGGCTGCCCACGTCGAATCCGTAGAAGTCGATCATGCCCAGGGCGACGTGTGCGGTCTCATGGATGATGGTGATCAGGTTCGTTGCCGTGTTGCTCATGGCAACGCTGAGCCCACCCAGGGATGTCTCGTCGAGCGACACGCTGTCGACGCCGCGCGTGATGCCGCAGCCCTGCGGAAGCGGAATGGTCGGCTCGGCCTCGAGGGCGTTCACGACGAGCTCCAGGTTGGTCAGAACACCGTTCCCGTCGCCATCGAAGCTCGCATAGTCGACGAAAGGGTCCGCGAGCTCGAGCAGGATTCTGTTCCGGGTGGTCGCCGGGAGGCTGAAGAACTCGGTTTTCGTGCCTGGCACCGTGACCTGGACAACGCCGTCGTACGCCGTTCCCTGGGTTTCCGCGGCGGGAAAGAGGAAGAGGTCGTTGAAGGAGAGCCTGCGGAAGTAGTCGCCAACGCTGGGGAAGCTCGTGCTCGGGAAGCCCGTGCCAAAGAAGCGTTCCGCCACCGTCGCCACGGGGAACTCGGCGGGGTAACCCACGTCATCCCAACGCGCGTAGATGACGAGCAGCGGCCGATCCTCCTGTCCACCGACGGGGCTCAGTCGAATGTCGCCGCGGTGCGGAGTGTCTGGATGCGAGAAGTCCGGCGGTGGCGAGGGATAGGTTGCGGCCCGTGCGCGCCCGGCGACGACGAGCGAAAGGAGCGCGAGCAGGAGAACCGGCGTGCTCCGAGACGGGTTGGCCCTTCCAATCATTCGCGCCATTCCGTGATCCTCTTGGGTGGTTTCCGTCACGGTCCTGCGCTCGGTGCCCCCCGGTGGGGACGTGCGGGCAGAGCAAGCGATGACGCCCACCGATGTCGTGAGATGAATGCGCCGGTCCACGTCGACGGTGACCACGAGGGTCGCGCCCCGGATCCCATCGTGCCCCAAACAGGGGTGGTCGGCTGTGCTCGAATGATAACGGCGGGATGATGCGGCGGAGGAGAGTTGATGCGCTCCCGCCGTTGGATCGACCGCGGACCAGCGTCACCGAAACAACCACGCGCCCATCACGACGTTCCGGCACAGGCGGATCCCGACCTGAGCGCGGCGCCACGTCATCATCACTGGCGTCGTTCGCGCGAGCGCGTCAGCGTGAGGTCAGTCGACGTGCCATTCCACGCAGCAGCAGCCAGCCCACGGGATAGAATGCGTGGCGCACCTTCAGCCCGGACACTTCGTCGCCGTAGATGGCCCGCACCGGCCGGTCCTGCACGCGCAGCCCCGCACGCGCCGCCTGCATCAGCAGGTCATTGGGGAATCCGTAACGTGGCCACAGGGAATCCAGCTCCAGTCGACGCAGCGCCGACGCAGTGACGGCGTGGTAGCCGCTCTGCGAGTCGCCCACGTGGGCATATCCCGTCGCCACGCGCGTCATCATGGAGAACACGTGCACGCCCGCCCGTCGCAGCACCGGGATGTTGTCGCGCGTGCCGGGGCAGAGCAGTCGGTTTCCCTTCACCAGGTCCGCGCGGTCCTCCACCAGCGGGCGCAGCAGCTCTGGCACCTCGTGACCATCCATCTGCGCGTCGCCATTGGTCACCAGGACCAGGTCCCCGTCAGTGGCCAGCACCGCGTGGTAGCCCCGCACAATCGCCCCGCCCACGCCCACGTTGTGCGTCAGCTGCAGCACCTCCACACGGGGATCACGCAGCGCGCGCGCCTGCTCCGCGGTCCCGTCGTTGCTCGCGTCGTCCACCACGATGATGCGGTCCACCCACGTCGGCAGCCCGACGATGGTGCGCCCGATGAACCCGGCCTCGTCGTGGCAGGGAATGATCGCGCTGACATGCCGGCCGCGGTACATCCTTCACCCACTCCCCGACGTCACGTTCGTGACTTCCCCTTCAGCACGCCCTTGAGCAGGTCCAGCTCGGCGCGCCCGATCTCGCCCAGCACCACCAGCAGGACCAGCACCGCCACGCCAGACACCGCGGCGCCACCCAGGCCCGCCAACCGCGCCATCAGGGTGCCTGAGGGCCACGGCACCATCATGCCCACCGTCGTCACCACGCCCGCGGCCACCAGGTGCCGAACCAGCGAGGAGAGCGGCCACCGCACCGCGCGCTGCACGGTGAGCGCGTATCCCGCCAGCGCTGTCGAGGTCACCATGCCCAGCAGGCTGGCCACCGCGCCACCGGTCATGCCCCAGGCTGGCACCATCACCCACGCCGCGCCCGCCGTGATCAGCGCGCCGATTCCCACCGAGATTGCCGACGTCATGGGCCGTCCGCGCGCGTTCAACATGGTGCACAGCACGCTGCATAGGGCGCAGGCCACGTAGGAGAACGCCAGGATGCGCAACGCGCCCGCGGCGCCGGCATACGCGGGAGGGAAGATGGCGGCCAGCACGCCCGGTCCCGCGGCGGTCAACGTCGTCGCCACGGGCATGATGATGAGCAAGGCGTAACGCAGCGCGCGCTCCGCCATGGCGCGGCCGGACTCCTCGTCACCTTGCGCGTTGGCCTTCCCCAGCAACGGGAACAGGACGAACGTGATGGCCGTGCATCCGAGGTACGGGACCTGCGCC
>JBFMGU010000311.1:0-11849 GCA_040752415.1 Myxococcota bacterium
CGAAGAAAGGGCACTCGCGGCGCCCGCACCTTTGGGAGTGCGGTCTGAAATACCGCTTTGGCTCGGGCTGTCCGGGCTCACCGGAGCTCCTCCACATATGTGCAAGAACTTCTGGCCAGGTACTTAGTGACGCTGGCCCAGAAGGACCGTGCGCGCCGCTCCCGAGGGAAGCGAATAGTGGCGCAACTCCAGGATGTTCCACGTGGAACCTTGGAGCGACCGCAGCTCGCCAGGGGAGGGCGCCTGCTCCGGACCGAGCAGACCCATCAACCTGCCGCCAGGTCGCACGCAGGGTGCGCACGCGCTCAGCAAGATCGACCACGGCAGCGTGGCGCGACTGGTGACCAGGTCGAACTGCAGGCCCTTCAGCTTCTCCACCGCCTCCCCGCGCACCGTCGCGTCGATGCCCAACCTGGCGCAGGTGTTTTCGAGGAAGGACCGGCGCTTGCGCAGCGGCTCCAACAGCGTCACCCGCGCGCTCGGCCACCACAGCGCCAGCGGGATGCCGGGGAAGCCGGCGCCGGAACCCACGTCCAGGAGCGTGTCCGGCGCGGTCATCCCCGCGAAGGGCAGGATGGAATCCAGCGTGTGCCGCTCCGCCGCCTCCGCCTCCTCCACCGCGGTCAGGTCGTGGACCTTGTTCCAGCGGTAGACCTCCGCCAGGTGCCCGGCGGCCCGATCGAGGAAATCGGACGTGGGCTGGAGCCCCGCCTTCTGGAAGGCACGCTCGAGAAGTGGCCGATGTTCCACGTGAAACGTCACCGCTGCTTGGAGTTGAGCACGAAGGTCACCGGCCCGTCGTTGAGCAGGTGCACATCCATCATCGCCCCGAAGCGGCCGGTCTCCACCGGCAGGCCCCGCTTCTCCAGCTCGGCCGCCACCCGGTCACACAGCGCGGAGGCGGGTTGCGGTTCCAGGCTGCGCTCAAAGGACGGACGCCGGCCCTTGGACAGGTTGGCCAGCAGCGTGAACTGGCTGACCACGAGGATCGCCCCGCCCACCTCGGCCACGGCCTTGTTCATCTTGCCCGCTTCGTCTTGGAACGCGCGCAGGCCGGCAATCCGGTCCGCGGTCCAGTCCGCGTCTTCCTCGGTGTCGCCCTTCTCGGCGCCCACCAGGGCCAGCCAGCCCTTGTCGATCCTCCCCACCACCTCGCCCTCGACCTCCACCCGGGCGGAGCGGACCCGCTGCAGGACGCACATCATGACGCGTCAGCGCAGGGCGGCCAGGGCCGCATCCAGGCGCGGCATCAGGGCCTTGATGGAGTCGGTGTTGGTGGCCCCCACGCTGGCGCGGAACCAGGTGGGCTCGCTGTGCATGCCAAAGGCCGAGAACGGCACAATGGCCATGCCCGCCTCCTCCAGGAGGTACTTCCGGATGGACTCCCCCGACTCCAGGGTGGTCCCCCCCGGCGTCCGCTTCCCCACCAGGTTGAACTGGACGCTGAGGTAGATGGCCCCCTGCGGCTCGATGGCATCCACCGGTCGGCCCGCCGCGGCCAGGCCCTTGATGCCGTTGTGCAGGGCCGACAACCGCTCGTGCACCCCCGCGCGCATCCGCACGGTGAACTCCGACATCACCTCCGGTTGTCGCAGCAGCTTGGCGGTGGCCACCTGCTCCGCGCGCGGCGCCCAGGCACCCACATGTCCCAGGATGGCCTTCATCCGGTCGATGACGTCGGTGGGGCCAATACCCCAGCCCACACGCAGGCCGGTGGCGGCAAACACCTTGCTGATGCCGTCGATGAGGACCGTGTAGCGGGCCACCTCCGGACGGAGGGCCACCGGGCAGAGGTGCCGGGCCGAGCCAAACGTCAGGCCGGCGTAGATCTGGTCGTACATGAAGAACAGGTTGGGCCGACCCTCCGCCTCCCGCCGACGGTTCTCCTCCAACACCTCGTCGCACAGCGCGGTCAGGCTGTCCTTGCCCACCAACGTCCCGGCGGGATTGAGCGGGCTGTTGATAAACAGGATGCGGGCGTCCTTGAGGTGCGGCTTGATGGCCTCCACCCGGGGGAAGAACCCGTCCGCCCGCGAGGTGGGCACCTCGATGCCCCGACCCCCGGCCAGCACCATGTAGTGGTTGTTGTTCCAACTCGGCAGCGGGTAGACCACCCCGTCGCCCTCGTTGAGCAGGGCGCGGTAGGCGCCGTAGAGCACCGGCCGGGCGCCGCCGCAGATGAGCACCGAGCCCAGCGGGTAGGACACCCCGTACTCCCGCGCCATGTACTCCTGCACCGCCTGGCGCAGCTCCAACACCCCGTCGCTGGGGGGGTAGTTGGTGTGCCCGGCCCGCAGCGCGGCAATGGTCTCGGTAATCAGCGTCTCCGGGATGGGGAACTCCTTGGCGGAGAAGTCACCCACGGTGAGGTCGCAGAGCGCCTTGCCCTTGGCGGCGAGCTCGCGAATCTCCCCGGCGATCTTCAGGATCTCCGAGCCGATGAGGCGGGTGGACATGGCGCCCGTCCGAGGACGACCCGGCGGCGGCGTGACGTGGCTGGTGAGGTCAATGGTGGTCATGGCGGCGCGCACCCTACGCATTCTCTGCCGGATTTGTCACGCAACCGTTTGACCCCGGGCCCGCCAGACGCGGAGAGTTGGCCTTCGCATGCACCTCGAGAGCGGCTTCCCCCTCGGCACCTGCCCGGCCTGCGGCCAGCGCGCGCTTGCCTGGTACGAGCTTGGTGACGACGGAGAACCAGGTGCACGCAGCCTGTGCTGCAGCGCCGTTCTCGACGAGCTTTCGTCGGGCGACGAGGCGGAGCTGCGCGCGCTGGGTCTCGACGTGTTCGAGCCGCCCTCGCCGGGGGGATGTGGGGAGCGGGGCGGGTGTCGCAGCGGCGGTTGCACGACGAGGAAGCGCGCGGTTGTCGACGAGAAACCGGGTGCGAAGCTGCGCGTCGTCGACTGAGTGCCCGTCGAGGATGGATGTGGCACACTGGCGCACGTGAGGGTGCGCGCGCTGCCCATGGTGCTGCTGCTCGTCGGGGGGACGGCCCACGCGGCGCCGCCCCTGCGCTCCTGGTCCACCATCAAGACCAGCTGCTGCGACATCACCTACCACGACGGACTCGACGAGGAAGCGCGTCACTTCGCGCGGGCGGCGCAGGAGGCGCACGAGGCCGCGTGCGAGTTCCTGGCCTACTCCCCCGACGAGCGCACCCAGATCCTCCTCACCGACGACACCGACTTCTCCAACGGCAGCGCCACCCCACTGCCCTACAACCAGATTCGCGCCTATGCCCGTCCGCCCGGCTCCTTCTCCGACCTCGGCGACTACGACGACTGGGCCCGTGGCCTCATCCTCCACGAGTACATCCACATCGCGCACACCGACCAGATTCGCGGCATCCCGCGCGCCATCAACTGGGCCTTCGGGAAAATCTACCCGCCCAACATGTTGCAGCCGCGCTGGTTCATCGAGGGGCTGGCCACCTTCGGCGAGACCTACATGACGACGGGCGGTCGCGCGCAATCCAGCATCTTCGAGATGTACCTGCGCACCGCGGCGCTCTCCGGCCAGCTCTGGCCCATGGACATCCTCAGCAGCGGCGGCCGGCCCTTCCCCGGCGGCAACGGCGCGTACCTGTACGGCGGGCACTTCCTGGGGTGGATTGCGGAGAAGAAGGGCGCGGGCGTCTTCGGCGACATCGCCAAGCGCTACGGCGGCACGGTGGTGCCCTACGCGCTGGACTGGGCGGCGGGACCCTCGCTGGGTGAGGACTACGTCATCCTCTACGACCAGTGGCGCTACCAGCTCACCGAGGACGCCGAGGCGCTGGTGAGGCGCGTGGAGGAGGCGGGTCGCAGCGTGGAGCGGCGGCTCACCGGGATTGGCCAGAGCGTGCTCTTCCCGCGCCTGCTCCCCGACGGAAAAGTGGCCTTCTACGCCGCCCCCACCGACGACAGTCCCGGCCTCTACGTCATGAAGCCGCGCGCCGGCGCGGTGCCCACGCTCACCCGCATTGCCGAGGTGCAGAACATCCAGGGCCTCTCGCCCACGCCCGACGGGAAGGCCATCATCTTCTCCCAGCCCGAGGTGTACGGGAACGAATACGTGTTCCTGGACCTGTGGCGCGCGGAGTTGGGGACCGGGGAGCTGCGTCGCATCACCGCGGGCGCGCGCCTGCGCGACCCCGACGTGCACCCCGACGGAAAACTGGCCATGGCGGTGGAGAACCGCGTGGGCAACAGCCGCCTGGTGCTGGTGGACCTCTCCACCGGCGCGGTGCGCGGCCTGTTCAGCTTCGGCGACGGCTCGGAAATCCACTCCCCGCGCTTCTCCCCCCGCGGCGACGCCGTGGTGTTCACCGCCTGGCGCCCCGGCGGCTTCCGCGACGTGTACCTGCTGCGCGCCGGCCAGCCCGTCCCCGAGCGGCTCACCGCCGACCGCGCCATGGACCTCCACCCCGCCTTCTCCGCCGACGGAAAGAGCGTCTACTTCAGCGCGGACCGCGACGGCGTCTTCAACATCCACCGCATCCCCCTGGACGGAACCACGGTGGAGCGCGCCACCAACGTCGTCACCGGCGCGTTCATGCCGCTCCCGCTCGAGGAGGAGGGCGCGCTCTTGTACGTGGGGTTCGGCCCGGAGGCCTTCGACCTGTACGCCACCGCGCTCAACCCGGTGGCGCTCCCGCCCGCCCCGCCCGCCGAGCCGCGGCTGCCGGCCAAGGCGCTTCCCCACGTCGCCATCAGCGAGCCCACGCCGTACCTCCCGTTCGAGAGCATGCAGCCCTTCACCTGGGAGCCCATGCTGCGCGGGAGCACGCTCAGCGCGTTCAACGTCGGCGCGGTGGTCAGCGGGCAGGACCTGGTGGGCTACCACGCGTACTCCCTGGAGGCGCGCGCCATCCTCCCGCTGTGGGACTACGCGTGGGCCGCCAGCTACGCCTTCACCGGTTTTCCCATCACCCTCGCCACCAGCGCCGCCGGGTACGTGGCGCGCCCCTCGCGCTCGCTCACGTCGGAGGGGGCGTTCCTGCGCTTCCCCGAGGACGTCTTGCGCGGGGAGCTCAGCGCGGCCCTGCCGCTGTCGCGCTGGCGTTGGGGCCACCTGTTCACCGTGGGCTACAGCCTGGAGATGCGCCGGGTGCGCGGCGGCCCCATCCTCCGCCCCGACGGCCCCGAACCCCTCCTCCAGCTCAGCCGACCCATCAGCGCGGTGGCGTTCACCTGGTCGCACAACAACGTGCGCTCCTTCCGTGACTCGGTGAGCACCGAGCGCGGTCGACGCATGTTCGCGCGCGTGCGCGTCAGCCACCCGCTCATGCTCAGCGGCTACACGCTCTACGAGTTCAACGCCGACTACCGCGAGTACATCCCGGTGCCCGGCCTGCCACGCCACGTGTGGTTCCTGGGACTGTCGGGCGGCGTGGCACGCGGGGACATCACGCGACGACGCGTTGCCTTCGTCGGCGGCATCCCGGAGCGGAACATCTTCCTGGACGTGCTCACCCAGACGCGCATCGGCGCGGGCTTCCTGCGCGGCTACCCGTTCGCGTACGAGTTTGGCGACGGATTCGTGCTGGCCAACCTGGAGTGGCGCTTCCCCATCCTGCAGGTGCAGCAGGGCTTCCACATGGTCCCGTTCTTCGTCGACCGGCTGCGGGGCCTCGTCTTCTATGACCAGGGCCTGGTCTTCAATGATTTTCCGAAAGGCGCCAACATCAAGCGCGGGGTGGGCGCGGAGCTGCTCGTCGACACGCAGATCTTCTACGTGCTGCCACTGGACCTGAGGTTTGGGATGGCGCGCGGGTTGGACCGCGGGGGACTGGACCTGCAGCTGTACTTCGCGCTGGGGGCGGACAGCTGAGGCGTTACTGGATCTCTCCGGGGGCGGGAGCGGTGGCGTCCAGGTCCTGACCCGAGACCAGCGTCTCCATCAGCATGCGGGTCAGCGCCTGCAGCTGCTCCTCCTCCATCTGGATGGTCACCGCGCCAATGCTCAGGGAGTACTGGCCGCACTCGCACCGCTCCAGCGCAACATCTTGCACCTCGTCCGAGGCGAGACAGACCCGGTTGTGCTCCACGCGACCTCCGAAGGGCCCCCTGGCAGAGGACCCGGACCCCACACCTACAGACATCCCCTCCCGCCGGCAACGGGCCAGCCAGGGCTCAAGCTTTTCTTTTGAGGGACCTCAGCGCTCCAGGCGGAGCAGGACGGCGCTGATGTTGTCGGAGCCGCCGGCCTCGTTGGCGGCGTCGATGAGGTTCTTGCACGTGTCCTCGAGCGGCGTGCCCGAGCAGACCAGCGAGCCGATGGAGGCGTCGTTGATGAGGCCGTGCAGGCCGTCGGAGCAGAGCAGCACGGTGTCGCCCAGGCCAAGGTGCACCTGGTCCACGTCGACGATGAGCCCCTCGGTCACGCCGAGCGCGCGCGTGATGGCGTTCTTCTTCACGTGCACCGCCTGGCCCTCGGTGATGACACCGGCGCGGAGCAGGTCGCCCACCACGGTGTGGTCCAGCGTGACCTGGATGAGCCCGCGCCCCCGGCCGAGATAGCAGCGGCTGTCCCCGGCGTGCGCCACGAACAGCATCCCGTCCTCGATGAGCGCGGCCACCACGGTGGTGCCCATGCCGGCGTGCTCCGGGGCCTCCACCACGGCCTGGCGGATGGCCTCGTCGGCGTAGAACACCGAGGAGGCCAGCTTGCGCGCGGGCGCGGGGATGTTGGGGTCCAGGTTGTAGCGCTCACCCTCGTCGCCGCCGCCGGTGAACCAGGCGTAGATGGCCTCCACCGCGGTGCGGGAGGCCACCTCGCCGGCTTCGTGACCGCCCATGCCGTCGCAGACCACCGCCAGCGCCAACTCCGGCACCACGAGGATGGCGTCCTCGTTCCCCGGGCGCTTGCGACCCGCATCCGTCATTCCAAACGTGCTCAGACGCATGCCGACCCCACGGATACTACCGTCCCTGCCCGCGGGGCCAGTATCCGCCCGCCCCGGACGCGAAAGGTGCGCGACCACCCCTCCCTGGAGCAAGCTCCCCGCCACATGGCGTGGATCTGGGTGGGACTGGCGGTGGTGGCGGCGGTGGGCCTGGCCTGGCCGCTGCTGGCCATGGCCGGTCACGGCGTGGGGATGCGGGCGCGGCGTGCGCTGCGTCGACGGGTGGGGGTGACCACGCGCCAGACCCTGCGTCGCTTCCGCGCCCGGATTGACCGCTTCAAGCTGACCCAGAAGGCCCAGGTGCGCGCCGCGCTGCTGCAGGACCCCGTGCTGGGGAAGGCCGTGGCCGAGGCCGCCGCCCACGACGAGGTGGACAAGGACGTGGGGCTGGACGTGGATGGCGCGTGGGAGCGCGCCGAGCTGTATCTCGACGAGATCGTCCCCTCGTTCAACATCCTCTCGTACTTCCGGGTGGGCTACAGCGTGGCCAGGGTCTCGCTGGGCGGCCTGTACGCGCTGGACCTGGACCCCGCCGACGCCGAGCGCCTCCGCCCCCTGCTCGCCGACAAGAACAAGTCCCTGCTCTTCCTCATCAACCACCGCTCCAATGCGGACTTCGTGCTCTTGGGCTGGGCGCTGGCGCACCGCGTGGCGCTCTCCTACGCCGTGGGCGAGTGGGCGCGCGTCTGGCCGCTGGAGCCGCTGTTCAAGAGCTTCGGCAGCTACTTCGTCCGTCGTGGGGAGCGCGACCCGCTCTATCACGCCGTGCTCGCCCGCTACGTGCAGCACATTGCGCAGAACGGCGTGACCCAGGGGGTGTTCCTGGAGGGCGGTCTGAGTCGGGATGGCGCGCTGCGTCCGCCCAAGGTGGGCCTGCTGGACAGCATCCTCCTGGCCAAGCACGACGCGGCGTTCCGTCGGGAGCTGTGGATCATTCCCACCGGCATCACCTACGACCGCGTCCTCGAGGACGAGACGCTGATCCAGGAGGCGGGCGGGCGGAAGCCGGAGCACTGGCAGCGACGGAAGCTGCTGTTGCGCCAGGCGCGCCAGGTGGCGGGCTACCTGTTTGGTCAGGGCTGGAAGTGGCTGCTGGAGCGCCAGCGCAAGTTCGGCCACGCCGCGCTGCGCATCGGGGAGCCCATGCGCGTGGACGACTGGCTGGCCGCGCACCCCGAGCTGACGACGCTGGACCGCGCCGCGCGCAAGCCCATCCTGGAGGCGTACGCGACGCAGGTGATGGAGAACATCGGCCGGAACATGGCGGTGCTGCCCATGGGCATCCTTGCGTGCATCCTGCAGCAGCGGCAGGCGCTCCCGGAGGCCGAGGCGCGTGTGCTCTTCGACGAGATGGCACAGGACCTCCGCGCCCGCGGCGCCCGGCTGTGGCAACCGCACCCGCGCGTGCGCGACCCCTTCAAGCTGGCGCGACAGATGCTGGTGCGTCGCGGGGTGCTGAAGGCGGTGGAGGGTGCGCTGGTGGTGACGGAGGGGGCGCGGGAGATTGTGGCGTACTACGCGCGCGGCCTGCACATGTGGATGCCGGAGGTGCTCTCTCCGACGAGAAATGCGGCGTTGCCGGTGCCGCGCGACGTGGAGAAGGTGGGGTAGGGCGTCAGTCTTCCGGGTTGCCGTCGCCGACCACGGCGGGGTTGGCGCTGATGTGCAGCCGGATCAGCAGCTCCGAGAGCGCGGCACGCTCCCGGGCGCTCAAGGGCTCCAACACGCGGGCGAGGCCGGGGGCGCGTCGCTTGCGGGAGCGCTCCAGGGCCTTGCGGCCGGTGGGGGTGACGGTGATGCGCTGGGCGCGCTGGTCGTCGGGGTGCGCCTTGGCCTCGAGCAGGCCGCGCGCCACCAGGCCCTGCACCGCCTTGGAGGCCGCCTGGCGCGAGATGCCGAGCTGCTGCGCCAGCGCGCTGGAGGTGGCGCCCGGCTGTGTGCCGGCGAGCTCGAGCAGGGTCACCGCGCCCGGCGTCAACGCCTCCTCCCGCAGGTCCTTGGCTGCCCCTCCCCGCAACAACGCGGCCACCGCCTCCAGGCGCGCGGACAGCATCCAGTCTTCTTCCGTGGGGTCGTCAGTACGCTGCTTCATGCCCTCCCAATAACCGCGTCCGCCGACCCTCGCGCAATGCGGGACATCCACAGGAAATCAGCGAGAAACCTCGGTTTGGCAGCGCATCCTCGAGCTTCAGCGAACAGGTTGCACCAACGCGCATCCTCGTCGTGATCGGGCGAATCACCTGCGCATTTTCCGACGGACAGCGACGGTGCGGGGTCCCTGTTGCTCCGACGACGTCTGGCGCCGACCGGGCGTCCTGGCCCTGGCGCGCGCGAGCATCCGGCGCTGGTGAACCCTGGGGTGGTCAGAGGCCCATCTTCTTCTTCAGCTCGCGCAGCTTGGCGTCCACGTCCTTCTCGCCAACGGCGGGACGCGCAGGCGCGGCGGGAGTGGCCTTCGCGGTTGGGACGGTGAGCTCCACGTCGTGACCGCAGTGTTCGCACACCAGGCGCCGGGAGGTGAGCTGCGCCACCTCGACGAAGAAGACATTGACGCGGTCCTGGACGTCGCACTCCACGAACCGGCGCACCGCGCCACAATCCTCGCACGCGCGTTCCACCGTCCTGCCGTCGGGGACGCGCCGCGCCCGGGTCCGGTTGCCGAAGACGAGCCACATGGCGCGACAGGCTCGGGCGTTCGCGCGGCGAGGTCAAGACCGCGACGTCATTCCGTGGGTGCGTGGTGCGAACATGCTGACAACCACGCATGGCCACCGCCAGGCCCGCTCCCCGACGCCACGCGCGGGCATCTGGAAGTGGCCCCCGACGATCCTCACGCCACGCGGGTCACGGTCAGCTCCCGCACACGTCCCGCGAGGCGCACGTCGCAGGAGTCACCCTCACGCTTGCCGAGCAGCGCCTGGCCCAGCGGGGATTTGGGCGTCACCACCTGCACGCGACCACCCGCCAGCTTGGCACCACCACCCGCCGGCGCGAGGAAGTAGACGCTCGTCGCCGCGTCGTCCTCGACGGTGACCACGGCACCCAGCGCAACGGGCGCGTCGTCACCGAGGTCCTTGACCGGCAGTCCCTGCACCAGCCCCAGCTCCGCGCGCAGCTCCTCCACGCGCAGGGCCTGTCCGCGCGCCAGGTAGGACTGCTCCAGGCCACGCGTGTCCTTGTCGTTCTCCGGCTTGGCCTCCTCGTGGGTGGCGCCTTCCCGCGCGGCGCGTTGGGCACGCTCGGCCACGTCGAGTTGGGCGGTGAGGAGGCGGACCAGCTCGTCCTTGAGGGCTGCCTTGGAGGGGAGTGGGGCCATGGGGTGGCGCATGGTCGCGCAAGGGCTCGACGGGGAGCAAATGGCACGGGGCGGGGACGCTGGCGGGAGACGGAGAAAACGGCTTCAATGGCGCGGGTGAGCACGCCGTCCCGCATTGCGCCCACGTCGTCCGCGGCCATTTCCGGGCTGGCCCGACCCGCCGAGCTCCCCACCCGCCGCATCCCGGTGACCCTGCGACGCGAGGGCCTGGGCTACGCCCCCTTGTCCGCCCCGGTGTGCCCCCACTGCCAGGTCGCGGCCCCCGAGGGGCTGGAGACGCTGCTGCTGCGTCGTCACCCCGCGTGGCTGAAGGTGTCCGAGAAGCTGGGCGCGCCCCCGGCGGTGTTCCTTTCGGCGCTGGGGCTGATGGCGGTCCCGCACCTGCGACACTTCGGGGTGCTGCTGTTCTTCTTTGGTCCGTGCATGTCGCTCTCGCACCACGGGGTGATGCGCCTGGTGAAGGGGTCCCGGCTGCGCGTGAAGCTGGGGTTGTGCGCGGCGTGTCGCAAGCAGCTGCGCGAGCTGGGCACGCGGGAGGCCCGCTTCCGCCGGCTCAAGAACGTTGCCGCGTGGGCGCTGGTGTTGGTGGCGCCAGTGGCCATGGGGCTCACGGCGGCAGCGTCGGGGTGGGACCTGGCGGCGGGCGCGTTGGCGGCCACGTGCCTGGTGGGATGGGCGGCGGAGCGGTCGGTGGAGCGCGCCCGGGCGCGTCGGCTGCCGGAGCTGGAATCCGTGGATGAGACCGGGGCACGGATCCTGGTGCCGGCGCACTGGCCGCGCCCCGCCGAGTCGGGTGCCGGGTAGGGCTGCGTCAGAACAATCTGCCCATTCCGTCGTGGCCGGCGAACACCTAACCCCCCCACGTTCATGCCGTTGTGCTCGCTCGCCCCCCTTCCCCAGTACCGATTTTCCGTCGTCACCGCGCCGGGGAAGGGGGGCAATCGCCGGGCGCAGTGCCCACTTTCCGACGAGAAAGTGCCCCAGACCAATGCGTGGCCCCCTTCCCCGCAAGGGTTGACGACGGTGCGGTGAGCGGGTGTGGGGGGGCGAGTGGACGCAGTGGCGCGAACGTGGGGGGCAAGTGTTCGCCGGCCACGACGGAATGGGCAGATTGTTCCAACCAGCCCCTGGCGGATCCAACCCGCGGATCCGCAGCGGGCTACTTCTTCTTGAGCAGACCGAGGATCCCAGCCACGGGGGAGGCGGCGTCCTCCTTCTCCTTCTGCCGCCGCATCTCCAGCAGCCGCACCATGCGCAGCGCGCCATGGTGGTTCTTGTCGTTCTCCAGGGCGCGCCGGAAGGTGGCTTCCGCTTCCCCGTCGCGGCCCATCAGGTTGAGGACCATGCCCTCGGTGTAGAGCGCCTCCGCGTTCTGGTAGCGGGAGTTGACGCCGCGGAGCAGCTCCAGCGCCTTGCGCAGTCGCGCGTCCTGGGGGCGGGCGGTGTTGACGGCCGTGGCCCAAGCCAGACCCACCCGGTACAGGACCACGTTGGGCTCCTTGGCCACCGCCTTCTCGAACTCCTCCTCCGCGGCGCTGTAACGCTGTTTCTCCAGGTGCAGCCGCGCGGCCTCCGCGTGCGCCTTGGCTTCCGCCGCCACGGCCAGGTGGGCCTGCACCGCCGCATTGCCCGACGCGGGGGTGG
>JBFMGU010000312.1:0-11813 GCA_040752415.1 Myxococcota bacterium
ATTGTGAACCTACGGGCATGGGTAGGCGAAGCGGCTTCAATTCCGTGGCGCAGCCATTCTTGTCTGCGATTCCGCGGCCAAGGGCCATCACTTCCCCGGCCAATCGGCGCTGAACTGAAGGAACCGCCGTAAGCGGTGCGTCAGAACAAGTTGGACACGTGGTCCCTGACCGCCTCCAGCGGACCACGACCTGGAGTGCGGCGGGCCCTCGCCGCCCTGGCCAGCGCCGAGCGCGTTCACAGCGGGCCGAATAGCCCTGGGACTCATTGACGTCGGGCGAGGCTCTGCCTCGTGGCGCGTGGAGCCTTGACGGTTGTCCAAACCGCTCGACGCTGACCAGGGCGGCGAGGGCCCGCCGCACTCCAGGTCATGGTCCGGTGGAGGCGATCAGGACCAGATGGGCAACGCACCTTGACTCTGCCCCTAGGTGCTTGCCCGCCTCGCCGACATGGGCAGATCATTCTGACGCAGCCCCTTGGGGGTTCGCCGGCGTCCTCGACATGGCCAGTTCATTCCGAACGCTTACCGTTAGTGAAGTTAGGAGCAGCTTAGGATGCTTGTCAGCCCGCCCACATGCACGGATGAGCTCGTTGGTCAGGCGGCGGGAGCGTGTTCCGTCCAGCGGAGCCGGTGCGCGTACTGACGGGACTGGACCTGCTCGCCGAAGCGCAGGAACCACGGCAGCAGCCGGTCACGGACCCACTCGCCAACGGGGCCGGACACCGCCTTGCCCGAGCCGTTGCGACGGGATTGCCGGACAATCCTCTCGACGCGTTCCTGCCGTGCGCGCTGGAAGGTCGCGAACGCGCGCGCGGGATCATCGACGTCACGCAGGCACTGGGCCAGCACCAGCGCGTCCTCCATGGCCAGGGAGGCGCCCTGACCGGCACTGGGCGTGGTGGCGTGCGCGGCATCCCCCAGCAGGCACACGCGGCCAACGTGCCACCGCGGCAACGAGAGGATGTCGTGCAGCGCAAAGGGCCCCAGCACCGTCGGCGTCGCGTCGATCACTTGCGCAATCCAGGCCGGGTCCTCGCGGTGCAGCTGCAGCATGCGTGCGCGCACGGCCTGCGGTTCACGCTCGATCAGCTCCGTGTTCCGCACGCCACCGTTGTGGAACCACCACACGTCTCCGGCAGGAGTCTTGAACGCACCAAAGAACGCGCGACGGCCAAACACCATCACGTTGACCCCGGGCTCGAGCGGCGCCTCCGGGCAGTGGACGAAGCCGGCGTGGTCCACCAGGCCCGAATACGTCGGTGCCGGCGCGTCGGGCATGACCAGCTGACGGGTTGCCGAGCGGATGCCGTCACAGCCGAGGAGTGCGTCGGCCACCTCCGCGCTGCCGTCGGAGAACCGGGCCGTGACCCGGTCGCCATCCTGCTCCACGCCCAAGAGACGACGGTCGAAATGGATTCGCACGCCCTGGGACTCGGCGGCCGCGGTCAGCGCGTGGTGCAGGTCGGCCCGCCGGATCATCTGGAGGCCGGTGCCGAACCGCCTCGGGTCCTCGCGTCGGTCGATGGCGCCGATGAGCTGACCGCGAGCGTTCTGGAACTGGAAGGCGTGGCACCGGACGCTCACCGCTTCCACCGCGGCGCGCACGCCAGCCTCGTCCAGCACATTCATCCCGTTGGGGGCCACGCCCAGGAAGGCCCCGTCGTTCCCCGCCTCGCGGGAGCGCGCCTCGCAGAGCTCCACCTGCACGCCGACGCGCCTCAAGAAGAGCCCCACCAACGGCCCCGCAATTCCACACCCGACGATGATCACCCGCTGCAACATCCCCTGCCTCCCAGGTCTCGATTCCCGGGGAGGATGGCTGCTCCGTATGTTCAGCACCAGTGATGAATGCTGATAGGATCCTTCACCCATGGTGAATCCAGCCTCCCTCGACCTCAACCGCCTCCTTGTCCTGCACGCCGTCCTGGAGACGCGCAGCGTGACCCGCGCGGCCGCGCGGCTGCACGTCACGCCGTCGGCCGTCAGCAACACGTTGGCGCAGCTGCGGGACACGTTCGCGGACGCGCTGGTGGTGCGCAGCGGCCGCAACCTGGTGCTGACTCCCCGCGCGGCCGAGCTGGCCCCGCGCCTGGCCGAGGCGGTGGCCGCGGTCACCCGGGTGCTGGAGAGCCCGCCCGCCTTTGCACCGGAACAGAGCACCCGCACCTTCAGCCTGGCGTGCTCCGACGCGGAACAGATTGCCGAGGTGCCGCGCATTGCGGAGATGTTCGCGCGCAAGCTGCCGCGCGCCACGTTGCGGATCCTGAGCGTGGACCAACTGGAAGCGTCGGGAGGACTGGCGGCGGGCGGGGTGGACGTCGCCATTGCTCCCGCCGGACCGGGGAGCCACCCGCCGCCGCGCGGCTTCCACGTGCGCCCGCTGTACCGCGAGGAAGGCGTGCTGATGGTGCGTCGCGGTCACCCGCGGGTCCGGCGCAAGGTCACCCGCGAGCTCTTCAACTCACTGCGCCACATCGACATCCTGCTGGCGCTGGGCCGCGGTGGCATCGGGCATGGCGTCGTCGAGGAGTACCTCGCGTCCCATGGATTGCGGCGGGACATCGCCGTCACGGTGCCCACGTTCGCCGCCGCGGCGGCCATTGCGGCGCAGACCGACTGGATTGCCGGCATGCCGCGTCGCGTGGCCACGGTGGTGGCCCGGCAGCTGCCGTTGGTGATGGTGGAGCCGCCCACCCCGGCGGTGGCGTTCCACATGCAGCTGGTCTGGCATGACCGCACCGACGCCGACGCTGGCGCACGGTTCTTCCGGACCGTGATTGTCGGCGCGGTGGCGGGACGGAACGGAGGAGCGTCAGGGCCGTCGCGACGCTGATTCCCCCACGTGGTGCCCAACCACCGCGCGGCCTCGACGGGCGCCTATTGCTGCTGCCCCCTCACGTCGATGACGAAGTACAGCTCATCCTTGTTGGCAAAGAGCCCGCCGGCGTCCAGGTACGGTTGGAACCCAAAGTCCGTGTGGGTTGCGGTGAGCCGTCCGCGCGCCGCCAGCGTGCCGTTGCTGGCAGCCACCTCCAGCGGGAGCGTGACATCCTTGCTCGCGCCGCGAATGGTGAGGCGACCGTTGACGTTGATCAGCGGGTGTCCGCCGGCGCCACGCGCTCCGGTGTCCACGCAGGAGCTGCCCGCAAACGTGATCTCCTTGTGATTCGCAGCGTCCAGTTGGTTCTTGGCCTCCATGTGGCCCTTCACCTGCTGACGTTGGTCCGCGCTCATCTTGTCGTCGTAACCCACCAGCGTGCGCATGTCGTCCTCGTCGACGGCAAGCTCGGAGACGGGCAGGGTGAGCTGCACCGAGCAGGTTGACAGGTCCGGCCAGGTGAAGGTGACGGAGCCGGTCCAGTTCTTGGCGCGGATCACATGGTCGTGACCCAGCGTGTCGTTGGCGGCAAAGACCTGGATGGCCAGGTGGCTGCGATCCGGGTCCGCCAGGAGCTGATACGTCCCCGGTGTGGGCGCGGACCCCGCCGCTCCCGTGGGGAAGTCATCCCGCAATGGAAACTTCACCCGCTGCGCGTCCTCCTCCGCCGTGGTGTCTGCACGACACCCGGTGGCCAGCAACGCGCCCAACACAGCAATGGAAACAGAAGCACGCATGGGAAACCCGTCCCGGGCGGGTGCCCAGGCACTGGTGTGGAAGTGCCTAACATTTCTTTCGGGAAAGAAACTTAATCCTGCGTGGCCAGCTGTCAAGCGCTGGGCTGGTGAACCCGGGTTACCTGTGGGATGCCTGTGCGGAGGAACGCAGGGAGTCAGCGCGCATGGGCCGACCGCGGGAAGTCACGGACGAGCAGATCCTCAAAGCGGCGCGGAAGTGCTTCCTCCGCGATGGCGCGGGGGCTACCGCGGCCACCATCGCGGAGGAGCTGGGTGTCAGCCACACCACCATCTTCAACCGCTTTGGCTCCAAGGAGGCCCTGATGATCGCGGCGCTGGGGCCACCGGAGCACGTGCCATGGGCGGCGCGACTGTCCGCGGGCCCGGATGCACGACCCATGCTCGAGCAGCTCACCGAGGTGGGGCGGAGCATTGCCGAGTACTTCCAGGACGTCGGCAACGCCATGTCCGTGCTGCACGCGGCAGGGATCGGACCGGAGAAGGTGCTTGCCAACCGGGACCTGCACGGCCGGCGCACGCAGGCGTTCACCGCGTTGGCCGGCTGGCTTCGCCGCGCACAGGAGCAGAGGAAGCTGGGCAACTGCGACGTGGATACCCTGGCTGCCACCATCATCAGCGTCATGCGCAACTGGACCATGACGGCACGGATGTGCGGACTCGCGGCAACCCGCAGGGCGAATGAGGACTTTGTCGAGGGATTCTTCGAGATGCTCTGGCGTGGCGTGGCGCCGCCCGGTCGCCATCCCGAGAAGGGGTCGTGAACCGGACGGGAAGCGCCGCCATGGAGGCTCAGGCCGGGATGTTGGTCGCGGTCGCCCGCTTGGAGCCGTTCTACGTCCGCTTGGAGCGGCGCAACCCGGGAAGGCGGCGTAATCCACGCTCGGAGGGCATGGCGTCATGACTTCACACCGAGAACATGCAGCGCGCGGTTGGCTCCCCTGGGTCCTGGTCCTCATCAGCGTCATCCCGGTGGCGGCGGGGGTCTTTCGGGTTTCCCAGCTGATTGCCGGTGCGGACATCACGCCGGAGAACGCGCGCTTCTTCGCCGCGCCGGTTCCGGTGGTGCTGCACGTCGTCAGCGCGGTGGTGCTCTGCCTGGTGGGAGCGTTCCAGTTCGCTCCGGGCTTTCGGCGACGACGGCTCGCGTGGCATCGAAAAGCGGGACGGGTGCTCACCGTCTGCGGTCTTGCCGCGGGAGGCACCGGCCTGTGGATGACCGTGTTCTATCCCCACGTTCCGGGCGACAGCGAAGCACTCCATGGCATGCGGTTGCTCTTTGGGTCGGCGATGGTCGCGAGCTTTGCGTTGGGGTTCATGGCCATTCGAGAGGGCGATATCGCGCGGCACGGCGCGTGGATGACTCGCGGCTACGCCATTGGCATGGGTGCGGGCACGCAGGCCCTGGTTCACCTGCCGTGGCTCCTGGTTTCCGGCATGCCGGATGAGCTGGGCAGGACCCTCTTGATGGGAGCGGGCTGGCTCATCAATCTTGCCGTGGCGGAGTGGAGCATCCGCACGCGTCCGTCGTCACCCCTTTCCTACCGGCAGCCACCGGTTGCCACGCCAGATCCGGTTAGCTCTGTTTAGGGTCGGACGTCGGAAGGGCTCATTCCAAACTCTCGCCGGAATGCCGCGGCGAACTTGCTGGGATTCGCGTATCCCACGCGCAGCGCCACCTCCGTGACGTTGAGGTGACGCTTCAGCAGCAGGCGCCTGGCCTCCTCCATCCGCGCGTGGCGCAGGTAGGCAAACACCGAGGTGCCAAACAGCGCACTGAAGCCACCCTTCAACTTGGTCTCGCTGAATCCCGCCGACCGGGCCAGCTCCCTCAGGGTGGGCGGCTCCTCCAGGTGCTCCACCAGGCAGCGGCGGACCCGTTCCAGGCGTTCCACGTCGTGGGGCGAGAGGTTGGGTCTCGCGGCCCGCTCCTCGTCCTGCAGCTCGTCGGTCATGAGGGAGATGAGCTCCAGGGCCTTGGCCTCATGCCAGAGCTGCCGCGACGCACCTTGCACGTCCGCGTGCAGGATCTCATCCAGCAGGCGGAACAGGCGCGGTGTCATGGCCTGGGAAAGCAGCGGGAACGGCTTGCTGCTCTCCGTCACGGTCCGCAGCGCGGCGGGCAGCACCGGGACCCCCAGCAGCTCGCACAGTTGCCGCTCGCTCATGGAAACGCCGACACACTCCGTCCGCGTCTCACTCCCGGGGGTGATGCGCAGGGGCAGGGGTTGCCGCGTTCGCCCCAATTGAAGCGTGTTGCCCCCGCGGTGGAGCTCCTGCCCGTCGTCCGTCCGCGCCAGGATCACGCCTCCCTTGGACACCACGAACTCGAGGTCCGCGGTGGGTTGAACCACGGAAAAGGCGAAGTGTGGCGCGTATTGGCACATGGTGACGTCGAGACGGAGGCCTGACCGCAGGGTGTGGGCGTTGAGTTGGCACCACGAATCCCCGACGCGGAAGGAAACCCGCCGCTCCGACGTTCCGAGGGACTCGACGACAAAGGGCGGAGGCGCGCCACCCTGGGCCGTCAGCGCTTGGTCCCCTTTGCTTTGCGCCATCCGAGACCAGCTCATTCCGCCCCGATGACTCCGGGTGGGGCGCGGAGCAGTCTACGAGTGGGTCCAAGGCGGTGCAAACCCCACCGCGTGCGCGGGCCTGGACGACGAGGCGCCAGCGGCAGGAGGGACCCGAAATGTGACGAAGCGGCACGCACAAGCCCGAGGTGGCGGTGAGCACGTCGCGCGGAGTAGGGTCGTCCGCGAGGCGGGGGAGGGAGCAAAGCGCATGAGGTTGTGGCGCCATCCATGTCTTGCGTTTGTCGTCGCGCTGGGGCCGCTGGTGATGGGATGTCCACCCAGCTCCACCACCGAGCCCGGAAGCAACGACGTCGCGCCTGACGCGGCACGCATCCGGCCCGACGCGGGAGGCACCACCTTCAACGTCTGTGACGTCGCCACGACCTTCTTCGCGAACCATTGCGTCGATTGCCACCGGCCCGGACGCACGTTCCCGGACCTGACGATGCCCGCGGCGAGGAGCGGCCTCGTGAACGTGCCGAGCGAGGGATACCCCGGCGCGGTTCTCGTTGTGCCCGGCAATCCCGAGGCGAGCCTGCTCTTCCGCAAGCTGTACGGCATCCAGGCCGACAACGAAGGCGACCCCATGCCGCTGGGCATCCAGCGCAACGACGCGCCCGTCGCAGGGGCCGAGCTCGTCGAGCTGTGGATCCTCGGCGGCGCCAGCACCACGTGCCCCACCGACGGCGGCACCAGCAGCGGCGGGGATGGTGGTCTCCAGGATGCCGGCCACCACGCGGACGCGGGCGCGTACGACGCGGGTCCTGGTCCGGTGGACGTGTGCGACGTTGCCAGCACGTTCTTCGCCAACAACTGCGTTGAGTGTCACCATCCCGGCGAGAACACCCCGGACCTCACGCTTCCCGGCGTCAGCATGGGCCTGGTCAACATCCCCTCCACGGTGAATCCCGCCGCGGTGCTCATTGCGCCAGGCAATCCCACCGCGAGCCTGCTGTACCGCAAGGTGCACGCCATCCAGGGCCCCGACGAGGGGCGCCACATGCCGCCGTTCATCAACGCGGAGGACGCGCCGGTGGCGGGCGCGGAGATCCTGGAGGAATGGATCCTTGGCGGCGCGCCCACGCAGTGCGACGTCATTCCCGACGCGGGCCCGCCCTCCGACGCGGGTCGGCCCGGTGATGCCGCGGTCACGTCGGATGCCGGCGGGTACGATGCGGGGCCGGGTCCGCTGGATGTCTGTGACGTCGCCGCCACGTTCTTCGCGAGCAATTGCGTGTCGTGCCATCGCCCCGGTCGCGTGGCGCCGGACCTGACCGTCGGCGGCGCGCCCGGCAGCATCGTCAACGTCGAGAGCGTGGAGTTCCCCGGCCAGACCCTGGTGGTCCCCGGTGATCCCAGCGCGAGCCTCCTGTACCGCAAGGTGTTCGGCGTGCAGGCGGCCAACGAAGGCGACATCATGCCCCTGGGAACCGATCCCAGCGAGGCCCCAGTTGCGGGTGCGGACATCCTCGAGGAGTGGATCCTGGGAGGTGCGCCCACGCAGTGTGACGTCATTCCCGACGCCGGCATCATCACCGAGCCCGACGCTGGCGGACCAACCGACGGCGGCGGAGGCCCGGGCGCCTACCTCGACATCTGCGACGTGTATGATTCGTTCTTCGCCACGTCGTGCGTGCAGTGTCACCGTGCCGGCGGGACGCCGCCGGAGCTCACGCGTGAAGCAGCGGCGACGAGCCTGGTGAACGTGGAGAGCACCATCGCGCCGGGGAAGACCCTCGTGGTGCCCGGTGACCTCCCGGGCAGCCTGCTCTACCGCAAGCTCTACGGGCTGCAGGAGCAGGGGGAGGGCGCCACGATGCCACTCGGTGTGGCGCGCTCCAATGCGCCCGTGCCCGGCGCGGAGGTCGTGACGCAATGGATTGCCGAAGGCGCGCGCACCACCTGCGGCGACGACGGTGTGGACGGGGGCGTGGCCGACGCGGGCCGGGTGCAGACGTGGGACCCGGGACCCAACGCGCTGGACCAGGATTCGCTCTTTGCCTGCACCACGCCGACCACCAGCTCGCCCGCGCGCCTGCGCCGCGTGGAGCGCCGGGAGTGGACACACTCCGTGGGGAAGCCCCTGACTCCAACGTGGTACGGCAGCGTGGCGCGGAACAATCCGTTTGATGCGCCAAGCCATCTGCCCTACTCCACGTATTCCGAAGGCGTCACCATCGACCCCGCGACATTGGATTTGTATTTCTCGGTGCTCACGGAAGCGGGCTCCGGGTGGACGGCGCGCACCCCCAGCGGGAATCTCGGCGTGCGCACCTACGCCGTCTACAACGACAGCCAGCTCAACTGCATGTTCAATGACGTCGCGCCCACCGACGCGTGCATGGACTATTACGTGCTGAAATACCTGCGTGACGGCGTCCTCTTCCGCACGCCCACCGACGACGAGCGGAGCCGGCTCAAGGCGTTCCTGGCCGCGACCATCGCCGAGGAGGGCGGCGACATCGCCAAGCGCCCCGTCACCATGCGCAAGGTGACTTCTGCGGCGTGGCTCACCGCCGGTGCGCTCTTCAAGAGTGAGCTGGGCGGTGCGCTGACCGACGGGCGACGCCGGCTCACCAACGACGAGCTGGCGCGGGCCCTGGGCGGCGTGCTGAGCACGTTTGCGCCGGGCACCTCCGCCATGTGGGACTTTGGCGGCGGACCACCCGCGCATCCCAACTGGACCGCGCCGCCTGAGGGCTACCTCGGTCAGCTCCGCGTGGCCGCCGCGGATGGAACCATCCAGGATCCCGCCGTGATCGAGGGCCTGATCGACCTCTACATCGGCGGCATGGACCCGAACCGGTACGACCTGCAACTGGATGTTGACGACGACAAACGCGCGCTGCGCGGAGAATACTGGCTGGCCTCCCGCGTTGCGGACTTCTTCCGCGAGTGGCTGGACTACGAGGGCGCCAGCATCATCTTCAAGGACACGCCGCGCGCCACGACGCAGTGGGACGGGCAGTACAACGGCGACCCGATGTATGACCCGATCACACTCGGCTTCAAGAACCTGCAGAACAACTTCTACGGCGACGAATCCACGCTGGTGCAGCAGCTGGATGACACCATTGCCCGCGTGGTCCTGGAGGACCAGCAGGTCTTCGAGAAGCTGCTGACGACGAGAATGTGGCGCCTGCCGTCCAACCTCGCCCAGACCAACGGCGTGGCCTGCACGGCGGACGGGGATTGCGTGGAGCCAGGCTATACGCGGTGCACGTCGCTGGGATTCTGCGGCAATTCCATTGCGAAAAGCACGCTGGAAACCATTCGCACCTACAATCTCAGCACCAATGTTCCCAACACGCCGGAGGGTCGCTGGGTGGAGCTTCCGGTGGAGGAGCGCGCCGGCGTGTTGACGCATCCGGCGTGGCTGGCGGCGCACGGTGGCAACTTCGAGGATGACGCCAGCCTGGTGCACCGCGGCAAGTGGATTCGGGAGAACCTGCTGTGCGAGGTGGTGCCGCCGCTGGAGCTGGTGCAGGTGGAAGCCAAGCTTGTCCCCAGCGACCCCGCGAAGTCCGCCCGCGACCGCGTGCACGAAAGCATTGACCTCGGTCCCAACGCGGCAACGTGCCTGGGCTGCCATTCGCTGATGAATCCCCTGGGCTACCCGTTCGAGATCTACAACCACGCGGGATTCGTTCGTGCCACGGACCACGGCCGCCCGCCGGACGGCAGCAGCACCATCACCAACGCACCCGACCCGGCGCTCAACACCTCGGTGACCAACGCGGTGGATTTGTCGACGAGACTGGCGGCCTCGCCACATGCCAAGCGCTGCTTCATCCGGCAGACGTTCCGCTACTTCATGGGCCGCAATGAGACGCCGGCCGACGCATGCGTGTTGCAGGAGATGGAGAACACACTGCAGGAAAGCAACGGTTCGTTCCTCAGCATGCTCAAGACGCTCGTGACCAGTGACGCGTTCCTCTACCGCCACGACGAGGGAGGTGCCCCGTGAAATCATTCCCGCGCCGTTCGTTCCTCCGGGGGATGTCGTGGGGCGCCGGTGGTGTGCTGCTGGCGCCGTTGCTCACCCGGCTGGCGCAATCCCAGGCGGGACCGCCGTGCCGGTTCGTGTTTGTCGTGGAAGGCAACTGCTTTGAGCCGGTGACCATGCTCTCGTCGGGCGCACGCGCCGCGCTTGACGCCACCATGGGCAATCCCATTGGCACCGACCGCTGGTGGTTCCGGCGCTACACCCACACCGGCAGTCCGCTCGTCGTCCCGGAGACGGATTTTGCCGGCGCGTCCGCGTTGGGATCCATCCTCGGCACGGGGAGCGAGACCTCGCTGGTGCCAAACACCACGGTGCTCTTTGGTCTCTCCAGCCGCGTCACCGGAGGCGGACACTCGGCCGCGCACGGGGTGCTGAGCTCCAGTCGCTCCAGCGCGGCCGCGCCCGGCGGGCAGACCATTGACGCGCACCTCGCCGAGCTGGCGGCGGTGCGACAGGGCGCGCCCTACGACGCGGTCCGGCTCGGCGTCAGCGGGAGCGTGGACAAGCCCCTGGACTACGGCACCTGCGCTTTTGGCGTGGGTCGCGCCGCTGCGTTGGTGCTCCAGCCACGCGCGGCATTTGACATGCTCTTCGGTTCCGTGGCGTCGGCGGCGGGACAGGCGGTGTTCCAGGAGCGTCGTCAACTGCTCGACTTCGCGCGTGCCGACGTCAACGCCGCGCTGGCGGTCTTCTCCGGCAACAGCGCGGAACGTGCGAAGCTGGAATCGTATCTCGCGTCCCTGGAGGCCAATGTGGCGCGGCAGCAGCGCATGCTGGACATGGAGGCGCAGTCGCAGAGCTTGTCGACGAACATGCCGCCCCTGCCGGAGAACAACCCGCTCTATGCCGGCACCGATCCGCTGGATCGCCTCCGCGCGCACCTGGAGCTGGCCACCGCGGCGTTGAAGGGTGGGCTCACCAACGTCGTCGTGGTGGGCAGCGGGACCGGCGGGGATTTCAACATGGCCTACACCAGCGTGAGCCCGGTGATGCGCCACGACCTGCACCACCAATCCGGCGCGAGGCCCGACTACCTGGCCGCCATCCACGAGGTGACGCGCTTGCAGGTGGCCGCGGTTGCCAGGATGGCCCGCGACCTCGCCGCCACGCCGGAGCCGGGCACCGACGGAACCATGCTGGATCACACCGTCATCACGTACATCTCCGACAACGGCGAGCAGCATCACTCGACCGCGTCGGAGTTCCCGGTGTTGCTGATCGGCGGCCAGGCGCTCGGTTTGTCGTCGGGTGGGCGGACGCTGCTGTATCCCGGCGTCGACCACAGTGGAAACCGACAGGTATCCAATCTCTGGAACACGCTGGGGTTCTGCGCCGGTGAGGAGCTCACGCATTTTGGCCGCGAGGGCGCCGCCCGCATCACGCCCGGGCCGCTCAGCGACCTGCTGACGACGTGAGAACGCCCGAAGTCCGCGCGCTGCTTGCCAGCTGCCCGAGCGTGGAGGACCGCGAGGGGCTGTGTGTAACAAATTGCCCATTCCGTCGTGGGCTGGCGAATACCTAACCCCCCACGTTCATGCCGTTGCGCTCGCTCGCCCCCCTTCCCCACACCCGCTTTCCCGTCGTCACCCACTGCGGGG
>JBFMGU010000313.1:0-11674 GCA_040752415.1 Myxococcota bacterium
AGGGGGATGGGGAGGGGGAAAACCTTCCCGTTGAGCCCCCGGCGCGCACAGGCCAAACCACTCCCCAACCGCCGATTGACTCGCGAGTCGAAACCGCTTGACGCGTCGCGTCAGCGGGGCTAGGGAGGCGGGCGCGAGAAGGAGGCTTCCCATGCCCAGCAAGACCCGCATCGGGCGGCGCGTGGCCATTGTGGCCGGACTGCGCACGCCCTTCCTCAAGCAGCAGAGCCTGTTTGGAAAGCTGACGGCGCTGGACCTCGGCAAGATCGTGGTCAATGAGCTGTTGGCCCGCACCGCCCTCAACCGTGACGAGGTGGACCTGCTGGTCTACGGCCAGGTGGTCCCCTCCATCCACGCGCCCAACATCGCACGGGAGATCGTGCTCGGCACGGGATTGCCGCGGAAGACGGACGCGTGGAGCGTGTCGCGCGCGTGCGCCACCGCCGTGCAGGCCACCACCGACGCCGCCGACCAGATCGCCCTGGGTCACGCGGACGTGGCCATTGCCGGCGGCGCGGAGTGCCTCTCCGACGTCCCCATCACCATCAGCCGCGCCCTCAGTGACGCGCTGGTCAGCGCCAGCCGCGCCCGCGACCTGCCCGGCAAGCTCCGGAGCTTCGCGGATCTTTCGGCCAAGGACCTGCTGCCCGTGCCGCCCGCCCTCAAGGAGCCCTCCACCGGCCTGACCATGGGCGAGAGCGCCGAGAAGATGGCCAAGGAGAACCACATCAGCCGCGAGGAGCAGGACCGCTTCGCCGCGCGCAGCCACCAGCTCGCCGCCAAGGCCTGGGCCGACGGAAAATACCAGGACGAGGTCATGCCCGTCCTCATCCCGCCCAAGTACACCAAGGCCGCCGTCGAGGATGAGTACGTGCGCAAGGATGTCAGCGCGCAGAAGATGTCCAGCCTCAAGCCCGCCTTTGACCGGCACTACGGCACCATCACCGCCGGCAACAGCTCCGGTCTCACCGACGGCGCCAGCGCGCTGCTGCTCATGAGTGAAGACAAGGCTAAGTCCTTAGGCTACGAGCCGCTGGGCTACATCCGCTCCTACGCCTTTGCCGCGCTGGATCCCAAGTGGCAGATGCTGATGGGTCCCAGCTTCGCCACGCCGGTGGCGCTGGACCGCGCCGGCCTCAAGCTCAAGGACCTGGACCTCATTGACATGCACGAGGCCTTTGCCGCGCAGGTGCTCAGCAACCTCAAGGCATGGGGCAGCAAGAAGTTTGCCGAGGAGAGGCTCGGCCGCAGCGAGGCGCTTGGCGAGGTGGACGAGGACAAGCTGAACGTGCTGGGCGGGTCCATTGCACTGGGCCACCCGTTCGCGGCCACCGGTGGTCGCATGATCCTCAGCACGCTCAATGAGCTGAAGCGCCGCAACCAGAACCTGGGACTTGTGACCCTTTGCGCAGCCGGCGGCCTGGGTGCCGCGGTGGTGCTGGAGAGGAACTGATGACCACCCCAACCGCAGAGAAGCCCGTCGAGGGCAACCGCAGGATCTTCTCCGTCGACGTTGGTTCCGACGGCGTGGCGGTCATCACCATGGACGTGCCCGGCGAGGCGGTGAACACGCTGAGCCAGGCGGTGGGCGCGGAGATGCGCGTGCACTGGCCCGCCCTCCAGGCCGACCCCAAGGTGAAGGCCATCGTTTTCACGTCGGGGAAGAAGGACAATTTCATTGCCGGCGCGGACATCAGCCTGCTCAAGACCATCACCTCCGCCAGCGAGGGCACACACCGCTCCCGCGAGACGCAGCTGATGTTCAACGAGATGAGCGCTTCGCGGAAACCCATCGTGGCCGCCATCCACGGCACGGCGCTGGGCGGCGGACTGGAGCTGGCGCTGGCCTGCCACTACCGCATCGCCTCCGACGACAAGAAGACCCGCCTGGGCCTCCCCGAGGTCATGCTGGGCCTGCTGCCCGGCGCCGGCGGCACGCAGCGTCTCCCGCGTCTCGTCGGCGCACAGGCCGCGCTGGACATGATCCTCACCGGCAAGGAGATCAAGGCCCAGCGCGCCAAGGTCATGGGTCTCGTCGACGAGGTGGTGCCGCAGGCCATCCTCGTCGAGGTGGCGCGCAAGCGCGCGGCGGAGTTCGCCGGCGACAAGCCGCTGCCCAAGCGAGGTCTCGACGCGCTCATCGAGAAGCTCAAGAAAGGGAAGCCCGACCAGAAGGCGCTGCAGGCGCTCCTTCTCGAGCAGAACCGCGTGGGTCGCATGGTCTTGTTCCGCGAGGCGGAGAAGCAGGCGGCGGCCAAGGCGCGCGGCAACTACCCGGCCATCCCCAAGGCGTTGGAGGCGGTGCGCTACGGGCTGGACAATGATCTGGAGAAGGGCCTGCAGCGCGAGGCCGAGCTGTTCGGCGAGCTGGTGGTCACCGACGTCAGCAAGCAGCTCACCAACATCTTCTTCGCCCAGACCGCGCTCAAGAAGGACAGCGGCGTCAACGAGAAGGACGTCAAGCCGCGTCCGGTCAAGCAGGTGGCCATGCTGGGCGGCGGGCTCATGGGCGGCGGCATTGCCTATGTCACCACCGCGGTGGCGAACATCCCCGTGCGTCTCAAGGAGAAGGACGTGGAGGGGCTGGGTCGCGGGCTGGCCTACGTGCGCGGTGTGCTGGATGACCGCGTCAAGAAGAAGGGCATCACCCGCCTGGAGCGCGACGAGCACCTGGCCAAGCTCACCGGCACCATCGACTACAGCGGCTTCAGGAACGTGGACGTCGTCATTGAGGCGGTGTTCGAGGACCTGGCGCTGAAGCATCGCGTGATCAAGGACGTGGAGGCGGTGACGCGACCGGACTGCATCTTTGCTTCCAACACATCCACGCTGCCCATCACCAAGCTGGCGGAGGCGTCTTCCCGTCCGGAGAACGTGGTCGGGATGCACTACTTCTCGCCGGTGGAGAAGATGCCGCTGCTGGAGGTCATCCGCGCCAAGCGGACCAACCCGGAAGTGGTGGCCACCGCGGTGGCGCTGGGCAAGGCGCAGGGGAAGACCGTCATCGTCGTCAACGACGGGCCGGGCTTCTACACCAGCCGCATCCTGGCGCCGTACATCAACGAGGCTTCGTGGTTGCTGAGCGAAGGTGGTGACATCCACCAGATCGACGAGGCCATGGTGGACTGGGGCTTCCCGGTGGGGCCCATCATGCTGCTGGACGAGGTGGGCATCGACGTGGCGCACAAGGCCAGCAAGACCATGCTGGAGGCCTTTGGTGACCGCATGATCCCGCCCGACGGAATCGAGAAGGTCATCCAGGACGGGCGCCTGGGGCGCAAGAACAAGAAGGGCTTCTACCTGTACACCGCCGACAAGAAGAAGAAGGACGGCAAGAAGCCGGTGGATGAGACGGTGTATGACCTCTCGCCGCAGGGACGGAAGCGCAAGAGCATTCCCGTCGAGGAGATCCAGCAACGGCTAAGCCTGCAGTTCTGCAACGAAGCGGCGCTATGCCTGCAGGAGGAGATCATCCGCAGCCCCCGTGACGGGGACATCGGCGCGATCTTCGGGCTGGGGTTTGCGCCGTTCCGCGGCGGGCCGTTCCGCTACATGGATTCGCTCGGTGCCGCGGAGGTGGTGCGGCGCATGCGCGAGTTCGAGTCGCGGTTTGGCAAGCGATTCACGCCGGCGCCCATCCTGGTGGATTACGCGCAGAAGGGGCGGAAGTTCCACGCGTAGTGGCGGCGGGAAGCGTGATTCGCGCTCTTGCCCAGGCCGGCGCGCTCCCCGCGCGGAGAGAGCACGGGGTCCGTCGACCACGAGCTGGAGGGACAGGGTCCTCGCGGCAACGCGTCTCCGCGTTCCGACGGGAGTCCATCCGCGCTCACGCTTGAAGCGCCATGGAGAACTGTACGACGTCGATCAGTGCCTCATGCCGAAGCTCCGCCAGCAGTTCCTCGACCTGCGTTTGAGATGAAGCGCTGATTCCCACGCGTCGCTCCGTCGTCCAGTCGGAGGTCTGGTCGGGGCGGTGGTCCTCGTGAGGAGTTCCCTCGCTACACGCACGACATATGATCCGGACGGAGCCGGTCCAGTCCTCGATGAGGATATCTCTCAGCGCCGCGATGCGAGTGGCTTCCTCGATCCTCGTGACGGAAGCGGCGTGAACGGTCGCGACGTAGGTGGACAACCTGGAGCGCGCGAAGAGCTCCAACACGTTGAACACCGGATACTCACGACCGTCGCGGTTGCGAGTGCCCACAGGTGCGCCATCGTGCAGCACAACGTCGTGTGCGCGAAAACCGGACTCTGGGAATGGTATGTTCGCGATGCGCGCCCTGACCGGATCAATTCGTGTCGCCCAGACCACTTCGCCTTTGTCGTCGGGGTTCAGCCGAACAGGCGTCATGCCAAGGTTCATCTCAATGGGACCGTCACCTCCATCAAGCTGGATTCCGCACTTCCTCCACGTGGCGCGGGCCAGGTCCCACCGGTGAAGTGCCGTGGCGGCAATTGCCAGGTTCCATCGGGCCGCCTCGTCGCCCGGAGCGAGCTCATGCGCTTTCATGTTGTAGAAGAGCGAACTCTCCCAATTCCGCCGGTACTTGTGGACAAGACCCATGTTGTACAGCGTCGTCGAACGCGTTGGATCCAGGCTGAGGACCTGCTCGTAGAGACGCAGCGCGTCGTCGTCGCGTCCGTCACCTGAGAGATCCATCGCTTGCTGGTGGAGTCGCGCGGCGCGCCATTTGGCGAACGGTGAGGGCATGGTCGTGGGGATTGTCAGGGATGGGTGTGATGTCTGGCAAGCAAGGGGGCGGAAAGCAACCCCACGCCGTGGGCGGAGTCGTTGCGCCGGATTGACGCCACCACGCGGCGCCGCGCTTCGCGGAAGTTACGTCACAGCGGGCCGGTGGCGTGGCACCGGAAATGGGCAAGGACCGGTACCGGCGAGCGCACCTGCGTCCCAACCCCCAACGTGCCGCCCTGGTTGTTGCCCCAGCACCAGACGCGATTGTCGTCGGTCATGGCGCATTCATGATGCGCTCCGCCGCCCACCGTGTGGACCCGCACGCCGTCAAAGTCAGCGACCACCTGGGTCGGCGTGAAGACGTATTCCGGTCCTTCGCCCGCGCTGCTCTGACCGTCGTCGTTGCGGCCCCAGCACCATGGCGTGCCCTCCGCCTTGATGATGCAGGTGTGCTCCATGCCCGCCTTCAGCTGCACGGCGCCCTGCGCCACCCGTTGAGGCGTGGGGTTGCCTTCCAGTCCTCCGCCGGCCTGACCGTACCGGTTGAACTGCACGCCGCCCCAGCACCACACGTCGCCATTCCCCGTGCGGATGCAGGAATGGCCGTTACCCACGGAGACCTCCACCGCGGGCGGGATGCCGTCGATCCGGATTGGCACCGCGCTCTCAACACCGCCGTTGGCCAGTTGATGTGTGTCCCCACGACCCCAGCAACTCACATCCCCGGTCTCATGCAACACACACACGTGCTGAGACTTGAAGGACAGGGAAACGACGTCGGAGAGCTCCGGAACCAACTCGCCATCTCCAACGGTCCACTCACCCCAGCACCGCACGGTGCCCTCCTCGTGCAACACGCAGACGCCGTTGAGGCCCGTCGCCGCGTGACGCACGCGTTCCGCCACCACCCGCGGAATGGCATCCGCTTCCCTGCTGCGCAGCCCTTCCAGACCATCCACGGCCTGCAGCACCGTGCCCCAACACCACAGCTTTCCGTCGGAAGTACGGGCGCAGTTGCCTTGAAACCCTGCGTGGATGTCGACCACCTCGCCGTCAATCCCCTGCACCATGACGGGTTCCGCCACGAAGTTGGTGGTTGATGGGCGTGCGCACTCGTTCTGATTGTTGCTGCCCCAGCACCACACGTTGTGGGCGTCGTCCAAGGCGAGCGTTCCCGACGCCGACGCGTCCAGAAGACACGGAGGCGCGGCGCTGGACTCATGCTGTACGGCGCCAGCATCCGGTGCGGGGCTCTCCCCGGGACCGGTCCCCGTGGTGCAGGAGGCGATGAGGCAGCAGAAGGCGAGTCGTTGCATGGTCCACCCTGGGTCAAGAAGGAGATCGGATGAGTTATGCGCAGAGGCCTTGCAATTAGAATTCCACGAATGGCGGATGAAGCGACCGACTGAGCTGCCCAATTCTGCCAGGCGTTCTGGGCATCGCGGGCCAGGTTTGCGCATGTGGGCGCGGCAGCCGCGGTGCGGTGTCCGGTGTCGGGCGTTCCTGCTGCTCGGTCCGCCTGACGTTCGTCAGGTCGCTTTCGCCCGTGGCCGGGGTTGTGGATGATGCGTCCATGACGTCCGCCATCTCGCTGGCCTTCGACCGCTCCCCGCTCGCGCGCGACCGCTTCATGTCCCGACTGCTGCGGCCGCTTCCGGTGACACGGCGTGCCGAGCTGCGCGAGGACGTGCTGGTGGCGGCGCGGCAGAACTGGGAGGCGAGAACGCGCTCGGAGTACCGCGGCGTGATGATCGTGCGGCACTTCCATGGGCTGCTCGTGGATCTCAACGCTCCCACCGACGTGCAGGAGCTTGCACTGTTGATGATGTTGCAGGAGCAGCAGCACGCGGCGCTGTGCATGCAAGCGGCCGTCGAGCTGGGTGCGGATGGCACGCTGTCATTCCACCTGGACGAGCTGCAGCTTGCGCGTCACGGCCGGCCCGACGAGGAACTGCTCAGGATGCTCTGCGGCACCTATGCCACCGGCGAAGTGGTGGCGCTGGCGCTCATCCGACATGCCATCCGGGTCCTGCCGCCGTCGCCGTTCCGGGACATCCTCCGCGGCATCGCCCGGGACGAGGTGCTGCACGCCCGCATTGGCCCCGCACTGCTCCAACAAGCCCGCGAAGACGACGAAGGCTGGCTGCCCTACCCCGGCGACGACGTCATCCGGCGCATGGTGCGCGAGTCGATGGAACACATGCTGACTCGCGACGTCGTGGAAGCGGAGGAGGAAGCGCTGTTCCAGGACGTGGAAGCGGCCGCGCAGCTCCGCAGTGTGGGCATTCCGCCCTCGACAGCGTTCAAGAAGGCGTACGAGCGAGCCGTCAGGGAAGACGTGGCGCGCGGTCTTGCGCGGGTGGGGATTGTGCTTTGAAACGCCGCGGAGCTGGTATGCTGGCCGGTATGGAGCGAATCAACCGCCGAAGGTCTGCAGGTGCAGCGCCCATCGTCGCCGGTGGCGCGCTGTTGTTCGCACTCGGTGCGTGTGGTGGTCCGCCGGGCCTGGAGGGCGCCGCATGCCCCGGTGAAGGTCAACAGGCGTGTGGACCGGATGACACCGCGCTGGTCTGTCGCGACGGGAGGTTCGTCGAGGATCCCGCCTGCACGTGCACGCCAACAGGACGGAGCTGTGCCATACCCGGCTTCGTGGGCATCGAACGCAGCGGCAAGAAACGTCAGCGCGGAGTTCCGGTGCGCCGTCGCGTGGTGCGGAGCGGAGTCAGGACCCAGGTGAAGCGCCACGACGTCGACGGGTAGGGCAGCTGGTGGGCGCGAGCGCGATGCTGTTTCCCACCGGATGCGGCATTCCCCGGGTGGTGCCGCCGGGACTCGCCGGTGCGCCGTGTCCCATGGAGAGGAGCAGCGACTCCGCCGGAGACGCGGCCGTACAGCGGTCATCACCCCGCCAGCTTCCTGGTGATGCCCAGCAATGACAGCCAATCGCGCGCCACCCGCGCCACGTGGGCCCGTGCAACCCGCTGCCAGGTTCGCGTGGGTACCCCCAGGCGCAGTGTCAGCTCGGAATGCGTCTCCTCGAGTTGCGTGGAGGAGAAGTGGGCCGCGGCAGCTTCCATGTCCCGGGCCCAGGCGCGCGCCGCGTCGGCGGATATCCGGGTCACGGCCCAACTCGCCACGTCCCAACTCAACTGCGCGTGACGCTCCTCGTCCGGCGCGATGATCGAGAAAGTTCGTCGCCAAGGCGTATCCGTGGCGTGGGTTGCCTGGTGCTGCATCATGGCCGCGCCGACCGTTTCCGCCAGGCAGCCTTCCACAAAGTTCTCGGTGGCCACCTCCCAGAGGGACCGTGGTGACCACGCTGCCAGGCTGGGCGCGGGAACAGGATGCGCGGTGGTTTGCCGCATGAGCTCGGCGTGACGTTCCTCCTCGGACGTCGCCCGCTCCAATCTCGTGAGCAGCGACGTGGGCGCGCCGAGCGAGCGCAATTCGCCCTCCAGCCGACGAAACGCCAACACCGCAACGGCCTCCAGGCGCGCTGCCCCGGCGAGATAGGCCGCCACCGGGTCGGAAACGGGCGCCTTCCAGTCGTCAACACCCTGTGTGTACCGGCCGCAGCCGCCATGACTGCGCACCCGGCAGGTGAGTGTCACGCCACCGTCGGGCCTCGGCGCGGCCGAACACTCGTGCAGGTGGTAGCCAGCGTCGACCTCTCCGGTGCAGAGATAGTTGCACGGCTCCTCGTGGAAGTACTGCGCCTGGCCGCCGTCCACGAAGTAGGCCCCGCCGTCCGCAACGTAGAATCGATCCTGGACGTCCTCGGCGCGCTCCTCGGGAACAGCGACCTCGTAGCCACCGCAGGACCCCTGTGGAGGCGTCTGGGGAAAGCACGCCGAATGGGTCGCGCCGGCGCCCAGTAGCGCCGTGGTGCGCAGCACCTTGGACACGTTCACGGATGTGAAACGGATTCGATGACGACCCATGACAGTCATCTTCCCGCACGCCCGGCCCCTTTGCGAGCCGGTGTCCCGCGAGGAGCACCTTGTCGCCGACTTGGGACGCGCGAGGGGCATTGTCATCGTCGGCTCACCGCCCATGGCGCCTCGCGATGCATCCGACCGCGAGTCTGCCACACTGTGATCCCGAGATACCATGCGCCCCGAAGGGGACGGCCGGTGTAGGGTCCCGCCGCTGCATCCCTAATACCAAGTATTCCCAAAGCGCGCACGGCGTGCCAGCATTGTGGGGACAACCCCGCCTCCGGACCATGACGCACCGCTCCTCCTCCACCCAGCGGGTCACAGCGGCCATCCTGTTCGGCCTGTGGGCATTGGCGTCGTGTCAGCCTGAGGAAGAAACCCCGGGCGTCGCAGCCCCTGAGAACGGCGCGTCGTTGTCTTCCTCGTCGTCAAGCGGCACCTCCTCCGCCGGCAGCACGGGAAGCGCAACCGCCAGCTCATCGGTTTCCTCGAGCAGCGCGGTCAGTCTGTCGTCGCAAAGCACCACCAGCGCATCAAGCACCGGGGGGACGAGCAGCTCTTCGTCGTCGTCAAGCGGCGCCAGCTCTTCATCCGCGTCGGCTGCTGCAACCGGTTCAAGCTCCAGCGCTTCATCATCCGCCCAGAGCAGCAGCCCTTCGTCCGCGGCGTCATCCAGCAGCGCTGGTCTTTCCACAACGGGCACCAGTTCCGGATCAACGAGCGGTGCGGCCGCAAGCAGTTCATCCGGCACAGGCGGGACAGCGTCCAGCACCAACACGTCGTCATCATCCTCTGGAGGCTCGTCTTGGTCATCGAGCACTTCCTCGTCGTCCAGCAGCTCGTCGCTGTCGTCCAGCGGTTCGTCGTCGTCTTCAAGCGCAGGTGGCGCGCCGCCGCTTGATGCGCAGGTGGTCACCATTGCCAAGCAGTTCTTCTTTCCTGGGGTGCAACCATGAAAGCGTACCGGGTTGGTCTTGCCGTAGGGTCCTTGTTCATTGCCGTGGTGGCCTCGGCGCGATACCTGGCGACCGTTCAATACGAGACGAATTGCGTGGTCACGACGATTCAGGACGGGAGATCGCCGTGCGGAGCCTCCGGAGATCCCACCAGCCTGTGCCCCAATCTCCTGGTGCATCCATCGGGCGGCGCGACCCCTTTGGAGGTTCGCTCGCAGCGCATCACCTTCCAGTGCACCTCCGGCTCCGTCGACGTGTGGATGACCCTGCCCAGTCAAAACGACTACACGTACCGGCCCTACGTGGTGGGCGACACGCTGTATGCGCAGCTCTTTGCGTCGCGGAATCTGGGTATTCCATTCAAGAAGATTGCCTATCAGGTCCAGGAGCTCCGCGTGAACGACTGCACCATCTACGCCCAGCGGGAAGACCTGTACGACGACTGCATGGACCGCAACGAGTTCTGGGAACTGCTGCCTGGTCTCCAGAACTTCAACATCGCGTACGGTTTCGTGCAGTAACCAGGAAGGGACTGCCGCACGTCCACGATGCGCGGCGAAGCGAGGTGAGGCCGCTGGGTCGCAGGCGGCGGGGCGCGGGAGCTCCGCCCGGGCGCGGGAACCACGCAGGTCCGACGACAGGACTCGCACGTCACCTCGGCCCGAACCATCCTTCCGCAACATCTTCACCAGCTACCGCGGCACACCAGCGCTTCATGGGGAAGCTGTTCGCGCGGCGGCGCATTTGACGGCGAGGCACTCGCCCACCTCCACGAGAACGCAACATCTTCGCGCCAGCGGGAACCGCCAACCGCTTCACCGCGCAACGCACATCTTTTACACCCGTCACCATGAACATCCCTGTGCACACCGGATCCGACGACAACCGCGGAGTGGCCGCCTGGCTTGCGGTGGTGTGCGGCATGCTCGTGGCCATGGTGGTTGTGGGCGGCATCACCCGTCTGACGCACTCCGGCCTCTCCATCGTCGAGTGGGCGCCCTTGATGGGCGTTGCTCCTCCGCTCACGGAAGCGGACTGGATCGCTGCGTTCGAGAGTTACCAGCAATACCCGGAGTACCGCCTGCGCAACCGGGACATGGACCTGGCCGGCTTCAAGGCAATCTACTTCTGGGAGTACCTGCACCGCCTGCTCGGACGACTGATTGGCGTCGTGGTGCTGTTGCCCTGGCTCCATCTTCTCGCGCGGGGTCGGTTGCGGGGACGCCGCGCGGCGCGCATGGGTCTGATTCTCGCGCTCGGCGGGCTGCAAGGGGCGCTGGGCTGGTACATGGTGAAGAGCGGTCTGGTGGACCGTCCCGACGTCAGCCACCTGCGACTCGCCGCCCATCTCGGCATGGCGTTCCTGATTCTCGGTCTCACTCTTGACGCGCTGCTGAGCGCTCTGCCGTCCGCGCCGCCTCCTCCCGCACCGCGCTACCTCCTGCCCGCCTCCCGGCTCCTCGTCGGCGCCGTCTACCTGCAGGTGATCCTGGGAGCGCTGGTTGCGGGACTGCGTGCCGGCCTCGGGCACAACACGTTTCCCAAGATGAATGGGCAGTGGTTGCCCGACGGGGCGTTCACCCTCCAGCCGTGGTGGTTGGACCTGGTGGAGAACCCCGTCACCGTCCAGTTCCTCCACAGCACCCTGGCCTGGCTGCTCCTGGGCGGCATCGTCGCGCTGTGGTGGCGGGCGCGGCGTGACGTCGGCACGCGGGTGAAGCGTGCGCTGGATGGCCTGCTGGTGGCGGTGGTGGTGCAGTTCATGCTCGGGGTCGCCACGCTGCTGTGGATGGTGCCCATCCCGCTTGCCGTGCTGCACCAGCTCGGTGGGTGTGCCCTGTTTGGTGTCGCCGTGATCCTCCATCACGTCGTGGGTGGGGCCTCCGCGCGTGCCCACAAATTGCCCAATCCGTCGGGGCCGGCGAACACCTAACCCCCCACGTTCATGCCGTTGCGCTCGCTCGCCCCCCTTCCCCACACCCGCTCACCGCCCACGTGATGCGGATCAGGCGACCGTCGGTATCGCCGGCAGCCGAGGCTGCACCTGGAAATTCACCAAGCCCTGCCCTCGTGGACCACTTTCACGA
>JBFMGU010000314.1:0-11600 GCA_040752415.1 Myxococcota bacterium
ACAACCGTCAAGGGTCCAAGCGCCTCGCCCGACGTCATTGAGCCCCAGGCCTGTTCGGCCCGTTGTGAACGCGATCGGCGCTGGCCAGGGCGGCGAGGGCCCGCCGCACTCCAGGTCGTGGTCCGCTTACGACGCCTGCAAACCCCACTGGGCATTTTGTTCTGACGCAGCCCCTGACGGCCCGAGGGTGTCCGCCTGGGAGCTGGAGAAGAGGTTCCACCAGATGTCGCGACGACCGTCGAACGGCGCGCCGCCGAGCAAAACCCACGCAACCGTCATGACCCATCACAATCCCCCCGACGAGACACTGCGCCAGGTCCTCACCCAGGCCACCACCATTGCCATGGTTGGCGCTTCCTCCAATCCCGAGAAGCCGTCCCATGGGATCATGAAGAAGCTCCTAAGCGCGGGCTATCGCGTCATCCCGGTCAACCCGCGGGAGACGGAGGTGCTGGGACAGAAGGCCGTTCCCTCCCTCGACGCCATCGCGGAGAAGGTGGACATCGTGGATGTGTTCCGCCGCGCCGAGGACACGCCGCCCATCGCCGACGAGGCGGTGAAGATTGGCGCACGGGTGCTCTGGCTCCAGTCGGGGATCCGCAACGAGGAGGCAGCGGCCCGCGCCACCGCGGGTGGGCTGGTGGTGGTGATGGACCGGTGCATCGGTGTCACGCACGCGCAGCTGCGGATTCCGCCGAAGGCTTCCGTTTCCGCCCGATGATGAAAAGGGGCCTGCAAGCACCTCCGCCGCGCGCCACGCCCAAGACCCGGTGAAGTCAGCGACGTGAGACGGTGTGGTATGACGCGACTGACCACCGACGCTATGCACGCGAGCGTGGGGTTGGAGGTCGCGTGAGGAAGATTCTCGAGAACACATACTCCCCGGCGGCGCCCAGCCTGGCACAGGCCGCGTCGCAGGCGGCCAGCATGGCGGCGGAAACAGCGATGGCCGCGGCCCGTTTGGCGTCGGCGGCCACGGCCATGGAGGTGGTGGCGCGCATTGCCACCCAGGTGGCACGGGAGCTGGACGTCACCGCCGTGGTCAACGCCGTGCTCGACGCCAGTGAGCTGCTCGGCGCCCGCGGTTCCGTGGTCTTTGCCGCCGACGAGCAACGACGTGAGCTTCGGCTCCTCGGGGAGCGCGGCTTCCCGGCGGACTTCGCCGAGCGCGTGCGTGTGCTCCCGTTTGATACCCCGGCAGTGACCGCGGTGGCCGCCACCACGCGACGTCCCCAGCTCGTGCTCGGGCAGTCGGAGGTCCACGAGTCCTACGCGCTGGCGCGCGAGCTCCTCACCCGTCTCTCCGGTGAGGCCATCCTCGCGCTTCCGCTCGTCGCGCACGAGCGCCTGGTGGGCGTCTACACCTACGTGCTCCCGGAGAGCCGTCCTCCCACCCCCGACGAGCGCTGGGCCGCGCAGACCATCGCGGAGATCATCGCCGTGGGTCTGGCCAACGCGCGCGCCTACAGCGAGGAGCGGAGGCTCCGCCGCAAGGTGGAGGTGGAGCACGCACGGCTGGAGGCGGTGCTGGGCCACGCCCCGCACGCGGTGCTCTACCTGGAGGCGGAATCGGAACGCTTGCACCTCAACAACCGGGCGCGGGAGATGCTCTGCACCCAAGGGCTGGCGGAGGTTCCGCTGAGCAACATCCCATGGCGCGTGCTGCAACATGACGGAAAACCCTATCCCTGCAAGGGCTGCCTCCTCGAGCACGTGATGCGCCAGGAGGACCTGCTGATCGAGGAGCACATCCTGGAGCGCAACGACGGGCGACGCATCCCGGTGGTGGCCCGCTGGTCGCGCGTGACGTGCTCCCAGGGACGCGTGGTGGGCGCGGTGGGGATCGTCGAGGACATCTCCACGCGCAAGGAGCTGGAGCGCCTGCGTGAGGAGTGGGGCTCCATTGTCACCCATGACATGCGCCAGCCGCTCCATCTCATCACCATGGCCTTTGACATGCTGGGGCGCACCGGCACCGAGCTGCCCGCGGTGGCACTGCGCGCGCTGCAGCATGGTCGCAACGCGGCCACCACGCTGAATCGCATGGTCAAGGATCTCAGCGACGTCTCCCGCCTGGAATCCCAGCGCATGACCGTCAGCCGCGAAAACGTGGACCTGGCCGCCCTGGTCCGCGACGTGGCCGAGCGCATGCGCCTCACCAGCGGCCGCGCCATCGAGCAGCACGTCGAGGGACTCATCCCTCCGCTCCAGGCGGACCCGGTGCGCATGGACCAGGTGCTCACCAACCTGCTCTCCAACGCCGTCAAGTATTCCCCCGCGGAAACGCCCATCCTCCTCCGGGCCACCTCCCACCACGGTCACGCGCACATCCACGTCGCCAACGCCGGGCCCGGCATCCCTCCCGAGGACCTGCCGCACCTCTTCGAGCGCTACTACCGCACGCACCGGGCGCGCACGGGCCGCGTGGCCGGGCTGGGACTGGGGCTCTACATCACCAAGGGGCTGGTGGAGGCCCACGGCGGCCGCATCACGGTGGAGAGCCTTCCCGGCGAGCGGACCACGTTCACGGTGAGTCTGCCCCTGACGTTGGAAGACGAGGTGCGACGCCTGGCGCGCGCGCTGGAGTCCTCGCTGGCGGGCTCCAACGCTCCGCTCCAATACGTCCGCGGATAGCGTTTCCTTCGCAACGCCTTAGGGACTGCGTCGAGATAAGTTGCCCATCTGGTCCTGACCGCCTCCAGCGGACCACGACCTGGAGTGCGGCGGGCCCTCGCCGCCCTGGTCAGCGTCGAGCGGTTTGGACAACCGTCAAGGGTCCACGCACCACGAGGCAGAGCCTCGCCCGACGTCATTGAGCCCCAGGGCTGTTCGGCCCGCTGTGAACGCGCTCGGCGCTGGCCCGGGCGGCGAGGGCCCGCCGCACTCCAGGTCGTGGTCCGCTTACGACGTCTGCAACCCCACTGGCATCTTGTTCTGACGCAGCCCCTTAGTCTTAGGGTGGCCCCTACGCATCCTCCTTCATGAACGTCTTCTTGAACCACTGGCGCGCGTCCTCCCAGCCCTTGTCCATCTTGGCGCCCAGGTCGGAGCCCTTGCCGGTGTCGTCGTCGTCGGTGCCGTAGGCGCAGTGCGCGCAGATGAACGCGCCGGCGGCCAGCGGCTTGCCACACCGGGGGCACGGCGCGGTGGCCACCAGCGGTGCGGCGGTGTAGTCCCCGTCCAGGATCTCCAGGAACTCACCCTTCACGCAGAAGTCCAGCACCTCCTTGGCGCGGTAGACGGAGAACGGGTGGCTGCGCTCCAGGGACTGCAGCATCACCAGCAGCTTGTTCCACGTGTTCTGGTCGCGCATCAGCTCAAAGCTCTCCGCCTGGCGGATGAACGCCTTGATGTTGAGCTCATTCATGACGCTGGGGGAGGCGCCGGCCATCTTCATCAGCGTGCGCAGCACCACCTCCGGCTTGCGCACCACCAGCAGCTGCGCGCGGTCCGCCGTCAGCTCGCTGGCCTGGCTCCACTGCGCCAACGCTATCTGCACCGGCTTGAGGAACAACGTGCCCACGCCAAAGGCCACCTCGGCGGCGGTCATCGCCAACATGGCCATCACGCGGGAGGCGGTGCTGTAGAGCATGTGCTGCGCGTGGACGTGGCCCAGCTCGTGGCCCAGCACGCTGATCTGCTCTTCCTCGGTGAGCAGCTCCAGGCACCCCGTGGAAATGGCCACGAAGGTGCGCTCCACCCCCGCGGTGTACGCGTTGAGCACCGGGCTCTGGTAGATGAACAGGTCGGGCAGCGGGGAGATACCCAGGCGGTCGGCCGCGGTGCGGAAGCGCCGGTACAGCGACGGAACCTGGTCCTCCTCCACCTTGAGATAGTTCGCGGTGTGTTGCAGCCGCATGTCCGCTTCCAGGCTGTGCTTGATGATGGCCTTGAAGAACGTCTTGATGCCGGGCACCGCCTGCAGCCGCGCCAACGCCTCGCGGTCCAGCGGGTGCGTGTACGCCGAGGGCGGGAGGTTGAGGAGCGGCTCGTGCAGTCGACGCAGCAGCGGCTCCTTGCACCGCCCACACTTCGGACTGTCCTGCAGGGCCAGGATGCGCTCGGTCTTGAGCCGGTTGACGGCCTCACAACGCCCACAGGTGAACTCCAGCAGCTCGATCATCCGGCGCCTCCTCGACGAGCGGACGATACGTGCACCGCGACACCCGCGGCAATCACGGTTGGCGCGGTGGGTGCACTTGCGGAATGCATGCAACTGTTCGCCGACATCCGCAACCCCGCCCTCCTCGTCCTCAAGGGCGCACTCTTCGCCGTGCTGGCGCTCCTTGCCGCCATGCACCTCTTCGTCGGGAATCCCTCGTGGGAGACGGCGCTGGTGCTGCTGGTGTGCCAGTGGAGCGCGTGCCGTTCGTACTACTTCGTCTTCTACGTCATCACCGCCTACATCGACCCGCGACACCGCCACGCCGGCGTGCTCAGCTCCCTGCGCCATCTGCTGCGCGAATCACGCACGCGCCCGTCCCACCGTCCCGGGGTGTGATGACGGACATGGCGTGGGTCAGGCCAGGGGCTAAGGTGCGTTGAGACTTGTGGCGGAGGTGGGGCTTTGGGGTGGACTTTCGCGTTGCCACCGTCGGTGGGATGGACGCTGGGCAAACAGGCCTTCGTGCGACAGGCCCTGGCGCCAGTGGGCTTCACGCAGGTGCGCGCTGCGCTGAGCTACCAGGCGCTGACGGATGAGCTGCTCGAGGGGAAGGTGGACGCGGCGTGGGTGCCACCGTTGGTGGGCGCCGCGCTGGAGCAGGCCGGCGCGCGGGTGATCCTGCGGGCGGTGCGCGGGGGGACCTCGTCGTACCGGGCGGCGTTGTTTGCGCGTGCGGACCGGGAGCTGACCCTGGAGGGATTGCGCGGGCAACGGCTGCGCGCGGCCTGGCTCGACGAGAAATCCATGAGCGGCTACGTGCTGCCGCGCAAGCACCTGGAGAGCCTGGGCTTGAGACTGGAGGAGGTGTTCGTCGCGGAGAAATGCCTGGGCTCGTCGTCGGCGTGCGTGCAGGCGGTGCTGGAAGGCAAGGCGGATGTCTCGGCCACGTTTGCCTCCCCGCCCACCGCGCCCATGCAGCGCCTGGGATTCCTGGACATTGCCGGGGAGCGCGCCGCGGAGCTGACCACGCTGGGCTTCTCACGGGAGTGCCCCAATGACGGCGTGGCGCTGAGTCCCCGTCGGAGCGCGGGTGAGCTGCGCGAACTGACCACGCGCTTCCACGACGTGCTGCGCGACCCCGCGGCGCTCTCGGCGTTGTCGCGCGCGCTGGAGGTGGACGCGTTGGATACGCCTCCGGCCGGCGCCTACCAGCAATTGCGCGAGTACCTGCGCTAGCCCTTGCACCGACGGGCGGGTTGCCGTCACCTTGGCGCTCCCCATGGCCCAGGGTCCCCTCACGCCGCGGTCCTTGTTCCTCGCGCTCGTCGTGGCGGCGGGCGTGTTGGTGGTGTGCACCGCGTTTGCTCTGGGCATGGGACCGGAGGGTTTCCGCCTCGCGGATCTCACCACGCTGGGGGGCTCCTCCGACGCTGCGCTGATTCTCCAGCAGGCCCGCCTGCCACGCGTCCTCCTCGGCGCGTTGTGTGGCGCCGCGTTGGCCATGAGCGGTGCGGCGCTCCAGGCCCTGCTGCGCAACCCCCTGGCCGACCCGTACATCGTCGGGGTGTCCGGCGGCGCGGCGCTGGGCGGGTCGCTGGCCATCGTCGTGGGACAGCGGGTCCTGGGCACGCTGCACGAGGGATGGCTTGGCACCGCGGCGGTTCCATTGGGCGCCTACCTCGGCGCGCTGCTGGTGCTGCTGCTCATCTACGCGGCGGCGCGCGCGGCGGGGCGGGCCAGCGCGCTCAGCGTCCTGCTCTGTGGCGTGGTGTTCAACTCGTTCTGCGCGGCGTTGGTCAGCGTGCTCAAGCTGGTGGTCAGCGCGGAGACGGCACAGAGCCTGCTGGCCTGGCTCATGGGCAGCGTGGCCAGCGAGCCGTGGCCGGTGGTGGGCGTCACCGCGATCTACGTCGGGGTCGGTGCGGTGGTGCTGGTGGCCATGGCCGGCCGGCTGCAACTGCTGGCCCAGGGTGACGAAGCCGCCGCGCGCCTGGGTGTCTCCGTCGAGCGGACGCGTCGTGCCGCGTATCTTGCCACGTCGTTGGTGGTGGCGGGCGTGGTGGCGGTGACCGGGCTCATTGGCTTCGTGGGCCTCATGGTGCCGCACCTGGTACGCCTGGGCGGCCGCGCCGACGCGCGCCTGGTCATTCCCGTCAGTGGCCTCGTGGGCGCGGGGATGCTGGTGGTGTGCGACGCCCTCAGTCGCGGCCTGTTCGCGGTGTGGGGCACCGAGTTCCCCGTCGGGGCCATCACCGCGCTGCTGGGCTCCCCGGCGTTCCTGTGGCTCCTGCGCAAGCAGCTGCGTGCGCACGCGGGGGGCGCATGAGCGCGGTGCTCTCGGCGCGGGATGTCCGTGTTCTCCGTCGGGGAACGGCCGTGCTCTCCGGCGTCACGCTGTCCGCGCAGCGCGGGCGCGTCATCACGCTGGTGGGTCCCAACGGCGCGGGGAAGAGCACGTTGCTCTCGGTGCTGGCGGGCATCCTGGCTCCCCACGAGGGCACGGTGCTCCTCGACGACACGCCGTTGCACGCCGTCTCCCGTCGCGACGCGGCGCTGCGTATTGCCAGCCTGGGCCAGTCCGAGCTCCCCGACGAGGATCTCACCGCGCTGGAGGCCGTGCTGCTCGGTCGCGCGCCGCACCTGGGGGCCTGGGGCCTGCCCGGTGACGACGACATCCGCTGGGCCGAGGACGCCCTGGCGCGCACCGACGTCAGCGCGCTCCGGGACCGGCGCATGGGCACACTGAGCGGCGGCGAGCGGCAGCGGGTGCTGGTGGCGCGCGTGCTCTGCCAGGGCGGAGATGTGCTCCTGTTGGATGAGCCCACCGGTGCGCTCGACGTGGGTCACGCCCTGCACGTCATGAAGGAGCTGCGCGCGCAGGCGGCGCAAGGGAAAGCGGTGGTGGTGGCGGTGCATGACCTGGCGCTGGCCGCGCGTTTCTCCGACGAGCTGGTGGTGATGCACCGCGGCCGCCTGCTCGCGCAGGGCGACTGGGAGACGGCGCTGGCACCCGGGGTGTTGCGCGAGGCGTTTGGGGTGCCCATGCGCGTGCAGCGCGTGGAAGGTCAGCCGGTGGTGATGCTGGACGGCAGCTGAGCCGCCCGGGCCACCCAACCTGTTGATATCGCAGGCAAAAGCGACGTCCGGGCTTGTTGGCCATACCTGGCCAGGCTAGGCTAGGCCCATGATCAGCGTGAACGTCTACGAGGCCAAGAACAGGCTGTCCGAGCTCCTGGCCGCGGTTGAGCGCGGCGAGGCCGTCCGGATCTGCCGGAATGGAAAACCGGTGGCGGAGCTGCGCGCGTTGCCCCCGGCACCCAACCCCCTCGACAAGGACAGCCCGCTCCACAAGGTGTGCATTCGCGCGGATGCTGAGGCCCTCCTGCGCGGCATCCCCCTCGACGAGCTCACCGAGCGCCCCGAGGACTTCTGATGCCGGGCCTGCTGCTGGATACCCATGTGCTCGCCACGCTCATGGGAGGTCCCTCGCCGTTGAGCGAGCGAGCGCGGGAGGCCATCACTTCGAACACCGGCTACCTGTACGCGTCCGCCATCAGCGGGCTGGAACTGGCCATGCACGTCCGACGGGGAACGGCCGCGTTCAGCGTTGCGCCTGCCATGCTCGACGACATCCTGGAGCGAGGAGGCATCCACGTCCTCCCGGTGACCTGGCGCGACGCCGCGGAGTCTGACGCGCTCGTGCTCACCAACCAGGACGGCGCTCGCCACAAAGACCCCTTTGACCGGATCCTCGTGGCAACGGCGCTGCGCCACCAGCTTGCCCTCGTCACCGCGGACCAGGCGCTCCCCAGGTGCGCGGGACTCACCTGCATCTGGTGACCCCGTCACGGGCATCTCCGTCGTGGGCGCGAGCGGAGACCGAGGCTGGTTTCATCCGTCCCATCAGCGGTTTGTCCGCTGCCCGCGCGTCTTGACGGGTGCCATTTCCGGTGCCTAGAAGCCCGCCACCCTGGCGCCGCCCCCCCGCCAGGAGCCTCGAGGAAGTCCCATGGCCAACGCCGCGCATCGCAACGTTCCCCTCAGCCGACCCATCATCTCGGACGACGAGAAGCAGGCCGTGATGAAGGTCCTGGACAGCGGCATGCTGGCCCAGGGCCCGGTGGTGGAGAAGTTCGAGCAGGCCTTTGCCAAGGACGTGGGCGTGGAGCACGCCATTGCGGTGTCCAGCGGGACCGCCGCCCTGCACGTGGCGCTGCTGGCCCACGGCATTGGCCCCGGCGACGAGGTCATCACCTCCAGCTTCAGCTTCATTGCCTCCGCCAACAGCGTGCTCTACGTCGGGGCGCGGCCGGTGTTCGCGGACATTGACCCCGTCACCTACAACCTGGACCCCGCCAGCGTGGAGCAGAAGATCACGCCGCGCACCAAGGCGGTGATGCCGGTGCACCTCTACGGCAACCCCGCGGACATGGATGCGTTCCGCGCGCTCTGCAAGAAGCACAACCTCGTGCTCATCGAGGATGCGTGCCAGGCGCACGGCGCGGCGGTGCACGGTCAGAAGGTGGGCAGCTTTGGCACCGGCTGCTTCTCGTTCTACCCCACCAAGAACATCACCAGCGGTGAGGGCGGGATGATCACCACCCAGGACGCCAACGTGGCCAAGCGCGCGCGCATGATCCGCAACCACGGCATGGTGGAGCGCTACAAGCACGGCATGCTGGGCTTCAACCTGCGCATGACGGACATCCACGCCGCGCTGGGTCTGGCGCAGCTGGGCAAGCTGGAGGCGCGCAACAACCTGCGTCGTCAGCACGCGCACACGCTCAATGAGCGGCTCAAGGGCGTGGGGCTTCCCGCCGAGCAGCCCGGCCGGCACCACGTCTTCCACCAGTACACCATCCGTCTTCCCAAGGGCCGCGACGCGGCCGTCGAGCAGCTGGCCGGGCGCGGCGTGGGCGTGGGCGTCTACTACCCGCGTCCCATCCACCAGCAGAGCTACTACCTGGAGCTCGGCTACCGCGACAGCCTGCCCAACACCGAGCGCGCCGCCGTGGAGGTCCTCTCCCTCCCGGTGCGCCCGGACCTCACGCCCGAGGACATCGAGCACATCGTCCTGAGCGTGAACGGTCTGCAGCTTCCCAACTGAGCCTCTCCGTCGTGGCGGCGGGTCTTTCGCGCGGGTCCGTGCCGTCCCGCGGGGCCGCGTTGCGCCCTCCGTCGGACCAGGTAGATCCCCCGCAAGGGCGAGTACCTTCCGGCCTCACGTGACGCCCCCAGCGACGTGCTTCTGCTCCGCTGGCCGCTCCTCATGAGCCAGGCGCTCCGCCTTGGTGGAGGCTGACATGCGGGTCCTCGTCGTTCTCACGTCCCATGATCGTCTCGGTGACACCGGCAAGAAGACCGGCTTCTGGCTGGAGGAGCTCGCCGCGCCCTACTGCGCGCTGAAGGATGCGGGCGTGGAGCTGGTGCTTGCCTCGCCCCAGGGCGGACAGCCGCCGCTGGACCCCAAGAGCGAGCTGCCCGAGAACCAGACCGCGGCCACCCGCCGCTTCCGCGCCGACGCGCAGGCCACCGGCGACCTGGCCAACACGCACAAGCTCCACGAGCTCACCGCCACCGACTATGACGCCGTCTTCTATCCCGGCGGCCACGGCCCCATGTGGGACCTCCCCGACAATCCCGCCTCCATCGGGTTGCTGGAGACCATGGTGCGACAGGGCAAGCCGGTGGCGGCGGTATGCCATGCGCCGGTGGCGCTCTTGAACGTCCGCGCTCCCGACGGAGACTTCCTGGTGAAGGGCAAGCGCGTCACGGGGTTCACCAACTCGGAGGAGACGGCGGTGCAGCTGGACAAGGTGGTGCCTTTCCTCCTCGAGGATGAGCTGCAGCGGCGCGGCGCCCGCTTCACCCGCGCCCCGGACTTCGCGCCCCACGTCGAGGTCGACGGGCTGCTCGTCACCGGCCAGAACCCCGCCTCGTCCGGGCCCGCCGCGGAGTCGTTGTTGAAGCTGCTGCGCGCCAGGGGCCCACGCCCCCGGGCCGCCGTCCCCGGGGCACCCGGCCTGTCTCCGTGAGCGTGACGGCAGCGGGGACGGCAACACACGCCGGCTCCGCCATTCGCCATGGTTAGACTGCACTTAGGCGCGTTGGCCTATGGGGTGTTGCCGTGACGCACAGGAGCTGGGACATCGTCGTGGTGGGCGGGTGCAACTACGACTACCTCATGAAGAGCGACACGCTTCCCAAGCTGGGGGAGACGCTGGAAGCCCACGCGTTCCAGGCCGCGCCCGGCGGCAAGGGCGCCAACCAGGCCGTGGCGGCGGCACGACTCGGCGCGCGCGTGGCCATGATTGGGACCGTGGGCGCGGACGGCGCGGGGGAGATCATCCTGGACCGGCTCCGCAGCGAGGGCGTGGACACCCAGCACGTGGCGCGCGACCCGGTGGCGCCCACCGGCGTGGCCCTGGTTCTCGTCGGGGAGAAGGGCGGCAAGACCATCATGACGGTGCCCGGCGCCAACCGCGCGCTCGCCACCCCGCGCGTGCATGAAGCCGCCGAGCTCATCTCCCAGGCGCGCCTGCTCCTCTGCCAGCTGGAGGTGCCCGTGGAGGCGGTGACCGCCGCGCTCCTGCACGCGCGCCAGGCGGGAACGCGGACCGTGCTGGACCCCGCGCCGGTGCGCCCGCTCTCCGACCTGCTGCTCTCCTGTGTCGACGTGATCCGCCCCAACGCCGCGGAAGCGGAAGCGCTCACCGACATTGCCATCACCGACCTCACCGCCGCGCGTCGGGCGGCGCGAGCGCTGCAGCGCAAGGGTGTGCCGGTGGTGGGGATCGAGGCGGGCTCGGAGGGGAACCTGCTGGTGTGGCCCGACGGGGAGTGCGTGGTGGGTCGGCTTCCCGTCGAGAGCGTGGACCAGACGGGTGCGGGCGACGCCTTCGTGGCCGCGCTGGCGGTGGCCGCGGTGATGGAGCTGCCGTGGGAGGAGGGCGCACGCTGGGCCAACGCCGCCGCCGCGCTGGCCACCACCAAGCTGGGTGCCATGGCTGGGCTGCCCACCCGTCGTGAGCTGGAGGAATTCCTGCGCGGCCTGGAGGGTGAAGCGGAGCGCGGACCCACGTCGGTGATCACCCGCCGTCCTCGCCCAGGCGCCACGACCGGGGGCTACGCGGACTGGGATTGAGCGTTCGGGCGGGACCGGGTCGCTGAGTGCTGACGTGACCACGGGGACACCGGAGAGGGTCTTGCTCACCAACTCCGTGACGTCATGTCACGATTATCATGACATTTGTCACGATTATCGTGACATGCGTTGGCGCGGAGGGGGCAGCCCAATGGGGCCATGTAACGACCAACTTACAGTGATTCGCGTTGAAGTTGTCACGCCGCTTGGCCTCCGTCTGGCAGAGGGCGCCCGCTACTCCGAGGGAAAGCGGCACTTCATGCCGCAGTCCGAAAGTGCCGGCAGCGTTCGCTCTTGTGACAGGCCGGCACGTTCCCCGACGTGGCACGGGTGCGGGCGTCCTTTCGGACT
>JBFMGU010000315.1:0-11448 GCA_040752415.1 Myxococcota bacterium
GACGCCACTTGCGCAACCGGGGCGCATTCTTCTTGGACGCGTTGATTCACTTCTTGCCCCCGGGCTAGGCATTTCCTTCCGCTCTCGCCGCTTCCACGACGTGGAAAAGCCTCGCCCCTACGGCTGCGGCGTCCGCTCACGCCCTGGATACCGGCGGCGCGAGCGCCTGCGGACCACTGCCGTGACGACGTCAGCTGACCAGGTAGTATTACCCGCGGACGCAGGTATGCGGGACACCTCAGGGAGCGCCCAGCGTGTAGACCAGCACGTACTCGTAGGAGGCCTGGGTGCAGGCGTGAGAGACGCCCACGAACGAAGTGGTCTCGTCGTAGAAGGAGGCGTTGTCCGCGATGGTGACGCCCTGGGAGGAGCAGCGCATCCGAAGTGCGTCGGGCCCCTCTGCGGCGTGGATGCCGCGCACCCGGTAGCGACCACCCAGGTCCATGAACACGCCGCCCGTCTGCTGGTTGTAGAGCTGGGTATCCTCCTCGTACATCGCCACGACGATCAGGTCGCCCTGGTTGGGCACGTCCACCAGCACGCACTCGTTGCTGCTCTCGTCGTCCACGCGGTGCACCACGCCGGCGCCGCTCAGTCCCAGGAAGCAGCCGGTGGTGCGCGCGTCATAGGTGAACGTGCTCTCCACGATGTAGCGCGTGGCCGCCAGGGGCCGTTGGATGACGCCGCGGAGATCGGTGGCGTTGGAGCGCAGCACATCTTCCGCCACCTCCCACGTCCCAGAGGAGACCTGCCACGACACATCCAGCGGAGCTGCAAACGGCTCGAAGAACAGGATGGCGTCGCCGCCCTGCGTGGGTCGGGGATCGCACGCGTCGCCCACGCCGTCACCGACGGGACCTTCCTGCGCGTCACCCTGGTCGGGGTTGTGGTCCGCGGGGCAGTTGTCACACGCGTCTCCCACGTCATCCAGGTCCTCGTCGTGCTGGGCGGGGTTGAATTCCCCGGGACAGTTGTCCAGCCCATCCGCAAAGCCGTCTCCATCCCCGTCCATCGTCCCGCCCGAGCTGGAGGACGACGAGGAACTCGACGATGACGATGACGACGAAGACGAGCTGCTGGACGACGAGCTGGAGGTCGCCGAAGAGCTGCTGCTGCTGCTGGACGACGACGAGGAAGACGAGCTGCTCGAGGATGATGGCGCCGAGGAGGCCCCACCGCTCGAAGGGGAGGAGGACGAAGTCGTCAGCGCCCCCGACGACGACGCGCTGGAGGAGAGGCTGCTGCTCGAGGAGGATGATGCTGCGGAGGAGCTGGCGGTAACGTCGTCGCCGACGCACACGCGGTCGCACCGCTGCCCCCCGGCGCATTCCGAGGCATCGCTACAGGCCACCTGGCAGACGGCGTCGTGGCAGAGGTAGCCGGTGGTGCAGTCGGCGTCGGAAGCGCAGGAGTAGCTGGCATTGACGAGGCAGCCGGCCACCCACGCGCCCACCCACACGAGGCCCACGACCCCGGCACGCCAAGACATGGATGAAACGTAGCCGATGCGGACCGCGCGGCACCACCTCTGGATGGCGTCAACCGGCGTCGTTGTGACGACGGCGTCAGCCGCCTCACACGTGCTGCTTGTGCGCCAGCTCCCCGTACCTCTCCAGCTTGCGGTACAGCGTCTTGCGGTCCAGGCCGAGCACGCGCGCGGTCTCCGCCTTGTTCCCCTTCATGGCGTTGAGCACGCGCAGGATGTAGCGCCGTTCCACCTCGTCCATGGGGATGAGGTCGTCGGGGCGCTCCACGTCCAGCACCATGCGGCTGGGCTTGTAGTCCTGCACCTTCTCCGGCAGGTCCTCCACGGTGAGCAGCTCATACTGCGTCAGCGCCACCGCGCGCTCCATGCAGTTCTGCAGCTCGCGGATGTTGCCGGGCCACTCGTAGGAGAGGAGCCGCTCCGCCGCCGGGCTGCTCAGTCCCGTCACGCGCTTGCCGGTGCGTCGGCTGTACTGGTCGATGAAGTGCTGCGCGAGCAGCAGGATGTCATTGGCGCGCGCGCGCAGCGGCGGCATCTTGATGTGGATGACGTTGATGCGGAAGTAGAGGTCCTCCCGGAACTTGCCGGTCTTCACCAGCGTCTCCAGGTCCTCGTTGGTGGCCGCAATCACCCGCACGTCAAACGGCACCTCCTGGTTGCTGCCCACCGGCCGCACCGTGCGACCCTCCAGCGCGCGCAGCAACTTCGGCTGCAGCTCCAGGGGCAGGGTGCCAATCTCGTCCAGGAAGATGGTGCCGCCGCTGGCTTCCACAAAGAGCCCGGTGCGCTTGGCCTTGGCGTCGGTGAAGGCGCCCTTCTCGTGGCCAAACAGCTCGCTCTCCAGCAGGTTCACCGGCAGCGCCGCGCAGTTGACGCCCACAAAGGGCCCCTTGGCGCGGGGACCGCGCTGGTGCAGCACGCGCGCCACCAGCTCCTTGCCGGTGCCGGTCTCCCCGGTGATGACGACGGAAGCGGTGGTGTCCGCCACCTGGCTGAGCAGGTTGTACAGCCTCACCATCTCCGGGCTGCGGCCAATCATCTGGCCAAAGCCCTGCACCTCCGCCACCGCCTGGCGCAGCCGCCGCACCTCCTGGCTGAGCTGGCGCGTCTGCACCGCGCGACGCACCGCCAACAGCACGCCGTCGGGATCAATGGGCTTGGTGATGAAGTCATAGGCGCCCGCACGCATGGCGGCCACCGCGGCGTCCAACGTTCCGTAGCCCGTCACCAGGATCACCGGCACGTCGGGGCGGCTGTCACTGATGCGGCCGCACAGCTCAATGCCGTCCATGCCGTGCAGCTTGAAGTCGGTGAGGACCACGTCGAATTCCTGCGCGGTCAGCTCCGCCAGCGCCTCCTGCGCGCTCTGCACGGCTTTGACGTGGTGACCCGCATTCGTCAGTGCTTCGTCCAGGATGGCACTGCCGTCCGGGTCATCCTCCACCACGAGCACGCGGCCACGTGGACTGGCTTCCTCGGGGCGACCCGCCACACGTGGGGCGGGCCGGGGACGCATTCTCAACAAAACCATCTCGTCGTTGCTCACATGCGCCTGCGTCGCTGCGCAGCAGCCCGGCGTGGGCTCTTGGCGCAGCAGGTTAGAGCGTTCGGCGGCCCGGCACCAACGCAGTTTTCTGAGGCTTCGCGCGCGTTTCCCCGACGTCACACGACCAACGCACGGTGGTGCCATGCGTCGTGGGTCCCGGTGCGAGTTCGAAAGCGCGAGCGCATCCGAAAGCGGGCCGAGCGCCGGGACCCAAAGCGCCGCGTCGCGGTGCACGCCATGTGCCCGAGGTCACGCACCGCCCGTTGGGGGCACAAAAGACCTGATGCGGCGCGCACCTGGGCCACTCCGCCCCCGCGCGCTCCGACGAGGCAACCCGCCACACGGCCCAGAACGGGACTCCCGAAAAGCCACACCGCCGCGGTAGGGGCGCGACAGCGGGTGGGCCCACAACGGACGGGGGGCTAGAACGGGAGCATGTTCTGGAAGCGGTGGCTTGCGCGTCGGACGCCAGCGGAGACGGCACCGTCGCCGGAGATTCCGCGGGAGGCCACGTTCCGGCGCGCGGTGGGGCTGGAGCTGCGCCTGTGGCCTTGCAGAGGGCTGGACCAGGTGCGGGTGACCGCGCAGCGCCAGGGCGGGAGCACCACCACCACGCTCTCGCGCGAGGAGGCGCGGGCGCTGTGCGCGCTGAACCGGTGGCAGACCGCGGCGGAGGCGGGGCTGTCGCACGCGCGGCTCACGCGGCTGGTGCAGGAGAACCTCGTCTACTTCTCGCGCAGCCGGCCGCGCGAGGATCTCACCGGTTCCCCGTCGGGGCCGCTGCGGGGACGGATGGCGCTGCGTCGCAACGTGTGGCCCACGCCGGCGGTGCGTCGGAAGGACGAGGTGGGGCCCATCCCGTTCATGCCGCGCCTGGGCTCACTGCGGGGCGCGGAGCTGGTGGGCGTGCACCTGGGCGTCAACGAGATGGACAAGCAGACCCACGGCGTGGCGGTGGGCTGCTGCGCGGAGCACGGCGCGCTCCTGCGCAACCTCCTCTGGCGCCTCAACGGTCGCCACGACGTGGAGAGCCTGGACGGGCCCTCCCGCGAGCTGTGCGCGCTGCTGCATGACCTGGGGCTGCTGGAGCCCGCCGCGCCGCCTCCGTCGTGGAACGGGCGCGCGCAGGTCAGCTGGCTGGGGCACGCCACGGTGCTCGTCGAGAGCGCGGGCCAGCGCATCCTGGTGGATCCCATGTTCCACCCGCGCAGCATCCCGGCGCGCCCGCGCACCGACACGCCGCCGTGGGGCCTGGGGCTGGGCCCGCTGAGCGCGGTGCTCATCACCCACGGCGACCACGACCATCTCAACCCCAACGCCCTCTACCAGCTGGACCCCGCCACGCCGGTGTACCTCCCGCGCACCGACGTGAAGCGGCCCTACCAGGTGGACCTGCGCGCGCTGGTGGAGCTGCTGGGTTTCACCCACGTGCACGAGGTGGACGCGTGGGAACGCATCCGGCTTGGCGACGTCACGGTGGTGGCCGCGCCCTTCCACGGCGAGGACTGGGGACTGACCCTGCCCTGCCGCACCTATCTCATCACGTCGGAGGAGCTGACGGTCTACCTCAACGCCGACAGCCACGGCATGACCGACGTGTACCGGAAGCTGGCGCAGGAGTTCCGCGTGGACCTGGCGCTGCTGGGTGTGGGCGGTTGCGCGGAGAGCCACGTCATGCCGCCCGGCTACGGCTACGGGAACTTCTACGCGCTGTGGATTCCCGCGCAGAAGCGCAATGAGTGGATCCAGCTGTGCGGCGGCCCCTCCGACGCGGCGGAGGCGGCGGAGCTGCTGGGCGCGCGCCACGCCTTTGGTTACGCCGCGGGCGGCGCCAGCTTCATCCAGGTGGCCTATACCGACCGCGGCACCCACGACGAGCTGGCCACCATCCTCAAGGAGCGCGGAGCGCGCTGTCAGCCGTTGCGCCTGCCGCTGGGAGAGCCGGTGGCCGTGCCGCACTCCGACGAGAAAACGTGATTCACAACCCCGGGTAGAACGCGTTGTGACTGGGACCGGGGAGCTGCTGGCCCAGGTGCAAGGTGGCCACCGGGCCCTTCTTCACGTCGCGCGCATCCAGGATCACCACGTCGGTGGTCTTGCGCCGCGCATCCAGCACGTGCGCCAGCAGGTAGCCGTCGTCCTCCTCGGTGGCGCCCTGGCGCGGCGCGAACGAGGGCGGCCCGCAGAACCGCATGGCCCCCGCGCTCCACGTCTGGTGCGCACCGCTGTCCAGGTCCAGGTGGGTGAGGCCGTGCCACCAGAGCAGCGCGCTCGGATCGGGCTCGCTCCCGTCGGAGGCGGGGGTGCGCAGGTACGCGTGACGCGCCTTCTTCCCGTGCCACGCGCCGTTCACCTCGGGCTGGTCGCCCAGCATGCTGCCCAGCTCCTCGGTCTGCAGCGCGCCGCTCTCCACGTCGACAATGCAGCGCAGCACCACGTTCTTCAGCTCCCCCTCCGGCTGCAGCCCCATGCTCTCGCGGTGCTTGCGCGGATACAGCGCGTGGAAGCGCACCGGCGCCAGCACCGCCGGCAGCTCCACCACCAGCTTTCCATCCGCCTCGTACGCGTTGATGATGTGGAACACCGTGCGCACGTGCGCGGGCAGGTCCACCCGACGAGGAGCCGGCGCACCCTTGCCGCGCGGAAGGATGTGCAGCGCCGGGGCCTGGCCCTCCTGCCACGCAAAGCCCAGGTAGGTGGGCCGCGTGCCCAGCAGCGCCGCGCCCAGGTTCATCTTCACCGGGTTCTCGACGACAACGTAGTGGTGCTCGCTGAACGCGTGGTCATGGATGAACGCGGGGGCCGCGCGCATCCTGGTGCTGACGTGGTGGTGCGCGGCGCCCTGCTCGTCCAGCTCGAAGAACGTCACTTCGTCGACGGGTGGTCCGGGCTTGATGCTGAAGCACACCAGGCGCCGCGCATGCTCATCCCGTCGTGGCATCAGGCACATCTGGTGCTTCTCCGGCAGGCCCCAGCGCTCCTGGCCCACGGTGTCGTAGCTCCGGGGGTCCAGCTGGAAGTGCGCGCTGTCGCCGGTGGCGTGGATCTTCCCGCGCCACACGTACACGTCGTGGGAGGCGGGGTTGGCGAACTTGAGGTTGAACACGTTCTTGAGACGGGAAGGATGGTTGGTGAACACGCGACGACGCGTCTGCCGGCCCGCGGCCACCTCCTCCAGGTACACCGGCGTCTTCACGAAGCGGCTCTGGAAACGCGCCTTGCCGCCGGAGAGCTTCACGCCGGCAATCATGCCGTGGCCGTCAAAGAAGTGGAGCTCGTCGTTGCCCACCTTGAGCAGCGCGGGGATGTTGGCCAGGAACGTCCCGTCCACGTCGCCGGGCACGGTGCCCTCCACGCTGGTGATCTCCAGGCTGTGTTCCTGTGGCTGGCTGCGGAAGGCTTCGTCGAAGATGGCGTCGTAGGTCATGCGGGTCCCTGGCAGTGATGGCGCCGTCAGTGGCACGCGCAGGGATTGGGCGCAATGCAGCGCCTCACGGGTAGATGGCTTCCAGGCCTACCGTGGTCCCGTCGTCCACGTTGAACACGAAGAGGTAGCCCGCCACCGGCACGGATGCGTTCACCACCACGCCGAACTGCTGCGCCACCACGCCCACGTCGTCGATCACATTGATGGAATCCAGCGTGCGCGGCGCCAGCGTGAAGGTGTGCTGCCGCGCCGGCTCCGAGGCAGGGAAGATGCGGAGCTCCACGTCGGCGGGGACATCCTGGGGGTTGGTGACGTCGACGTAGGTGACCCACGGGTAGACGGTGCTGCCCCCGGGGAACATCAGGTCCGTGGCGGGTGTGCCGCGGGCAACGTGCGCGGTGACGTCCTCACCAGCGCGGTGCAGTTTCACGGAGGCCACCACAGGTTCCGTCGCCACCAGCTCGGCCCAGAAGTCGCTCACCGGGTCATTGACGTGCGTGCTGGCCGTGAGCACCGCCACCGCGCGCGGCAACACCGTGACGGTTTCCGTGGTGGGGGAACCGGTGATCGGCAGGTAGGTCACGGTGACCTCGGAGGAGCTCACGTCGCTGGGGTTGGCAATGCGCAGGTCTGCCTCGAAGCCATACGCGGTGCTGGAGCTGGCGATGACCTGGTAGGCGCTCCCCGTGGCCTCGCTGGGCAGCTCCAGGGAATAGCCGCTCCCCACCTCCTGCACCTGCGCGTAGACCGGCACGTCGGAGATCACCTCCAGCCACGCCACCGCTTCGGTCGGGACCACGCCCCATTCCACCTGCACCCCGTCGGGGACCGTGTCCTGCTGCTCAATCGTCGTGGCGCTGCCCACGCGCTGGTAGAGCGTCAGGGACGCCGTCATCCCGGAGCGGTTGAGGATCGAGACGTAGGTGGTGGTCTGCGAGGTGTTGGCCCCGGTGGCAAACAGGTGCCGCGTACTGGCGTTGCGCGACCCCACCGTGCCGTGCCCGACGGCATTTCCCGCGTGGAGCGTGCGCAGCGACACCACCACCGGCACTTGCTCCGTCGTCACCCGGGTGGCGAACGGATAGGTCGTGTTCGGGCCCACGGAGGCGTCGGCGAGGTCCAGGCTGAGGTGCGTGCGCGCCGGCACGGCAACATCACGGATCACCTGCATGTTCGCCAGGTCCGTGTAATAGGTCAGCGTCACCCCGGTGGGCTCCGAGGTGGGATTGGTGATGTCCAGCAGGGTGCTCCACCCCTCCGCGGTGTAGCCGCTGGCCAGGTGCCAGGTGGTGGCGGCGGGCGTGGGTCGCACGATGAAGAGCCGGGTCTCGGCCTGCTGCGTCCCGCACCTCATGGACACCGCGACGCTCCCCGCGCCGGCCAGCTCCACGTTGCTGAGCTCCGCCTGGTAGTTCCGCTCGCCCACGTCCTCCGTCGGCAACGCGGTGTTGTTCCACGTGATGGCGCAGTCGGCGGAGGCCTGCCGCAGCGCCACCCTCAACACCACCGGACCGTCCCACTGCAACGCGGTGGTCGGCGTCATGTCCGCGATCTCCAGCAGCCCCCCGCTCGACGACGACGACGCGGACGACGCGCTGCTGGACGCGCTCGACGAGGAGGACACAGTGCCGGACGAGCCGGACGCGGTGGAGGACGCGCTCCCGCTGCTGCTGCCAGACGAGACGCCGGTGCCGACCCCCGACGAGGTGGACGTGGCCGCCGCGCCGCCGCTCGACGACGACGATGACAATGACGACGAGCCCGCCGTCGACGACCCGGATGCCGCGCTGCTGCTGCCGCTCCCCAGCGAGGAGGAGCCGCCCGACCCGGTCTCGGGCGCACCGGGCCGGCACTCCCCGGTCTCACAGTGCTGGTCGCCGGGGCAGTCCGCGTCCACGTTGCACAGCCGCACGCAGCGGTTGTTGCGCTGCACCTCGTTCTCGTCGCATTGCACGCAGGCGCCCAGGTGCAACGCCAGGGACAGCACAGCCAGGACCGGGAGGAGCCGGGAGGGGGAGGCAGGCATGTCGCCTCCATCCTAGCGCGAACGAAAGCTTCTGCGACGGTGACGGCGGGCCAGGCTTTCCCACGTCCCTCCGCGGGGTTATACGTCCGTGCGCCATGGCACTCCCCAAGCTGCTTCTGCTTTCCGCTGGCGCCACCTTCGAGGAGATTGCGCGGGATCACGGTGACTTTGACGCGTGGTTCAAGTCCGCGCTGCAGGGCGACGCCGAGCTCCACGACTGCAAGGTCTTCCAGGGCCAACCCGTCCCCGACGTGCGCGACTACGACGGGCTCATCATCTCCGGCTCACCCGCCTCCGTGACGCAGTGGGAGCCGTGGATGGACACCGCGGTGACCGCCATCCGGGAAGCCGCCGACCTGGGCCTGCCGGTGCTCGGCGTGTGTTTTGGCCACCAGCTGCTGGGAAAGGCTTTTGGCGGACGGGTGGAGCTGAATCCCGCGGGCCGGGAGATTGGCACCGTGGACGTGGTGATGACCAAGCCCGGCAGCACCGACCCCGTGCTCGGTCCCCTCTTCCCCACCTTCAGGGCGCAGGCCACCCACGTCGACACCGTGCTGGAGCCGCCGCCCGCCGCGGAGATCCTGGCGCGCACCGCGCAGGATGGCTGCGCCGCCATGCGGCTGGGCAAGAGCATCTACGGCGTGCAGTTCCACCCGGAGCTCAGCGCGGAGGTGATGCGGCGCTACATCCAGAAGCGCGGTCGCATCATTGACGGGGAGCGCGGCAGCGGCGCGTGGAAGAAGCTGCACCGCGGCGTGGGCGAGACGCGCGCGGGGGAGACCATCCTGCGTCGCTTCGTGCACGAGGTGGTGCATCCCCGTCGGGGCGCGCCCAAGGCCCGGGCCCGCAACACGCAGAGCGCGCTGATGGGTGACGGCGCATTCCGGGAGGCGCAGGCCACCGGTCACGACGGACAGCCGCTGCACTACAACACCGTGGGCCGCGGCGGTCCCGCGCTCATGATGTTCGACGGGATTGGCTGCGACCAGTACGCGTGGAAGCACCTGGTGAACCACGCGCGACACCGTCACCGCGTGGTGCGGTGGAACTACCCGGGCCACGGCCGCTCTCCCGCGCCCCCGGATTGGCTCGCCCGTCCCAGCCAGCGCCTCACCATCGAGGGACTGGCCGACGAGGCCATCCGCGTCATGGACCACGCGGGGCTGGAGAAGGCGGTGTTGTGCGGCCACTCCATGGGCGTGCAGGTGGCGCTGGAGACGTGGAACCGCCACCGCGACCGCGTGCAGGGACTGGTCCTGGTGTGCGGCAGCTACGGTCGCCCGCTGTCCACGTTCCACGGACACGGCGCCATGGAGGTGGCGTTGCCGCTCATCCGCCGGGTGTTCCACAAGCGGCCGGGCATCACCCGCGGCGTGTGGCGACGTCTCTTGGACAGTGAGCTGGCCTACCGCGTTGCCATCCTCACCGGGGAGGTGAACGGGCAGCTCATCCAGCGCGCGGACATGTTCCCGTACTTCACGCACATCAGCCAGGTGGACCCGCTGCTCTTCATCGAGATGCTGGGGCACGCCAGCCGGCATTCCGCGCGGGAGTACCTTGGCCGCGTTGACGTGCCGGCGCTGGTGGTGGCGGGCCAGAAGGACACCTTCACGCCGGCGTGGCTGAGCGAGGAGATGCATCACGCCATTCCGCAGAGCGAGATGCTGATGGTGCCCAGCGGCACCCACACCGCGCCCATTGAGCTGCCGGAGCTGGTGAATCTGCGCGTGGAGAAGTTCCTGGCCACGTACTTTGGCGGTCTCTCGGCGCCCAGCCGTGCGGCCTGAACTGGAAAGAACCATGAATCCGGAAACCCCTGAATCCAACGCCAGCCCCCTTCCCGTCGAGACCGCGACCCCGCCACCCCCGCCACCCGACGACACCGAGCGCGTGACCCGTCCCGCCGAGGGCGGGAAACGGGCGCGCCTCAAGGGTCGCAAGCGTCCCGCCGAGGAGATTGCGCGCGCCAAGGCCGCCACCGCGCTGACACGCCAGATCGAGAAGGACCCCACCATGCTGCGCGCCCTGGCGCTGCGGGCGTTGAAGTCGACCGGCGGCGCGGGTCCGGCCATGGTGGACGCGCTGCAGAAGGGCATGCACGACGAGTTCAAGATTGCCTTCTCGCCGGCCGCGGTGCGCGCCATGCTCTTGCGGCTGGAGCGCAAGGGCATCCTGCGCTCACGCAAAGAGGGTCGCAGCTACGTGTGGTCCGAGGGGAAGGGTCGGGCGGCGCTCACGCCTTCCAGCGTGCGGGAGGCGCACCACCGTCGTCGGGGGAGACCGCCGCGCGCGGTCAGCGCTCCCACCGGCGGTGATGCCGCGGACCGCCTCATCCGCGCCCTGGCCGAGGCCCAGCGCGCCGCCACCGACCTGCGCAACGAGCTGGTGGCCGTGACGCGCATGCGCGACGAGCTGCGCGAGCTGATGCGCCGGCTGGGGAAGAAGAAGCGCTGAGAGCTGCTTCGGAAACTTCGTGCGAATTTCGGCGTGGCCGACGAACACCCAACCCCCCACGTTCAAGCCGTTGCGCTCGCTCGCCCCCTTCCCCCCGTCGCCCACGTGATGCGGATCAGCAGATGGCGGGGAGATCACGTGGGCGTCGTCACCGAGCCGGGGGAAGGGGCAATCGGTGAACGCGCGACGTTTTCCGTCGAGAAAAAAAGGCCCCAGACCCAAAGCGTGCCGAGCGCAACGGCTTGAACGTGGGGGGTTAGTACTACCCGGTCAGCTAACGTCGTCACGGCAAGGGCCGCGGGGGGACTCGCACCGCCAGGATCCAGGGCGTGAGTCGGCGCCGCAGCCGTAGGGGCTAAGTAGCTGGCCAGAAGTTCCTTCGCATCTGGAAGACTCCGGTTGAGCCCGAACAGCTCCGGCCAAAGCGGTATTTCAGACCGCACTCCCAAGGTGCCGGCCGCGCCCATCCCATTGGGCGGAGAAGCCAGCACGCAGAGTTTCCCGACGAG
>JBFMGU010000316.1:0-11382 GCA_040752415.1 Myxococcota bacterium
CTCGGGCGCCGGGGTGCTCGGCTGGGGCGCGGGCGTGGGGGTTGCCGCCGCCATGTCCGGTGGAGGGTTCGCCTCGTCGTCAGGGGGCGCGGTCTCCGTGGGCGCGGGTTCCATCGCGGGAGCATCTGCGGGCGCGGGGGACGACACGTCCAGGGGCGGTGGCTCGTCGGCGCGCAGGCTGGGCGCGGACGACAGGATGGCGCTGGCAATGAGGAGCGGCCACGCAGCGCGACCAGCCGGCAGCATCTTGGGCATGATGGTTCCTCGTCGGAGTGGAGCGTTGTGCTAGGCGTCCTTGTGCTCGGGCGTCAAGAAGTCCGTCGGCGAAATTGACCCCGCCCCAGCTTCCGTCTTATCCGACGCTCCGGTGGTGCGCAGGCTGCCGACGAGCCGGGTCGACGGGTGACGCGTGGTGAAGATCCAGGAAGGCGTCATCAAGTTCCACGCGGAGCACCGCAAGGCGCCGTTGCAGGACGCGGAGATTCCGTCGCTGGTGCGCGCGCTGAACGCGTGGCGTGACATCCTCACGGACCTCCGCCTCATCGGGCAGGACCCCAAGCGCTACGACGGCGCGGGCTTCGGGAATCTCAGCGTGCGTCTTCCGCCGTATGAACGTCGTCGTGGCGCGCGGCCGTTCCTGGTCACCGGCACGCAGACCGGCGGGAGGCCCGTCCTCGAGGTCGCGGACTACGCGGTGGTGGAGTCCTACGACGTGCTCCTCAACACCGTGCGCAGCCGCGGCAGCATCCTGCCCTCGTCGGAGTCCATGACCCACGCCACCATCTTTGACCTCTCCATGGACATCCGCGCCGTGGTGCACGTGCACAGCCCGGTCATCTGGCGCGCCGCGGAGGCGTTGGGCCTCCCCACCACCGCGCCCCACGTCGACTACGGGACGCCGGAGATGGCGCACGAGGTTTCCCGTCTGCACCGGGAGACCAACCTGCGACGCACCCGCGTGCTCTCCATGGCGGGCCATGAGGACGGCATCATCGCCTTCGGTGACACGCTGGAGGACGCCGCGCAGGCCATGCTCGCCACGCTGGCGCGTGCCCTTCAGGTGATGCGCACGTAACGGACCTCGACGATCTCCACGTCGATCTCACCCGCCGGCCGGCGCACCGTGGCCACGTCGCCCACCTTCTTCTTGATGAGCGCCTGCGCCATGGGACTCTTGTAGGAGATGCGGCCACCGCTGGTGTCGATCTCGTCCTCCCCGACGATGACGTAGGTGGACCGCTTCCCGTTCTCATCCTCGATGGTCACGGTGGCGCCGAAGAACACGGTGTCACGGCTCTTCTGGTCCAACGGGTCCACCACCTGCACGGCGTCCAGGCGCGACTGCAGGAAGTTCAGCCGCCGGTCGATCTCACGCAGGCGCTTCTTCCCGTAGATGTACTCGGCGTTCTCGGAGCGGTCTCCCTGTGCCGCGGCATCCGACACCTCCTGCACCACCTTGGGACGCTCCACCCGCGTCAGGTGGTCCATCTCCGTCGCCAGCTTCTGATAGCCCGCCGGTGTGATGTAACCGGTCTTCTTCGGTTGCTCTGCCATGGGCGCGCCTCGTACCACGGTCGGGCCCCTCGGTGCGCTGCGTCGTGGGACGGGCCACGCAACGTTTGCGGAGCAATTTCGCGGCATGCTACCGGGCAGTATTCCGCTTGGATTCCGTGGAGCCTGCTGATGACGCGCGGGGGAGTTTTTGCAGCGGCTGCCGCAGTGGCAACGCTGTCCATCAACCTGCTGGGCTGTTCCGCCACCAGCTCCACGTCCTCGTCGACGGTGTGCACCGCGGGAGAGCAGGCCACGTGTGAATGCCCCGGCGGGGAACAGGGAACCCGGTCGTGTCATGAGGACGGCAGCGGCTACGGTGAATGCACCGGTTGCGACGGTGCCTCCAGCTCTTCCAGCGGCGGCGGCGTGTCATCGTCGTCGAGCGCAAGCAGCTCGTCATCCTCCGCCAGCTCGTCATCCAGTTCCTCCAGCAGCTCCTCCAGCGGCAGCCCGCTGACCGTGATCATCACCGCGCCGCAGAACCTGGCGCGCGTGGGGAACTCCGTCGACATCACCGTGGACACCACGCCCACCGCGGAGACCGTGGACCTGCTTGTCGACGACAACGTCCTCACCACGCTCACCCCGCCCTTCACCTTCAGCTGGGACACCAGCGCGGTGGCGCAAGGCAACCACGTCCTCACCGCGCGCGGGCTGCTGGGCGTCTCCACGGGCACCTCAGTCCCGGTGATCATCGTCGTCGACCACAGCGGACCGGACGTCGTGAGGTACGTCCCGGAGTTCGACTCCAACAACGCCTACGCGCGCGACCCCGTCGTCATCACCTTCGACGAACCCATCATGGCCAGCAGCCTCACCGACGCGGCTCTCACGCTCACCGACGATTCCGGTCAACCGCTCGCCAAGATGCTGTCGTTGTCCGACGACGGACGCACCCTGCGCGCCGCCTTCACGGAGGACCCGGCGGTGCCGCTAGGCGTCGTGGCCACGTTGGGAACGCAGCTCACGGACAACCTGGGCAATCCCGTCGAGGGATTCTCCTGGCTCTTCACGCTCCCGGTGTGGCAGGAGCCCGGCGGAGCCAACACACCCGCGTGGACCGACGTTGCCGTGGCCTTCCTCTCCGACGACACCATCCTCGCCGCCGCCACCACCTCCGACGGCGCTCTGCAGGTGCCCCAGCTCGTCGACGGCGCGTGGCAGCCCATGGGGCTGGCGCTCAATGCCGCCGGGACGGAAGCGTGGGAACCCGCCGTCGTCGTCGTCACGGACATCCCGGTGGTGGCGTGGGTGGACGCGACGGGTGGGGTGGGGCCCGCGCAGCTGCACGTGGCGCAGTGGGACGGCGCGGAATGGGATCCCCTCGGTGTCGCCACGCTCAACGCGAATGGCGCGTTCGCCGCGCACGCCCCGGCCCTGGCGGTCGACGACGTCGGGAATGTGCACCTCGCCTGGCACGAGGAAACGCTCGACGGTGTGCAGGTCCACGTGAGCACCGCGATCAACGGCGTGTGGTCGCCTCCCTGCGACGCACTTGCCACTGCTGCCACGGGTCGCACTTCCCTCGCGGTGACGACGTCGGGCGAGCTGGTGGTGCCGGTGTTGGTGCAGGATGCGTCCTCGGATGTGCACGTCATGCGCTGCTCGCCCGGCCAGGGCTGGGAGCTGCTCGGCGGTGGTCCGGTGGACTCGCTCACGCAGGACGGCTCCTCACCCAGCGTGGCGGCCGACGACGAGGGCAGCATCCTCGTGGCCTGGCAGGAGCGGGACACGCTCACCACGCACACCGTCTACGCCGCGCGCCTGGAGGCGGACACCTGGGCGCCCCTCGGCGGTCCGCTCGACGTCGAGGTCGGCGACAACACCACCAACCCGCGCCTCGCCGCCGGCGCCAACGGCGCGGTCACCATCGTGTTCGAGGAGTCCGGTGTGTTCCGCGACGCGGTCTACGCGGCCCGTTGGACGGGCACCTCGTGGCGCTTCCTGGGTCCTGCGTTGGCGGATGCTCCCGTCGGTGCGCCGCGTGCGTGGGGAGTGACGTTGGACCACCGGGGCATTCCGTCGGTGCTGTGGCGTGAGACCGACGCGCAGCAGGGCGAGCACACACTGGTGCGTCGTTTCAACGGCGGGGTGCTCTATCCGCGTGCGCCGCAGCGACCCATCAACCTCACCTGCGCGCTCCCCGGCACCCCCGGCGACGGGACCTTCCCGCAGACCATCAGCGCCACCGGCTGCTACACCGACGTCGCCAACCGCATCCCCGCGCCCGGCGTGATTCCGTACAACGTGGCGTCGGCGTTGTGGTCGGATGCGGCGGAGAAGCGTCGTTTCATCGCGCTGCCGGGCAACGCCACCATCGGCTACGTGGACACCGGCTCGTGGGACCTCCCGGAGGGCACCATCCTCATCAAGGAGTTCCTCGTCCCCATCGACCTCGCAGATCCCAAGGCGCTGAAGATCGTGGAGACACGGTTTCTCGTCCGCCGCAGCGTCGGCGTGTGGGAGGGCTACAGCTACCTGTGGAACGCCGACCAGACCGACGGCACGCTGCTCGCCAACGTCCCCACCACGCGCGACTATCCCGTCGCCAACGGCGGCTCCTTCACCACGCACACGCATACGTTCCCCAGCCGCGACCAGTGTCTCGTCTGTCACAACGTCGCGGGGCAGGCGCTGGGCCTGCAGACCAACCAGCTGAACATCGGTCATGACTACGGCGACGTGGTGGGCAACCAGGTCCGCGTCTTCCAGCAGATGGGGCTGTTCGGCGCCACGCTGCCTTCCGACGAGACCGACGCGCTACCGCGCCTCGTCAGCCCCTGGGACACCCGTGAGCCCGTCGAGACGCGCGTGCGCTCGTACATGCATGCCAACTGCGCGCACTGCCACCGCCCCAACGGCAACAACCCGCTGATGGACCTGCGCATGGACACGTCGCTGGCGGACACCGGTCTCTGTCTCAATGAGCGCGTGGTCGCCGGCAGCCCCGGTACCTCCAAGGTCTACACGCGCATGAACCAGCGTCCCAACGGGATGCCGCAGATCGCCACCATGCGCGTGCACCAGCCCGCCGTCGACCTGATCTCGCGTTGGATCACCGGGCTGGCCACCTGCCCTTGATGCGCATGTGACCACGCGGCGCACTCGGGTGTGTCGCGCTTTCACACCGACATCTTCTCCCGCACCTCCACTCCCTCACCACACAGGCATTCTCCGTCGTGACGTGGTGTCCCGTACCCGCGCGCACGTGCGTGGCATGCCCGTTGCTCTTCCGTCCGCGCACATCGCCCAGGTGGTCCCATGCGAGTGCTGCAGAACGGCGACGGCGCGCTGCCGGTCGCTGCACGGTCGGTTTTTCCCTCGCGTCCCGACGACACGGACTCGCGCATGCCGTGGGTTCTCGTCGTGCTCATGGTGTTGCGCGTGGTGCTGGCCGGCTCGTTGGGTCTGACGTTCGACGAGGCCTATTACTTCTCCTGGGCCCAGCATCCGCAGCTCGGCTACCTGGATCACCCACCGCTGGTCGCGTGGCTCGTCTCGCCCGTCGTCACCTGGGCGCCACCCGACCCGCTCCTGGCCCGCCTCCCCATCCTCCTCCTCTCGCTCCCGTTCACATGGTTCGTCTTCGCATCCACCCGTGACGTCGTGGGCGCACGCGTGGCGTGGCACGCGGTGGTGCTGGTGAATGCGCTGCCGTCGGTGGCGCTGTCGTTCATCCTCATCGCGCCGGACGCGCCGCTGCTGACGTCGTGGGCGGCCTCCCTGCACGCCTTCCAACGTGCGCTCCAGCGCAACACCCCGGCAGCGTGGCTCGCAGCGGGTCTCGCCACCGGTGTCGCGTTGCTCTCCAAGTACATGGCGGTGCTGCTGTTCCCCACGTTCGCGCTGCTGCTCCTGTGGCGTCGTCGATCATTGCTGCGCGACCTCTGGCCCTGGCTCGCCCTCGTCGTGGCGCTCCTGGTGTTCAGCCCGGTGCTGGTGTGGAACGCGCAACGCAACTGGCTCTCCTTCCGCTTCCAGCTCGGCCTGGGCCCGCGCCACGGTGACGACGTCACGGGCCTGCTCTCCCTGTTGGACTTCGTGGCCGGACAGGCCGCGGGGGTGACGCCTGCCGTGCTGGTGGGTCTCGTCCTGGCCTGGCGCGCACGACGTCACGCGCCCCATGACGTCGCCTTCCGCCTGCTCACTTTCTCCTGCGCCGTGCCGCTCGTGATCTTCACCACGCTCGCGTGGCGCCACCCGCTCGAGGTGAACTGGGTGACCTGTGCATGGGTCGGCGCGGCTCCGGTGGTGGCCCTGCTCGCTCCCCGCTGCGCGCGAATCGCGACGATCATCGGGCTCATCGTGCTGCTCGGCGCCGCCGCGTACGTGCCGCGCCCCTTCCTCCCGTCGACGCATGACATCACCGCCCGCGGCGAAGGCTGGGAGACCGTGGCCGCCGCCGTGCGCCACTGCCTGGACGAGCGCGGTCTGCGCACCGCCGTCGTGCTTGGCCACAAGCGCTACGAGACGGCGCAGATGCAGTTCCACCTCGGCCGGGACCTCCCCGTCCGTCCGGCCCACCGCGGTGAGCGCTACGCGTTCCTGCCGGAAGCCACCGCGTCCCACGCCGTCCTGCTCATCCGCCCCACCGACGCCACCCCAGACCTCGTGGAAACCATTGCCCGCGACCACGGCCACGCTCGCGCGGAGAGCTGCGCGGAGGTGACACGACGCCGCCCTGGCGGTGAACCGCTGGAAACGTTCCGCGTGCTGCTGTTGCGCCCGGACGGTGCTGCCGCCAGGACGGATTGAGCACAACGGGCACAACGCCACCACGCCGCTCCCGGATTCACGTGGAATTCCCAGCACCTCGCCGCTGGCATGGGGGCTGCTCTCCTGGCGGCGTCCACGGCCAGGAGGCGCAACATGACGACGTGCATCGAGGTCAAGGGTGGTGAATCCATCTTCGAGCTGCTTAGGGGTCGCGGGGTGCCGGAGCCCCGGCTGCGCATTGCCGCCGCGGAGGTGCAGCGCCTCAACCGTCTCGACGACATCCACAACATCCCCGCCGGCATGCGCCTCCGCGTCCCGGAGTCGTTCGTCTACGCTGCGCCTCGAGCTGCGCCGGTGCCGCTGCGAACACGTCGTTGATGCGGGCGCGCGGGCCGGAGTGTGCTACACCGCCGCGTCGTGTCGACGCTGCTCAATCCCGCGGAGCTCCGCCAACTCCTCTCCCTCGCCTGGCCGGTGGTGGTCTCGCGCTCGGCGCAGGCCGTCATCGGCTTCTCCGACGCTGCCATGGTCGGCCAGCTCGGCGAGGCGGAGCTTGCGGCCACCAGCGCGGGCGCGCTGAATTCGTTCTCGTTGTTCATCCTGCCCATGGGGACGGTGTTCATCGTCTCCAGCTTTGCCTCACAGCTCTGTGGCCAGGGTGACCACGCCGGAGCCCGACGTTACGGCTGGTACGGGCTGGGGGTTTCCCTCGTGGCGGGGTTGATCTCGCTGGCCAGCGCGCCGTTCACGTTCGAGGCGCTCGGGGTGTTCGACTACGAGCCGCGGGTGCGGGAGCTGATGGCCACCTACCTGACCATCCGACTGCTGAGCGGCTTCGCCGCCGTGGGGATGGAGGCGCTGGGTAACTACTTCGGCGGGATGGGGAACACGCGGGTGCCCATGCTGGCGGGCGTGCTGGCCATGGTGCTCAACGTGTTCTTCAACTGGGTGCTCATCTTCGGGAAGCTGGGCGCGCCGGCGCTCGGCGTGGCGGGTGCGGCGTGGGCCAGCACCATCTCCACGGTGATCGCCTTTGGCGTGCTGTTCTGGATGTTCTGGAAGGGCAAGGGCGTGCCGGGTGGTCGCGTGGATTCTTCGCTGAACGGCGCGGAGTTCGTGCGCATGCTGCGCTTTGGTATCCCGTCGGGATTCAACTGGTTCTTCGAGTTCGCCGCGTTCTCGTTCTTCATGAACGTGGTGTTCACCAGCCTGGGCACCACGCCGCTGGCCGCGCTCATGGCGGTCATCCAGCTCAACTCCATTGCCTTCATGCCCGCCTTCGGGATCAGCAGCGCGGGGGCCATTCTCGTCGGTCAGGCCATTGGCGCGGGGCACAAGGACCTGGTGCCCATGCACGTGGCGCGCACCGTGCTGGTGGCGGCCGGGTGGCAGGGGCTGGTGGGACTGGCCTACCTCGTCGCGCCGGCGGAGCTGATGCGCTTCTTCGTGAGCGCGGAGCAGGAGAGCGGGGAGCTGGTCCGCATTGGCGCGCAGATGATGTTCATTGCCGCCGCGTGGCAGCTCTTCGACGCATCCGCCACCGCCCTCGCCGAGAGCCTGCGCGCCGCCGGCGACACCACCTTCACGCTCTGGGCCCGCATCGTGGCAGCGTGGGCCATCATGGCGCCGGGCTCGTTGCTCACGGTACGCGCGGGCGGCAACCACAACGCGGCGCTGTGGTGGATCGTGATCTACGTGGCGCTGCTGGCCGGCGTGCTGCTGTGGCGCTTCCGACGAGGTGCGTGGCGCAACATCCAGCTCACCGAGGCGTCGTTGGCTCACTGAGTCGTCACGAGATGACAGCGGCGCCCGCTCGGGTTGACCAAGGTAACCGGTGAAACACGACGCTGACGACGTAAACGTGTCGGGCAGCCGAACCGCGCTCCTCTTGGGAGTTTCCCGACGGACCCAGGGCTCGTCGGTCGGCCTGGCCCACGCCAGCGCGAGAGCAACACCCGCACCGCCATCCCGCCTGGAAAGGCGCACAGCGCATCGTGGCCCCGGGCGCGTTGACTTCGCGGACGCGGTCACTGGCGCATGCGCGCCAACAACCGCTGCCCCTCGGTCTCGTCGAGCAGGACGAAGTGCTCCTCGTCGGGCTCGTAGGCGTAGACATCCGCGTGGCCGATGTCGAAGTACCACCCGAAGATGCCCAGCCGGCCAGCATTCACCGCTTCGCGCACCGCCGGGTAGGTCAGCACGTGCTCCATCTGGACCAGCACGTTGATCTGGCTGAGCTGGTTGTGCTCGGTGAGCGTGGGGTCGGGGGAGCGTCCCTGGCGCAGCCGCTCCACGGCGGGCTTCCCGGCCTCAAGCCATTTCTCCAGGTTGGGCATCCCCTCCGGCACACTCGACGCCACCAGCGCCTTCATGGCCCCGCACTCGGAGTGCCCGCAGATGATGATGTTGCGGACGTTGAGGTGCAGCACGCTGTACTCCAGCGCCGCGGCCTCGGAGAGGTCCCCCACGCTGAGGCCGTGCGGTCCGCCGGCGGGTGGGATGAGGTTGCCCACGTTGCGCATCACGAACAGGTCGCCCGGGTCGGTGGAGGCAAAGAGGTTGGGCACCACGCGACTGTCCGAGCACCCCACGAACAACGCGTCGGGCGTCTGCCCCAGGGCCAGCTTCGCAAAGGTCTTGCGCACCTCCGGCCGCGCTGTCCGTCGGAACTCCACAATGCCGTTGATGAGCTTCTTCATGCGCCGCTCCCTGCGAGAAGCCGCCCCGGATAGAGGACTTCCGGCCCGCCCGGCAACCCGTGACCCGTCCCACCCACCGCTGACGTTCTCGACGAGGGCAGCCAACAAGCCCCCACGGCCGCGCCGCTGCCCGTGGCGATGCCCGGCCCACGACGCCTTCCCGGGGCTGCGGCTCTCTCGCCTCCCGCCAATGAGATTGGCAGGCAATGAATATGCTTACGTCCTGCTCACCACTCGGCGAGCGGACGCACTTCGCAAGGACTGACTGGGGTACTCGCCGAGCCGCCGCACGTCATTCTTCCAGGGTCAGTCCTGCAACTCGGCGACGCAGGCCAGTGGCGAGCAGGACGTACGCTTTTCATTGGCTGCCAATCTCATTGGCGGGAGCCAAGAGCGTTTCAAAAGCGGCGCTCCCGGGAACGCCCCACAACGCAAAAGCCCCTCCCCCACGCGTGGCGGGGAAGGGGCCTCGGCGGGGTTGGCGGGCGGGCCAGGAAAGGGTGGGACCTGGCGCGCCCGACAACCCGGGCCACTCTTGTGCGGAGAAACGGTCAGCCGCGGCTGCGACGACCCTTCTTCTCCACCTCCTCCATCGGCACCACGTTGTCCGTGCCGTTGGCGGCAACCTGCGCCTGCGGAGCCACCTTCAGGCCCGCGCGCTCCTTCAGCGTGCGCTCGATGGACGAGGCAACCTCCGGGTGATCCTTCAGGAACACCACCGCGTTGTCGCGCCCCTGGCCAATCCGGTCGCCGTTGAAGCTGTACCAGGCACCGCTCTTGTCGATGATCTGCGCCTCGCTCGCCAGGTCCACCAGGTCGCCCTCACGGGAGATGCCCTGGCCGTAGAGGATGTCAAACTCCACCTCGCGGAACGGCGGCGCCACCTTGTTCTTCACCACCTTCACGCGCGTGCGGTTGCCAATGACCTCCTCGCCCTTCTTGATGGCGCCCACCCGACGGATGTCCAGGCGCACGCTGCTGTAGAACTTCAGCGCGTTGCCGCCCGTGGTGGTCTCCGGAGAGCCAAACATCACGCCAATCTTCATGCGGATCTGGTTGATGAAGATCACCAGGCAGTTGCTGCGGTGGATGGTGCCGGTCAGCTTGCGCAGCGCCTGGCTCATCAGGCGGGCCTGCAGACCCACGTGCTGGTCGCCCATCTCACCTTCAATTTCCGCCTTGGGAACCAGCGCGGCCACGCTGTCCACCACCAGCACGTCCACCGCGTTGGAGCGCACCAGCAGCTCGGCAATCTCCAGCGCCTGCTCGCCGGTGTCCGGTTGGCTGATCAAGAGCTCTTCCGTCTTGACGCCCAGCTTGCGCGCGTAGCCCACGTCCAGCGCATGTTCCGCGTCAATGTACGCCGCCACGCCGCCCTCGCGCTGCGCCATGGCCGCCGCGTGCAGAGCCAGCGTGGTCTTGCCGCTGCTCTCCGGGCCGTACACCTCCACAATCCGACCGCGGGGGTAGCCGCCAATGCCCAGCGCAATGTCCAGCGCCACGCTGCCGCTGGAGAGCGCCTGCACGTCCTGGGCGGCCAGCTCCGCCTCGCCCAGCTTCATGATGGCGCCCTTGCCAAACTGCTTCACAATGGACGCCACCGCCAACTCAAGGTTTGCTTCCTTCTCGCTCGTCATCATCTCTCGTCCCGTGGCGAACGCTTCCCGCGCCCGCTGCTCGCTTGGGCCAGCACTCCGGCGGCCGGATCTCTGTCTGCCTGCTCCGCTCCCCCCGGGAAGGTCCCGGGCTCGCGGACGGCGCCCCATGTACCCCGACCTGAACGCCTGTTCAAGGACGAAGCTTCCGGGACCACCCGCCATTCCGGGGCGGTTGGGCCGGCGGGGGCAGCAGGGCGCGGCTCAGTAGAAGAACTTGGCCTTGTGGGTCAGGTGGTTGATGCCCTTCGCGTCGATCTTGAACACCGAGACGGTCTGGCTGTCCCCGTGGTCCTTGACGGTGACGAAGGTGTCGGCGGCCAGCGCGGTGACGTAGAGGCGCTGCATGTCCGGCGGCAGGCCGCGCGGCGCGCCACCGGCGGGGCCAGTGGGCTGGGGCACCAGCACGGCGCCGGGGGGTTCCTGCTGCGCGGTGGCCAGCGTGGCGGCCGCCAGGCCGGCGCCCAGGGCCATTCCACCAATGGCCGCGGAAAGTGCGCTTCGGTTCGACATGGAATCCTCCAGGGCAGATCACAACGGGGGAAAAACAACGGGCGCCCTCACTGACCCAGCGGGGGCGCCCGTGTAAAGCGGTTCTGGAGGTGACCCGCGAAGGACGCTCAGCCGTCCCGCGCGCCGCTGGTGGAACGTCCGCGCGGCCGACGCGCCGTGCTCGTCCCCTCCCCCTTGCGCGCCGTGCTGGTGCGCCGGGTGGTGGTGGTCTTGGCGGGAGCCTTGCGGGTCGTGGTGGTGGTGGT